>JBKEAK010000034.1:0-21213 GCA_047972125.1 Halodesulfovibrio sp.
CATCATCCTGCTCGTTCCCAGCCTGCGCAACAACCCTGCCCTGTTCTACTCCGACGCCCTGCTCGACTGCATCGGTGTAACCAACAACCGCTACTTCTTCACGGTTCAGGCACTGGCTATGCCGGTTATGCCCTTTGACACCTGGGAAACGTATGCACCGAACTGGGCGGAATGGGGCTCCAGTGCACTGGTCGTCGCTTACGGCGCTATCGTGCTCTCGCTCTCTTACGGCTACCTGCCGGTCTTCCCGCTGGAGAGTAAGCTGAATGCGACCAAGGCATAACGCCTGAGTCACATATACGGTATAAGCTCAAAGTAGTTGAACCCCGGCACGGCCCCCACCCGTCCCGGGGTTCTTCTGTTAGTACACATAACGGCCGGTCTTCCGCTGAAGACCGGCCGTTTCATATGATACTAAGAACATGCCACAAGACCGACCTGCCCAGCCCTGTCCTCCGGCATGAAAACGGATAGCTCAACGTGTACTAGCCGCACACCATGCCCTCTGCATGCGACAACGCGTCATACATTAGGGACGTGCCGCAGGAGCAGCCCCAGATTGCAAAGCCGAAATGCAGAATATCGTGCGGAGAGTTAAATCACGGCACCAGCGAGTACACGAGCGAAGGGAGTACGATGCAGTTCAGAGGAATGGACACAGACACGCTTATGCTGTCCACCACCAGTACAGTGCTGCCATGAGCGCAATGGAAGCTGCCCGCAGCACCTGATTGAAGACGATGAGGAAGAGCGCCAGACGCGGCTTGAAAATGCCCGCATAGGAAGGAAACTGATGCCTGAATGCCCGCATGGGTGAAGAAAGGATATTGCCCACGAGCAGGGTCATGACAACATCACGGGCGGTCAGCGTTCCGGCATGCAGCAGTTGCCCTGCAGCGGCAAGGGCGGCGGCAAATTCGGCGGCAAGGTGCATGAGCACCACGCTGAGCCCTGCAGGGTTGAGAAACCCAAGTGCCCCCACGCGGCCCTCCATCATTGCCTGCAACGCGTTGAAGCCGCCCGTCTTGTTCAGAACATACATGAGCACATACACCGGCACGGTAATATAAAGAATGCGCGGCAGGCGTTGTTTGAACCGCCGCCAGCTCTTGTGCAGTGCGTCACGCCAGCCGCTGCTCCGTTCTTCTTCCAGACGGCAGGTTATGCATCCTTCAGGCAGGGGGGGAAGCATGATGCGCCCTGCCACCACGGTTCCCACAGTCCGGAGAATGGCAGCCGTAAGCACCAGCCCCACATAAGTAAAGGCAGCGTCACCGATAAAGGGAACCGCCATGAAGAACATGGTGGGCAAATGGAGAAAAAAGGCAGGTGTGCTGTTGAACAGGTTGGCAAAGACAAGCTCACGGCGGGATATTTCTCCCTTTTCATAGCTGCCTGCCAGCATGGTGTTGGCCGTTATGGTGGAGAAAAAGGCCATGGAGAATGATGCACCCGAGATATCCCGCAAATGCCCCATACGCACGAGGGGAGCGGCAATACGCGCCACGCCGTGCGTCCAGTTGAGTGCCTCGATGATATTCCCCAGCATGAGGCCCGCCGCAATGAAAAAGACGAGCCTGACCATGGGCTTGACCAAGCCAGCCCACACCACGGCCCAGTCTGTGAAGCCGAGCTGATGCACCATGTCCATGAAATGCTCCATCATGTCACAATACGCATCAGCCCCAGTCATGTAAACCACGCAACTTACACACGATGCGGGTCCCGAAAAAGAAAAAGCCATGCCGCGCATTCTCGCGCCGGGCATGGCTTGTCAGCATCAGATGAAGAATTCTACAGAAAAGTGGAGACTGTCTCTATGTATTCCTTGAGCCGTCTGGAAACGCCGGGATCAAGGTCGGAGAAAGCCGCCCCAACCGTCATGGTGGACTTGTCTATCTCCACATTGCGGCACACGCAGGAAAGCATCTCATCTTCCCCGGTGAACAGGCTACTTTTTATGACAAGCATTTCCTCTGAGTCGAGCTTGCGGACGGCATCGGAACTCTTCACTTCAAAACAGATTTTGCACCCGCCTGCGGAAAGGTCAACAATGGCCGCCTTGTGTACGCCATGGGCGGAATGCACTTCTGTGGGAATGATGCATTTAAGGCGCTTGTCGGAACGCAGCTCATACTGCTCCAGCGTATCGGGAAACTCCACAAAGACCAGAGAAGAAGGCTTGCTGATATGGTTGATGACATGTGTCTTGAAGCCGATAATGGTTCCCTGAAACATGTATCTGATGGTCAGCCCCTCACCCGGCATCATGCGATTGCGTATGCCCGGGACCAGTGGCATCTTCAGAATAAGATACTCGTAAGGATTAAGGCCGATGAGTTCAGTACCATGCTTGCCCTCTGAGCCGTTCAGGCTCATGAGCATCTTGGTGCCAAGCTGTATATCGAGCTTCATGCCGGTATTACGAGTTCGCGACGCCACCGCCTGCTGCATGATGACCAACTCTCCTCTGCGTGCGCTGTAGTATGTAGCTTGTATGTACCCGTCTACTGCCACTTAGACAATGAGAATTATTCTTCATTGTCATTCTCGCACCGCAGATATGAAAAGGGACAGGGCCGGATGGCGGACCTGTCCCATATACGGGCATGTCGTGATGGCAGGGGGCTAAGCTTCGTGCCCCGGGTCGACCGGCTGCCCCTTGCGACCGGCCTCTGTGCGGGCCAGAACGTCGCACCGCTCGTTTTCGGGGTGGCCGCTGTGTCCGCGCACCCAGTGGAACTGGACGGAGTGCTTTTTCAGCATCGGCACAAGCCGCTCCCACAGATCACGGTTCTTCACGGGCTGCTTGCTTGCAGTCTTCCAACCGTTTTTCTGCCAGTTTACCAGCCACTTCTTTTCCACCGCGTTACGGACGTATTGCGAGTCCGTATACAGATCGACCTTGCACTCTTCCTTCAGGGCAGAAAGCCCTTCCAGAACGGCCAGAATCTCCATGCGGTTGTTGGTTGTCAGCGAAAACCCGCCGGACAACTCCTTTTCCATATCATTGCAGCGAAGAATGGTGCCCCAGCCACCGGGGCCGGGATTGCCGAGACAGGAACCATCTGTAAATATCTGAACTTGCTTCATATATATCGTTACACCTGAAACCGTCCGGTACATACGGGCGGCAAGTAGCGGGCAGAACATCAGCCTTGCCCATCATGATAAAAATATTCGATCCTGTGCAGATAAAGCCGCAGCCTCTGCCTAACCGCCGCCCATGTCCAGCCACAGCTGGGTGAGTGCATCCGCAAGCCCCTGCTGCCACTTCCCCTGCTTGAAATAGGGGATGAAATGCTCATTCTGCATGCGGTACAGATACTCGTCGCCAAGAGCCTTGCGCAGCAGGGTGGGAAACTCGATAAGCACCTGCTGTGTCTGCGGATTTATGCCGATGAACAGGGTCTTACTGTCCATATCCGGCAACGCGACTGGCGAAGTGCGTACCTGCAGGCGCAGCTTGATGCCGTACATTTCCTTCAGCTCTGCGGCATAATCGCGCAGGGCTGCCCGCTGGTCGGAAGAAAGCACATTGGCCTCGTCCCACACGGCCCCCCGCGAGTTGATATCGCGCAGGTTCGCGCCGATCTGGTACCAGAAGGCCACGCCGACAAGCACAACCACGGCAATCAGCAGCATGGAACGGAGAAACAGCTCTGACCCGCTCTCTGCCTTGATGAGGGGACCTCTGGAACGGAACAGCATCAACCCTCCTCTGCGCCGGAAATAACGGGCGCCTTCGCCGCCATATCCAGAATGGCCTGTTCGTAGCGCCTGCGCACGTCATTCATGTAGGCTTCGTCAATGCCGCCCTTCCATGTGACAACCTCGGTATACCGCTTGGGAATACGCACGGAATGTACATCAAACCCTGTGCGGCATTTGAGGTTCCAGCGCAGTGCCTGCATGTCCCTGCCTGCGGTGCCCAGATTGGCAGCCACATCTGCAAGCCCTACGGACTCAAGGCACTCGCCTATGCGGTCCGGACCATAAGAGGCACGGGCAAACATGCAGGAAACCATGCTGTTGATGAGGATGCGCTTGTACTCGTCATCCACGAGGAAGTCCACCGCCTTGCCGGCGTCCTTGTCCTTGGCAGTCTGATCCCATGAATATCCGCCGGAATCCAGATGCGAATGGCGGAATCCGTAGGCCTGTGCCACGAAGAACACCTCGCCCGTGGCATAGCCCGCCATCTCCTGCCCGAGAACACAGGCATAGTCCGAGCCGCCATAGATATCTGCGGCCTTGAGCGTGCCGGTGCCCAGCACCCGGTAGAATTCGTTGCTGGCCAGAGCCAGATGCCGCAGCGCTTCCAGAAAACCCTGCACCTCGCCGAAACGTATGGGTACGATGGTTTCCTTCTCGCTCAGCACCCCCTTTTCGGAAGCCTCGGCAACCCATGCGAGCGCTACGCCCGAGCTCATGCAGTCCAGCCCCAGCTTTTCCGTTTCATCCAGCAGGGCCAGCACATCCGAGGCATCCGTCAGCCCCAGCATAGTCCCCTGCGAGAATATGGATTCATAGTCGTAGGAAACCTGCTTGTAGAGAAACTCATGGTCCTTGGCGAACTGCTGGCGCAACAGGCCGATATGGATGCACCCCACAGGGCACCCCGCACAGGCCGTCTGGCGCAGCAGGAACTTGTCGGCAAAAGTTTCGCCGGAAACGCCGTCTATTCGGTCGTCCGAGGTCTTTTGCAAGTTGTTCCACGGCAGGGCCTTGAGTTCGTTCAGGGCCAGCAGGTTGGCCGGTGTGCCTAGGTCGTGATACTTGCGCATCTTGTCCGTGGCGGTGATGTCCTTATACACATCGCGCATGAGCTTGGCGTAGGCGTTGCCCTCGGGCAGCACGAACGAGCCGTCGCCCTGCACCACAATGCCTTTGAGGTTCTTGGCACCCATGACGGAGCCCGCCCCAAGCCTGCCGAAATGCCGAAACGAATCCACGTTGATGCAGGCGTAGTGCACGCCCCGCTCTCCGGCAGGACCTATGCGGATGCAGGAACGGTGGCCCGAGCTGGCCTTGCCGAAACGGCGCAGGTATTTGCCTGCGGAAAAGACATCTGCCCCACGCAGGTAGCTCACATCATGCACATCCACGGTGCGGGCACCGACTACCAGTGCAGAAAGACCACGCGCCGTCCCCGTGACCATCAGGGCATCATATCCGGCAAAGCGCAGCGACAGGGCAAGCCTGCCCCCGGCGTGGCTTTCTGCCCACTCCCCTGTATAAGGAGAGCGGAACCCGCATACCACCTTGCTCATGAGCGGGAAGAAGCCCGTAAGGGGACCAACGGCGAAGATCAGAGGTTGTCTGGGGTCCAGAGCCGGAGCATCCGGCAGGCCGTAGGTTGCATACAGGGCTGCGGCAAGACCGCTGCCGCCCAGATGCTCGGCCCTGCTGCCGAAACGCAGTACGCGCGAACGGCCTGTTTCCAGATCGACATGCAGTACGCGGGAATAGCTGTAATCAGTACGCATAGCTCACCCCCTTGTCTGGCTGTCCGTCCGTCTTGCTATCTGGCTGACTGGCTACCGCCTCATCCAGCGCATCTGGCGCATCTGGCGCATCCGCCAATTCCAGACACCCGTGCGGACAGAACGCCACACACCGGCCACAGTGAATGCACAGGTAGGGGGAATTCTCCTCCGGTTCCATATAGATGGCGTCCACAGGGCAGGCTGCAGCACACTTGCCACAGCGTATGCACAGTTCGCGGTCCTGCTTCACCCCGCCGCCCTTGCGCTGAGTCAGCGAACCCGTGGGGCACGCCGCAGCACAGGGTGCAGGATCGCAGGCCACGCACAAATGCGCCTCAAAACCGGTGGAAAGCCCACCCGCCGAGGCAATGCGTATGCCTGCCGTGTTCCACGACAGTTTTCTGTGCACCAGACGGGCGCACGCCAGCGAACAGGAATGGCATCCGATGCACCGTTCCATTTTGCTTGCCCGCAATATTTTCATCTCAGCCGCCTTTCATCAGCGCACAGGGCGCGTAGCGTTTATATTTGTCCGCCCGCTTCGGCTATCCATTCCTTAAGCGGCGTTTCCATCATCGTCCGTATCGCATCAAGCCGCTCCCTCGTCTGCGCCTCAAAGCGCATCACAAGCACCGGCTGCGTATTGGATGCGCGAACCAGTCCCCATCCGTCGGGAAAGTTCAACCGCACACCATCTATATCAATTACATCATCATGGCGCGTACGGAAATAATCCTGCGCCTTCTTTATAACGGCGAATTTCACGGCATCCGGACAGGGCACATGCAGCTCAGGGGTGCTGCACGCATGGGGCCACCCCGGCAGTTCCGTCAAAGGCTTTGCCTGCGCGGACAGAATAGTGGCAATACGCGCCGCAGCATACACCGCGTCATCAAACCCAAACCAGCCCTCATTGAAGAACATGTGCCCGGAAAGCTCGCCCGCCATGGGCGCATCTTCCTCCAGCATTTTCGCCTTCATCACGGAATGGCCCGTCACCCACATCATGGTCCTGCCACCATGCTGGCGGATGTCGTCAAACAGACGATGCGAGCACTTAACATCACCTATGAGCAGGCTGCCGGGCAACCGGGAAAGCATATCACGGGCGAACAGGCTGAAAAGTTCATCGCCAAGCAGCAGCCTGCCACCGGCATCCACTATGCCGAGCCTGTCCGCATCGCCATCCAGCCCTATGCCGAGATCGGCACCCGTAGTGCGCATGCGGCCGATAAGGTCCGCCATGTACGCCTCAATGGTCGGGTCGGGATGGTGGTTGGGAAAGTCGCCATCCGGCTCGCAGTACATTTCTTCGACATCGCAGCCCATGTGGCGCAAAATGCGGGCACAGACCTCGCCCCCCGCGCCGTTGCCGCCGTCCACCACCACCCGGAGCGGACGCGAAAGCCGGTTGCGCTCAAGCACTGCGGCCTCGTAATCCGGCACGATATCATGCTCGCAACCAATGCCCTGCCCTTCGGCAAAGTCACCGGAAGCCATTATCTCATAAATTTCGCGTATGGCAGTGGTATGCACGGTTCCACGCCCTGCCCACACCTTGAATCCGTTGTATTGCGGCGGATTATGACTTGCCGTGATCATAACACCGGCCTGCCGCCCCAGATGGACTATGCCGAAATACAGCAGAGGGGTTGCCACCATGCCGAGAACGGTCACATCCACACCCGTGGAAAGCAGCCCCTTGGTCAGGGCCTGCTGATAGGCGGGAGAAGAATGGCGGCAATCGTGCCCCACCACGGCATCGCGGTGCCCCCGGCGCAGAAAGAAGGTGCCTATGGCCCTGCCGAGGCATTCCACCCATTCTTCGTCAAAATCGGAGCCCACCACGCCGCGTATGTCGTACGCGCGAAAAACGGTATCAGTCACAGGCTTCAGGTATGGGGAACAGTCGTGGATAAAGTTTTGACAGTAACACGGATTTACAGCGATGCTTCTTGACCAATCATCGTAAGTGCCATATTTTTTCAAGCATTATGAACTGGGATTGGGAAAAACTGCAAGAAAAACGGCAAAGGCAGTCCGGTGGCGGACAGGGCCCCGGGCCCGGTTGGGGTCCCGGCGGTCCCAACCTCGACCCCATCGGCGACAGCCTGAAGAAGCTCAGGGGCTTCAAGTTCCCCGCAGGCAAGCTTGTGCTTGGCCTGGTCTTACTTCTTTGGCTGGCTTCAGGCGTGTTCATCGTGGAACCAGATGAAGTGGGTATCGTGCTGCGCTTCGGTCAATATGACCGTACCGTGGAAGCAGGCCCCCACTACCATCTCCCCTTCCCGGTGGAAAACGTCTACAAACCCAAAATCACGGAAATCCGCCGCCTTGAAGTAGGCTTCCGCTCCACTGACCGCGGCACCTTCCAGCAGGGCTCAATGCGCTCGGTGAAGGAAGAATCCCTGATGCTCACCGGTGATGAGAACATCGTGGATGTTCAGTTCATCGTGCAATATCAGATCAAGGATCCCGTGGCATATCTCTTCAACGTCACCCAGCAACCCTGGACCGTGAAGAGCGCCGCAGAAGCGGCCATGCGTGAAGTCATCGGCCACAACGTCATCGACAACGCCCTGACCAAGGGTAAAACCCAGATCCAGAGCGATTGCCGCGACCTGCTGCAGAACATCCTCGACCGTTATGGTGCAGGGGTTCGCGTAGTGGCCGTGCAGATGCAGGATGTACATCCGCCCAAGGAAGTCATCGATGCATTCAAGGACGTGGCCAGCGCCCGCGAAGACCGCAGCCGTATCATCAACGAGGCGGAAGCCTACCGCAATGAACTGCTGCCCAAGGCGCGAGGCAATGCCGCACAGATCGTGAACCAGGCACAGGCTTACAAGGAAACCGTGGTCAAGAACGCCGAAGGTGAAGCCAACCGCTTCCTCGCCGTGTTGCAGGAATACAACAAGGCCAAGGACGTCACCAAGAAGCGCCTCTATCTGGAAACCATGGAAGAAATCCTTTCCAGCCCTGATGTGGACAAGCTGATCATCCCTGAAAAGGGCATGTCACAGGTGGTTCCCTATCTGCCTCTCGACAAACTGAAGACCGTGAAGGGAGGCGAGTAATCATGTCAAACAGATCGCTCACCCTCATCATCGGCCTGTTCGTCGGCATCGTCATCGTGTTCCAGTCGGCCTTTACCGTGCATCAGACCCAGAGAGCACTGGTGCTGCAGCTTGGTAAACCCGTCGGCGGCGTGCGCGAACCGGGCCTGCACTTCAAGCTGCCCTTCGTGCAGAACGTCATATACTTCGACGCCCGCGTGCTCGATTATGACGCACAGCCTGCCGAAGCGCTGACCAAGGACAAAAAGGCGCTGGTGTTGGACAACTATGCCCGCTGGCGCATCACCGACCCGCTGCGCTTCTACCAGACTGTGCGCACCATTCCCGGTGCACAGGCACGTCTGGATGATATCGTCTATTCGCAGCTGCGTGTTTTCCTTGGCCGCTATACCCTGACCGAAGTGGTATCCTCTGAACGCAGCGCCATCATGGAAATGGTGACCAAGCGTTCCTCGGAACTGATTTCGGAATACGGTATAGAGATCATCGACGTACGCATAAAGCGCACCGATCTTCCGCCGGAAAACCAGCGCGCCATATTCGGCCGCATGCGTGCGGAACGTGAACGTCAGGCAAAGCAGTACCGCTCTGAAGGTCAGGAAGAATCCACGACCATCAAGTCCACTGCCGACAAGGAACAGGCTGTTATTCTTGCTGAAGCGCGCAGACAGGCTTCTGTTATCCGAGGCGAAGGCGAAGCCCTCTCCACGAGAATATTCGCAGAAGCGCTGAGCAAGTCGCCTGAATTCTATGAATTCCAGCGTTCGATGGAAGCATACAAGAAAAGTCTTACCGGCAAAACGCGCATCTTGCTTACGCCGGACGACCAGTTCCTGAAGTTCCTGAAGTAAGCGCTGACAGATTGAGCAACACAATACAACGCGGCAGTAGACATTACGTTTACTGCCGCGTTAATTGCGTTCAGGCCGCTGCAATTCAGGGTGCTAAGCACTGATAAGTACAGAACTTTTCCACACCAAATAGGTTCACACACATTGGTGTTTGATATCATCCTGTTTTTTGTATATGGTAATGTGTCTACATGTGCTTTGGCGCAACGCGATACGTCGCCATCAAGCAATGTGGCTGCCGACTGTTTTCTCCCTGATGAGAGACAGCGGCAAGGTACCGAGGACAAGCTGTGCTCTGCTTGCACCCCCACTCGGATGCACGACGATACAGATGCTGCTAACGGCCCCCTCCATGGAAGGATGGAGCGGGGGTTAAGTTTGCACTTTGCTTCTTGCAAGGCATGCCCACTTACCGTCATGAGTGTGCGCAAACGTTTCCGCCACAGAACTGTTGCATCTAACGGGAAGCAGACACAGCATCAAGATATAGCAATTCTTATACAAGAAAAAACACAATGTCAACCGGTGCATGCGCATCCCTTCCATGCCATCGCCGTGACAGGCGGGAGAAATCACGTGTCCACCTTTGATGAAGTCTTTGAGCGCATCAAGCTCTCAACCCACACTCGTACCCAGGTTGAGCTGGCTGAAGTGCTGGACATCCGTCAGTCCAGCATCTCCGATGCCAAACGCCGTAACTCTGTGCCTTCCGACTGGTACATGAAGCTCTTCGAAAAGTTCGGTCTGAACCCCGACTGGTTGAAGAAGGGCGTTGGCCCCATGTATCTTCGTACCGAGCAGGGCTATGAGCCCCTGGAAGGCCCCGCAGCAGGCCGCGTGTTCGAGGATTCCGCCAAGTTCGGCGACCCCGATGCCCGTAACGCCGTGGTGACCATCCACTCCATGCAGTGCGAAACCGACGACAACGGCCAGCGTGTTCTGAAGGGAATAGGCAAGCTGTGCATTCCCCAGTCCTTCGCAGGCACAAATATTCAGGTACTGCGTGTGGAAGCTTCCGGCATGGAACCCCTCATCCACAAGAGCGCCTACGTGGGCCTCGACACCAACCAGAAGAACGTCCTTTCCGGCGAAATCTATGGCGTGTTCGTTCCTTACGAAGGCATTTCACTGAAGCGCCTCTTCCTTGACGCAGCCAACAACCGCTTCATAATGCGCAGCGAAAACCAGTCCCACCCCGAGCAGTATCTGCCGGTGGAAAAGCGTTCCGAAGCCATTATCGGCCGGGTCGCCTGGGTTCTGCAGACCCTGTAATCAGTGATTACGTATTAGACGCAACGCAACGCAACGAAAAAGGGACGCTCCGGGGAGCGTCCCTTTTTTGTTTTCATTATCGGCCCACGCTATGCGTGCTGGCCTTCATGCACGGCAGTCCCTGCATGACTGTCAGGACTGACCGTGCCGGTCGAATCTGCAGCATCTGCCTGTCCGCCCGCACTCTCTTCCCGGGTCTTTCCGGCATCGCGCTTGCGTTGCCGTCTGGTACGCAGGCTATCCTGCAGCGAGCAAAGCACCGGCACCACCACCAGCGTGAGCAGCGTGGCCACCAGCAGGCCGAAGATAACGGCAACTGCCATCGGCCCCCACCACTGGGCAGATTCCGACTCGGTGATAAGCTCCATCTTGAAGAAGTCGAAGCTCACGCCTATGGCCATGGGCAGCAAGCCCAGAATGGTCGTAATGGCCGTGAGCATAACCGGACGGAAGCGGGTAATGCCGGCCTTTATCAAGGCCTCACGCGTTTCCATGCCCGTCTTCTTGAGCTGCTCAAAGTAGTCTATGAGCACAATGGCGTTGTTCACCACCACCCCGGCAAGGGATATGACACCCACGCCCGTCATGATGATACCGAAGGCCGTGCCCGTAATCAGCAGTCCGAGGAACACGCCGATGAACGAGAGCACCACCGAGGTGAGAATGATGAACGGCGTGAGCATGGAGTTGAACTGCGCCACCAGCACCATGAAGATAAGGAATATGGCACCGATAAACGCCTCGGTGAGGAACTCCTCCGCCTTGCGCTGCTCTTCCTGTTCACCGCCGAAGCTGTATGAATAGCCGCGGGGCCAGCTCAGCTTTTTGAGCTTGCCGTCAAGCTCCTTGATGATGTCGTTGGCGAGCCTGCCGTTCACGTCGGACGAAACGGTAACCACACGCTTCTGGTCCTTGTGGTTGATGGCACCAAGGCCGCTGGCAAGATGAATGTCTGCCAGCGTGGTAAGCGGAACCGGCTCGCCGTTGGGACCGGAAACAGTAATGCGGCGCAGGGCCTCCACAGACTGCCTGTCCTTTTCGGGAAGCTTGGCAATGATGTCGTATTCATCCTTGCCTTCACGGTATACGCCTACCTTGGCACCATTGATGGCGGCCTTTACCGTGTAGGCGACATCATAGGTATCCAGTCCCAGCAGCGCGGTCTTTTCCTTATCCACACGGATCTGGATTTCCGGCTTGCCGTTCACGAAGTTGTCCTTCAGGTCCACTATACCGGGAATGTCGCGCATGATGCCCCGCACCTGCTCAACAAACTCGCCCAGCACCTTCATGTCGTCGCCGTATATTTCAAGGCTCACAGGGTCGCCCGTGGGCGGACCTTCCTTCTCTTTTTCCACACGCAGTTCCGCGCCGGTGATCATGCCTGCAAGCCGCTCACGCACCTCGGCCACGATATCGGACGAATGGCGCGTACGCTCGGCAATGGGCTTGAAGTCAAGCGCAACGGAACCGAGATGCGTGCCCGTGCCGCCACCGCCGAAATCACCGCCCGTGCCCGTGCCGCTGCTGGCAATGACAAACCGAACATCACCGTATTCCGATGCAACGCGTTCAATGACCCGCACCTGCCTGTCAGTAGCATCAAGGTTGGTGCCGATGGGCATCTTGATGTTGGCGTAGGCACGCTTCGGCTCGGTCTCGGGGAAGAACTCCACCCCCTTGCCGAATGTGCCAAAGGCCATTGCAGAGCCGATGAACATGACAAAGGAAATCACGATGACCAGCCAGCGGTGATCCAGAGACCATTCCAGCAGCCACGTATATACCCTGCGCGAACGGGACGATGCCTCGGTGCCGTCATCAGCAAAACGCGGGGGCTTGGCGGTCTGGTACCGTGCCGACAGCACGGGGTTCACCACCAGCGCCACAAACAGCGAGCCCATGAGGGCCAGAATGACCGTCTTGGGCAGAAAGGACATGAAGCCGCCCATAATGCCCGGCCAGAACACCATGGGGAAGAACGCGCCCACGGTTGTGAGCGTGGAGGTGATAACCGGCCACGCCACTTCGCTGGTGCCGTCCATGGCCGCCTGAAAACGGGTTTTGCCTTCCTGCATGTGGCGGTAGATGTTCTCCACGATAACGATGCCGTTATCCACCAGCATGCCCAGCGCGAGAATGAGCGAGAAGAGCACCACCATGTTCAGGGTGATATCGAGCACCCGCAGCATGGCAAAGGTAATAAGCATGGACAGCGGAATGGCTACGGAAACAAACACCGCAGAGCGCCCGCCGATGAAAACGAGCACCACGGCCAGAACCAGCAGCAGACCGGAGAGGATGTTGTTCTCAAGGTCGGCCACCATGCTGCGGATATCCTCCGCCATGTCTGCCGTAAGGCTGATGTTCAGCGTGGGGGGCAGATAGTCACGCATCTCCTTCACGACCTCGGTCACCTGGTCGTTGATGAAGATGATGTTCTCGCCGCTGCGCTTCACGATCTGCAGGGTAACCGCGTTTTCCTTGTTCAACCGGCTCAGGGTATCCGGTTCCTTGTAATGGTCACGTATGGTGGCCACGTCGCGCAGATACACGGGCTTACCGTCCCGCACGAAGGCCACGATGTTGTTGATCTCCGAAGGATTCTGGAAATCTTCGGGCACACGCACCTGATAGCGGGCATCGCCGATATTCATGGAGCCGCCCGGCATGTTCACGTTGCCACGTTCAACAGCCTTGAGCATGGTGGTAAACGGCACATTATACGCCCCCACCCTGTCCAGATCGAACTCCACGTGAATCTCGCGCTCAAGCCCACCGATGATGCGGGCATCCAGCACGCCGGGAATGGCCTCAAAACGATCCTCCAGCTCCTCGGCAAACACCTTGAGCCGCTTCAGGCTGAACGGCCCGGAAAGCACAACCTGCAGGATGGGCTGGTCCGAGAAGTTCATTTCGCTGATGAGAGGGTCATCCTCAAGGTCCGAGGGCAGGTCGCCCTTGGCCTGATCCACCTTGTCGCGCACCTTCTGCAACGCATCGTCAATATCAACGCTGGGCAGAAACTTGATGGCAATGGTGGAGCTGCCGTCGTCAGACTGGGAGGTAAGTTCCTCAACACCTTCCAGCCCCTTGAGCTTGCGCTCCAGCGGAATGGTGATGAGCTTCTCCATGTCTTCGGGGGCCACGCCTTCATAATCGGTGGTTACGAAGATGTACGGAATCTGAATATCCGGAGCGGCTTCGCGCGGCAGCTTCACATAGCTGTAAAGACCTGCCACCACTATAAGTATGAGCAGCACCAAAACCAGAGACTGGTTTTTCAGAGCGCCTTCATTCAATATCATCGCACGTTCACCTTTGTGCCGTCTTCAACTTCGGTATGTCCGGCCACGATGAGCCTGTCTCCCGGTGCAAGCCCCTTGAGCACCTGCACCCGGTCGCCATCAATGACGCCAAGCTCAACCGTGCGCGCCTGCGCAACGCCGTCCTTCTCCACAAACACGATGCGCTCTCCGCCCTTGTCCTGCACGCAGAACAGCGGCGCTGTCACGGCATCGCTGAGCGAGCGGCGCACAAAAGCGGCACGGGCAATCATGCCCGGACGGATTCTGCCGTCACGGTTGTCCACCACCAGCCGTACCTGAAAGGTTCTGGTGGCCACGTCGGCCTTCCATGCCACAAAATCCACGGTGCCCATCCACTTGCGGTCGGGATAGGTATCTACCCGCACCTCGGCCTTCTGGCCTTCGGCAAGAAAACGCACGTCGGCCTCAGGCACATTGAAATTGATGCGCAGGGTGCCCACGTTCACTATATCTGCCACGGTGGCACCTTCGGCCACGTATTCGCCGGGATCGACATACACCTTGTTCACCACGCCGGAGACGGTGGAGCTGGTAATGCCGTAGTTGTAATTCACTTCAGCCTCACGCAGGTTCGCCAGCGCCACGGTCTGTTCGTTCTCAGACTGCTCAAGCTCCTCGCGGGAAAGCACCTTGCGGCCATACAGGTCACGGCGGCGGCGCAGCTGCTCATCAGCCAGCTTCAGGTTCGCCTTTGCCCTGTCCAGAGCAGCCTGCAGGGCAGCCAGATTGATGCGCACGATCTGCTGGCCTTCCTTCACCATCTGGCCTTCGGTAACGCCGACCCACTCCACCACACCGGCCCGTTCCGCGGCCAGACTGACGTCATCCAGCGCCTCGGTTTCTCCGGGCAGCACAAGAATATCCTGCATGCTGGCGGGGGTGATTGTTTCGACCTTCACGTTGACCACGTATTCCGGCTTTGGCGGCAGTTCCGGCTTGTCGGCCATGGCCGAGGCGTTTCCGGCAACCGGCTTTTGCGTAGCGGCATCCGTTGCAGATGCCTTGGATGAATCATCGCAACCGGCAAAAGCCAGCACAGCGGCAACCAGAAACCCTGCCGCAAGGGATTGAACGCGAACTAACCGCATATCAGATACTCCGAAACATTGTTAACCCCGCCCAGCGAGAACAGGGTGATATGTTGAGCCACAATGGCCAGCTCTTCCGCCGAAAAAGGCTGCCCCCCTCGTTCGGCAAGAATTCTGAGCCTGTTGGTATTATACATCAGCACCTGCGCCACAACGGAGCGTGCCAGCAGAATGATGAAATCCTCTCCGGGCCGTGCGCCGGGTGCCGAGGCCTCCACAAGTTCCCGCAACAAGGGGGAAAGGAACGCAACAACAGCATCGCGATGCGCCTGCGCGTGAGGCTCGAATGGGGCCATGGGACGCATAAAGGCGTCTGAAAGCATTTCCCCTAACCGTTTTTCCTCAGTCCGGCCACTCGCCAGCAAAATTCTACACAAGAAAGCGAACAAAAATCCGAACAGCCTGTCTTCTGCCGAAGCATCTTCCGGCACGCCGCCATCCATGGGATAGAGGGCGAGGGAATCATCAAGCACCGAGCACAGCACTGCGGCAAGTAGCCCGTCCTTGCTGCCGAAATGGTAGTTAACGGCAGACACGTTTGCTCCGGCGGCATGACAGATATCGCGCACAGTGGCCTCTGCCCCTTTTTCCGCAAACACACCGCGCGCAACCTGCAGCAGGCGGCGACGGGTTGCGGCATCATCCGCAGCTTGCCCCGGCGCAGCAGGAATGCGGCAGCAGGCTCTGTGCCGCTCAAATATCTCACGGGCCATCTTCAGCAACCGATCACAAGAACACGATTTATTCATCCAATCTCCTGTTTCAAACAGTGTTTGAAACAAATGAAGGAACATGTCAACCTGTAAGGTCAGTCACCCCAGCATACGGCTGCCAACACATTGCGGCCAATAGCGCGGGTACAAAAAATAATCCTGATCATTCTTGCCATTTCAATGCAGACAGCAGTTAATGACAGGACAGTACGAGAGAATGGTTGATCAAAAATGCCATAATATCGTATAATGCATCATATTCACATACAAAGCCGGGAGGCGGGTAAGGTGACAGACGAGGTCGAAAGCGTTCAGCCCAGCTGCAGCCCCGAACCATTCTGCCAGTTCATGGACTTGTCCGGTGATCCGGATTATCCGGCCATGGCCGGCACTCTGCTGGGATTTGCCACCAGCCTTGCCCCCTTTGCCGCGGGCAAAGCCGCCGGGAGCACGCCGGAACCGCCCTATTACACGCTGGACATGACCACGCGTGAAGTGCGCGCCACCATGCCGGGCATGATGAGCATGGAGGGCGGCGCTCTCCAGATTGTACCGCTGGTGCGCATTTCAAAAGACGCCCTTTCCGTGCAGGCATCCGTCTACGCACGGGATTATCGCGGCAACCCCATTCCCCCCATCACATACCAGCGGGCCACCAAAGACCTGAAGGTGACCCTGCCCATAGACATGCACCGCCTGAACGAGGCCATAGTGCGTGCGCAGGAAACCGGCGTGCCGCAGGAACTGGTGCTGTGCGAGGGCAAGCCCCCGAAGCACGGTTCCAACGGCAAGCTCGAACGCCTGCTGACGGAACGCGACACCGTGGGCAAACGGGCTGAAGACGGTTCCATAGACTATCGCGACCGCGGCGCACACCCCCACGTGGCCGAAGGCACTCCCATTGCCCGCTACTATCCGCCCACCAAGGGGGAACGCGGCCTTGATGTATTTGGCGGCGAAATTCCCGCACGCGACGGCACGGACCGCCCGGTCAGAACAGGGGATAATATCCGTGAAGTGTCACAGGAAGATGGCACCACGCTCTATGAAGCCACGGCCAAGGGGCTGGTGGACGTAAGCAAGGGAACCATCGGCGTTTCAACGGTGCTGCACATTGATGGCGACGTGGACATGACCACCGGCAACATCATTGTGGAAACGGGCTCGGTGCACATCAAGGGGTCCGTGCGCACGGGCTTTTCCGTCACGGCGGCCAGCCACATCATTGTGGAAGGCGCAGTGGAAAGCGCCATGATGACCTGCAACGGTGATCTGGAAGTGCGCGGCGGCATAGCCATGGAAGGCCGCAACCTCATCCGCACCGGCGGCACCATTCAGGCTGCCTATGCGCAGGACGCCGTGCTGGAGGCAGAAGGCGATGTCATCATCAACGGCGGCATCACCAACTCCTTCATCACCTGCAAGGGGGCTGTGCTGGCCCTGTCTGGCAAAGGCATTGTGCTTGGCGGCTCCATTATCGCCGCACGGGGCATAGAGGTGCTGGAAGCCGGTTCGGAACTCGGAACGCAGACCGCACTGACCATTGCTCTGGATATTCCCGAACTTGATGCACTCACGCGGGAGCAGGACGCCATACGCCACCAGCAGCAACGGCTGGCCCAGTGGCTGGGCAACGGCACCCCCAGAGCCATTCTGCTCAAGACTGCGGAGGGCGACCGCCGCATCGTGGCGGAAATGCTGCGGGTGCGTGCACGCCTTGAAGAACGCCTCAACGAAATCCATCAGGAACTGGGGCGTCTCAAGGCACTCAACAATCACTCGCTGGCCCGTTCGCACGTGATCATCAGAAAGGACGCTCATCCGGGAACACGCATCAAGATCGGAGACAAGGCCATGCGG
The DNA here is from genome assembly GCA_047972125.1 of Halodesulfovibrio sp. Taxonomy (GTDB): domain Bacteria; phylum Desulfobacterota; class Desulfovibrionia; order Desulfovibrionales; family Desulfovibrionaceae; genus Halodesulfovibrio. Next base: position 17,680 of record JBKEAK010000034.1, read on the forward strand.
CTCGACAAGAAGAATTTTGCCGTGAAATACCAATGGGATCCGCAGGAACGACAGATTCAGGAAATTTCACTCATCTGACGGAGGCCCCCTTGCTGGCTCAGGAAAAAATACTGTTCGTTGACGACGAACCGAACATTCTCGCCACCTTCCAGCGTAATCTGCATAAGAAATTCGCCGTTGAAGTGGCCCCCGGCCCCATGGAAGCGCTTGAGATCATCCGCACCAAGGGCCCCTTTGCCGTTGTGGTTTCCGACCTGAAGATGCCGGTCATGGACGGCATAACCCTGCTTGAAAAGATACGGGAACTCGCGCCGGACACTATTCGTGTCATTCTCAGCGGGCAGGGCGATTTTGACGCCGCCATAGACGCCGTGAACCGCGGGGCCATTTTCCGTTTTCTCACCAAACCCTGCCCGCCGGACACCCTGCTCGCCATGCTGCGCGATTCGCTCCGGCAATACCGCCTTGTCACAGCGGAAAAAGAGCTGCTGCGCGGCACCCTGCTGGGCAGTGTAAAGGTACTTGTGGATGTGCTTGCCCTTGTCAGCCCGGAGGCATTCGGCCGGAGCGAGCGCATCCGGACTGTGGTGGGGGCGCTGGGCAAACGGCTGCACGAGAGCAACCTGTGGCAGTTGGACGTTGCCTCCATGCTGTGCCAGTTGGGGTGCGTGGGCCTGCCCGAAGAACTGCTCGAAAAGGTCATGCGCGACGAACCGCTGGGAGCGGAAGAACAGCAGATATACGGCATGCACCCGGATATAGGCGCAAGCCTTATTTCCAACATTCCGCGCATGGCTCCGGTTGCTGAGCTCATTGCCCATCAGCTTGAAAATTTTTCGGAAAAAATACCCCTTGGTGCACGCATACTACGCGTGGCCCTTGCCTATGACAGGCTTGAACAGCAGGGAATTGCCGCGCGCGAGGCGGTGGATCAGCTTGTTGCCTCCAATACGAACAATGCCTACGACCCTGCCGTGCTGGATGCGCTGAAAGCGCACATAACCGAACAGATTGGCGGCGAAGTAAAGCTGACGCGGCTTGAGCACGTGGAAGTGGGCATGGTGCTGGCAGAAGACCTGGTCAACGCCGACGGCACGGTGCTGCTGCTCAAGGGGCAGAGCATTTCCGACAACGCTCTGAAGCGGCTTAAGGCCCTGCCCGACCTGCTCAAGATCAAGGGGCCGTTCCCCATTCTGGTGCCAGCAAGCGCGGAAGCGTAGCTACCCCGCCTCTTCCCTCCCTGCACAGAACGGGCAACACTCAGTGCTTGCAGGCACGCCCTCCCCGTAGAAGCGCAACGGGCTGCCCACCTGTCATAAGAATGAGGGTGAAGCCCTCTGCACTGTCAGGAGCGGGCCATCCACCAGCGCTTCACTGCGCTGCGCAACAGCCTGAGCGGATGAAAGGTTTCCGGCGTCAGGCCACCCGGAAAACGGAATCCCTGCCCTGCCACCTGTTCCGCAACCTGCTCGGGGCTGAGCATGGGGTAGCGCAACTGCTCCGCAAACGCCCCCTGCGTGTTGCGACTGCGCAGCTCACCCCACAGCGGAATCATCTCCGGCGTTGCCCCCAGCACAGCATACACGGCGGTATCCAGCGCAACAGCAGTCTGCGCGGCCCCCACCATGCCCAGCGCATAGGCATCTCCGCCGGAAGGACCGGTGCGGTCCATGCCCACAACACCATCCACAAGCGCCGCAGTGGGCGGCAGCGCGGCAGCCACCTCCACAAGCATGGCCCTGAATGCGTTGCCCTTGTCGCCATGTGTGGTGTGGGCAAGAGCCTTGCGCACACCGGCAACACACCCGAACATGTTCTTCACGGCGCAGGTCACGCGCATCTGCGTATGCGCCTTCACACGGGGCACGGATAACAGCGTATCCGTTTCAAGGGCGTGGCGCGAAATGCCAACGCTCATGCCATAGGGCAGTGTCACAGCTACAGGGTTGTCCAGAGTGATAATGGGCACCCCGAGCGGGGCCAGGGCATCTGCCAGCCCGATGGACTGTGCCACCTTGCCTGCCGAACCGAATGCCGGAGAATCCCCCACGGTGACTTTGCAGCCGCAGTCCATGAGATACAGGCAGGCGGCGCGCACCACCATGGGGTGCGTGCAGCACAATCCCCCCGGTTCCGCCTTCAGAAGATTGGGTTTGACCAGCACACGGGTGCCGGATGAGGGACGGACACCCGCAGCATCCAGCACGCTGCGAACAGCCGACTCAACCGCGTCCGGCGCATAGTCCGCACATCGGGTCAGGGCAACGGGAATACGGGAGTCGCTCACGCTGCCGCCGCCCCGAATGCCGCTACCTTGCTCATGATGAGGCGGGCATGGTGTTTTTCCTGCGAAGCAAGATTGAGGAAGATGAGTTCCGCATCCGCGCCGAAGCCATAGGTTCCCCCGGTGCCTGCGGCGTGGCGGGCAAGGGTGCGGTACAGGTCATAGGCGTTCAGCTCCACTTCCAGCGCAAGGTCGGCCAGTTCCATGCATTCGCCGGAAAGCGCCCCGCGAATCCACGGCTGCAACTCATCCACGCACAGGCCCCCTTCCAGAATCCGGCCATTCAGCATTTCGAAAAGCTGCTCAAAGTCGGGCAGCTCGCCGGAACCATCCGTCCAGTACTGGCTGAGGTATCTGTAGACCACCTTGGCATGCGCCTCTTCCACCCCGATAAGGGTATCCATGAGTTCGCATATCATGTCGCGGGTGGTTGATGCACGCACGGTGCTGTAGAGGATGAAGGCGGCCTTTTCCATCTCCAGCGCTTTCATCAGCAGATCGCTTGCAGTGCGGATTCCGGCAAAGACCTCAACACGCGGCATGCTGCCGATGGAGCCACCATCCCACGCCGTGATGCCGCCTTCCAGATTGAGAATGGTGCCCCGTATGAGGCCGCTGTCCTGTGCGATGAGCGAAGCAGCGGACGAACGCGCCCCGCTGCGGCAGTAGAACACCACATCGTGCCCTGTTGCCAGTTCCTGCAGGCGCGTTTCCAGCTCCGGCACGGGAATGAGCAACGCTCCGGGAAGGTGCTCCCGCCGGTACTCCTCCGGCTGACGGACATCCACCAGCGTGTAGCTTCCTTCTTCGCGCTCGGCCATGAATTCCCGCAGCTGTTCGGGCGTAATTGTCCGTACTTCCCTAGATATTTCCATACATCCTCACAAAGCGACAGATTTCAGCGTGTTAGAGGATTGCATCGTACACAAAGTCGTTTTGATTGTAACCATTCCCGAGTGCAGGAAGAAAAAAACCACACTTTTTTCATTTTTTTGTTGACGACACCCGCCACAGCAGATAAACACCCTCTTCGCAACGTCGGGATGTAGCGCAGCCTGGTAGCGCACCTGAATGGGGTTCAGGGGGTCGCGAGTTCGAATCTCGCCATCCCGACCAAGACTCTCCCCTCACATCACCCATCTGGTCATCGCACCGGTCACGTCCGGCGACGGCGCTGCCATGCGCTTGACAACGGCCGCGCCCGGGTGTGAACTGCCGTCACTCACAGTACGCATGAGGTCGCACGGTCA
>JBKEAK010000035.1:0-5886 GCA_047972125.1 Halodesulfovibrio sp.
CCCAGCGCCGCCACCCGGCTTTCAAAATATTCCTTCACCGCCAGCAGAAAGAGGGATTCTTCCTTCACTATACCTGCCGGGGCTGCTGTATTGGTAGTCGTCATATGGTCTTCCTGTGCGGAACTATCGTTCCTGTCCCAGCCGGACGCGGGGGTCGAGAATCGAATACAGAATGTCCACAACAAGGTTGATGATGATGAACATGGTCACGGTAATGAGCAGATAGGCCACGATGATGGGCCGGTCGAGCACGCCGATGGAGTCTATGACCAGCTTGCCCATGCCGGGCCATGCGAAAATGGTTTCCGTCACCACCGCAAAGGCGATGAGGTTGCCAAGCTCCATGCCCAGCACGGTCACCACGGGAATCATGATATTCTTCATGACATGCAGCCCGATGATGCGCGTATTGCTCAGCCCCTTGGCACGGGCGAACTTCACGTAATCCATCTGCAGATTTTCCTGCACCCCCGCCCTGCTCAGCCGTATGGCGAGCGACATCTTGAACAGGGCAAGGTTCATGGCGGGCAGAACCAGATGTGACAATCCCTTCCATGAAAGGAAGCTGATGGGAAAACCGAGCACATCCACTGTTTCTCCCCGCCCGCCCGATGGCAGCCAGCCGAGATGAACGGAGAACAGGATAATGAGCATGAGCCCCACCCAGAAGGTGGGCAGGCTGAAACCGAGGATGGAGAACCGCATGATATTGCGGCCTATCCAGTTATCAGCCTGAATGCCCGCAACCATGCCCAGTGGTATGCCGAAAACCACAGCCATGAACATGGCCGTGAATGCCAGCTCAAGCGTGGCGGGCAGACGCGCAAGAATAACTTGCAGCGCGGGTTCGTTATAGACGAAGGACTTTCCGAAATCCCCCTGCAGGGCGCCTTTCAGAAAGACGAAATATTGTTCCCACAGGGGCTTATCCAGCCCGAGGTCTTTTACAGCGCGTGCGTATTCTGCAGGGGTGGCATCCGGTGCGATAAGAATATCCACCGGATTCCCAATGTAGAACACGCCCACAAAGACCAGAAGAGACATGACGAGCAGAACAACAGCGCTCTGCGATATGCGTCGAATGAGAAAGGCGAGCATAAAAGGTGACGCTCCGATAAGGTCAGGAAAGGGACCGCGCGCCAGCTGCAACCGGAGTGTATACCGAGGAAACACAGCAAAAAGGACGGATACGGCCTTATGGCCGCCATCATGCGCCGGACAATCGGGCACGCGGATCGGAATACGGTCCGGAGGGGCGACAGTTCGCCCCTCCGGTCACATAGCATACATATCGAGGCCGGACAAAGGGATTGCGGTGCAAGGATCACGGAGCGTTCGCCGTGCCTTCCCCCCCCTTTGCATCCGTGTGGATAGTCCGGCCTGCTTCGGGCCTGCTTCGAGGGCGAGGGTATCCTCCCCCGTTCCGAACTATTTTACTTCGGAAATCTCGCGCGGCAGCGTGTAGCTGTCGGTGCGGCCGTTGTAGTTCAGGCCCTTCTTCATGCCCCACACGTTCACCTGATAATGGATGGGCACGATACCCACATCATTCAGGCCAAGTTCGGTGGACTTGATGATCAGTTCGTTGTGCTTGGCAGGATCAACAGTCACAAGGGCTTCTTCCAGCAGTCTGTCCACCTCGGGATTGGAGTAACGGCCGCGGTTGGAAGCGCCGAAGCCCTTTTCCTCGTCATAAGTGTGCAGCAGCGAAGCAACGCAGTTGGACTGCTCGCCGGTATCCGTTGCCCAGCCCATCAGCATAAGGCTGAACTCAAGGGCCGAAGCACGGGAGAAGTACACGCTCTTGGGCATGGTGTTCACTTCGGTCTTTATGCCCACCTTGCTCAGCATCTGGGCAACTGCCTGCGTGATGTCGGCGTCGTTGACGTACCGGTCGTTGGGACCGTGGATGGTGATCTTGAACCCATCAGGGTATCCGGCTTCCGCCAGCAGGGCCTTGGCCCCCTTGGGATCGAATGCTTCGGGCTTCAGCGTGGTGCTGGTGCCTTCATACCCGTCCGGAACCATCTGGGCAGCGGGAACGGCAAGACCTTCCATAATGCGTGCCACGATGGCTTCGCGGTTAATGGCTTTGGAAATGGCCTTGCGCACGCGCACGTCCTTCATGGGGTTCTTGATCACGTTACCGGCGTTGTCGGTCACCATGGGGGTTTCGTCGCGGTTGGAATCAAGATGCAGATAGATAAGACGGGTGGAGGGGCACTTCACCAGACGCAGCTTGGCATCGCCTTCAAGGTGCTTCACGTCTGCGGGGGGAACAAAGTCGATAAGGTCCACGTCACCGGCCTTCAGGGCTGCCACGCGGGTGCCGTCGTTGCTGATGGGCTTGACCACGATGGTATCCCACGGCTGCTTTTCGCCCCAGTAGTTTTCATTGCGGGCAAAAACAAGGCTGTCGCCGCGCTTCCATTCCACCAGCTTGTAGGGGCCGGTGCCGATGGCGGCCTTGCCGGAATTGAAATCAGCGGTGGATGCACCTTCGCCGTACTTCTTGGAAACAATGTTGAAGGCCGCAAAGTTACGGGGCAGCAGCGGCGCGGGAGCATCCGTGTGGAAACGGATGGTGTGCGGATCGACGATTTCGATCTTGGTAACGGCAGACACCATTGCAGCGAACGAAGAGGGGCTGTTGGGAACGTTGGGAATACGTTCAATGGTGAACTTCACGTCTTCGGCGGTGAAGGGGGAACCGTCATGGAAGGTTACGCCCTCGCGGAGTTTGAATTCCCATACGTTTTCGCCCACCGGCTTCCACGACACAGCCAGACCGGGTTCCAGCCTCTGGCGGGAATCCTGCCGAATGAGCTTGTCGAAAAGCCAGATTGCCTGCATGTTATTGGCCTGCACATTGTGGAAATGCGGATCAAGGGACGTGGGTTCTCCCTTAAGGCCCACTGTCAGCGTCTGGGCAAAGGCACCGGAAACGCCGACGGTCAGCAGTGCGAGGGTGATGAACGTAGCCAGTAATTTTTTACGCATGGGACTCTCCTTGCTAGGTGATTTCACTCAAACCTATCAAGCCTTACTTGTTTTCAGCTTGATCTTCAAGGAATTTTGATTGATTGAGCACCCTTATAGCGATTGCGGGAATACGCAGTTTCCACTACCACAAACGGAAGAAAGAATACTTTCAACCCCCTACAAACAACCACAGGCAGTTGCATAATGATCGAAACCATCAAGGATTATCTGGCACGTCATGAAGGAGAAATGCTGGCCCTGCTCGAAAAGCTGGTGCTGACAAACAGCCACACCCCCAACAAAGCCGGTACCGATGTGGTGGCAACCATCATAACCAAAGCAGCGGAAGCAGCCGGTTTTTCTGTACGCCGCGAACCCCGCGCGCAGGTCGGCGACAACATCGTCATCGAAACAAAACCGCGCACCAAGGGTGGAAGAGGCGTGCTGCTGTGTGGGCACATGGACACCGTTTTTCCACCTGAAATGGGCTTCAACAGCTTCACCCGCAAAGGCGATACGCTATACGGCCCCGGCGTTGCAGACATGAAGTCCGGCCTTGTCGCCGGTCTTTACGCCCTCAAGGCGCTGGATGCTGCGGGCCTGCTCAAGGACATGCCTGTTGCATTTATTTGCAACTCTGACGAAGAGACCGGTTCCACGCATTCTTCAGAGCTTATTTTGCAGGAAGCGCACAAAAGCGACGTGGCGCTGGTGATGGAAGGTGCAGGCGATAATGGTGATCTGGTCATAGGCCGCAAGGGACGCGTAGCCTTCGACCTTATGATCAAAGGCAAGGCAGCCCACGCGGGCAGTGCCGGGCCGGACAAGTCGAGCGCCATTCTGGAGCTTGCCCGCCAGATTCAGCAACTGGAAGCGCTCAACGATCCGCAGGCAGGCATATCCCTCAACGTGGGACACATAGAGGGTGGCACCGGCGCAAACACGGTGCCCGAGCAAGCCGCTGCCGTGGTGGAATTCCGCTACCGGGACGAAGACAGCAGAGCCCGCATGTGGGATGCCATTCAGCATCTTGCCGCCCATCCGCAGACTCCCGGCACGGAATGCACCCTTGCCGTCAGAACCATGCGCCCGGCCATGCCGACCAATGACGCCATACTCGGCCTTTACGTCCTTGTGGAAGGTATTGGCCGTGAACTTGGCATTCCCGTAACCAGCATGCAGCGCGGTGGTGGTTCCGATGCCAACTTCATTGCCCAGACCGGCATTCCGGTACTGGACGGCCTCGGCCCCATCGGCGGCAAGCTGCATACAACGGATGAATACCTGCTGGCAGGTACCATTCTGCCCCGCACGTTGCTGGCTGCCGTGTCCATCCGCAAGGCTTTTGAAACATACTGCAAATAGTCCGGGTCAAAATTGACCCATCCTGCAAAAGCAGGCAACAGGACAACACAAAGGCCCCGTCTGAACTGACAGACGGGGCCTATTTCGTGCAGTTGCACGGCCACGTTCCGGGCCTGAGCGGCTATTTCTGCAAGCCGTATTTCTGCATGCGCAGATACAGCCGCTTGCGGGGAATCCCCAGATACTGCGCCGTTTTTTCGATCTTTCCTTCGTTGCGGGCAAGGGCCTCTTCAATCACCTGCTTTTCATATTGCTCCATCAGGTCATCCAACGGAGCAGCCTTGTCGAAAAGCCGGGGAGAATCGTCGCCATCATCACTCAGATGCGCTGCGGAAAGGTCGAGCGGCAACCCCAGAACCAGCTGCTGCGCCACGTTGCGCAACTCGCGCACATTGCCGGGCCAGTAATACTGCTGTAGTTTGCTCAGGGTTTCGGGAGAAATTTCGGGAATGGTCCTATGGAACCGCTCGGACATGATGCTCATGAAGTGACGAAGAAGCAGCATTATGTCTTCTGTTCGTTCCCGCAGGGGTGGAATGGCAACCCGCGCCACGTTCAGTCGATAGAAAAGGTCTTCGCGGAAGGTGCCGCTGCGCACGGCTTCGCGCAGGCCGATCTTGGAAGCGGCAATCACGCGGTAATCAACGGCAATGCTCTTGTTGCTGCCCACACGCTCCACCACACGCTCCTGCAGGGCGCGCAGCAGCTTGACCTGAATGTCCAGCGGCATGGATTCCACTTCATCAAGGAACAGCGTACCGCCCTGTGCCTGCTCTATCTTGCCTATGCGGCGGTTCATGGCGCTGGTAAAAGCTCCCCGCTCATGGCCGAACAGTTCACTTTCCACCAGATTGGCGGGAATGGCACCGCAGTTCAGCGCCACAAAGGCCCCTGCCCTGCGTGCACCGCATTCGTGCATGGAACGGGCGGTGAGCTCCTTGCCCACTCCTGTTTCACCAAGCAGAAGAACATCCACATCAATGGTGGCAAGGCTGGCAACAGTCTGCCGCAACTGCTTGATGCCCAGAGAATTGCCCAGAATACGGTTTTCCAGATCAATGCTGGTTTCCAGCTGCTGTTTCAGATTGCGATTTTCAAGGCAAAGGCGGCGCGCGTCCAGTGCGCGTCTGGCCACATCTATCAGATATTCGGGCGGCGCGGGTTTTTCCAGAAAATCATATGCGCCGAGGCGGATGGCTTCCAGCGCCATGGGCACATCACCATGCCCCGTAAGAATGATCACGGGCAGTTCGGGAGCCAGCTCCTTGATGCGCCGCAGCAGCTCAAGGCCGTCCATTCCCGGCATTCTCACATCGCTGATAATAACACCCAGCCAGTCGGGGGAGATCTCAGCCAGCACCTCATCGGCAGACTTGAACGTGCGGATGGCATAGCCTTCCAGTTCAAAGGTCTGCCGGCAGGCCTGCCGGATCTCCTCTTCATCATCTACGAGAAAAACTTCACCTATTGTCGTCATACCTGTTCATCAACCTTCTGGAATGAAATGACAAACCGGGTACCACCGGTTTCTGCGGCCGA
>JBKEAK010000036.1:0-8300 GCA_047972125.1 Halodesulfovibrio sp.
CAGGCCGTGCGTACCAGCGAACTCCACAAGAGAATCCAGCGAATGCACGTTGCGGGCGGATACAGTGACAGAGATGCCCATGGGCATGAGCTTAAGCGCCGCCGCGGCCAGCAGATGCTCCATGGGCTGCTTCAGCGGAATGCCCCGTATGGCCTGATAGAGATCGGCATCCAGCGTATCAAGCGACATGCTCAGGCTGCCTATTCCCGCTGCCGCAAGGCTGTGCACACGCTTTTCCGTCAGCAGCACGCCGTTGGTAACCAGCGCAGGATACATGCCAAGGCTTTTCACATGGCGGATAATATCCTCAAGGTCGCCGCGCAGCAGCGGCTCGCCACCGGAAAAGCCCACCGCCTTGCATCCCAGTTTTGCCGCGTGTTCCACAATATGCAGCAGCTCTTCAAGGGTGGGTTCACCTGCGGTTCTGTCTTCACGCCACGCCATGCAATAGGAACAGCGCGAATTGCACCGCCCTGTCACGTTCACCATGGCTCTGTCGGGCACAGTGGCTGGTGTCATGCCCGACATCATGGCAGGTACCATGTCGGGCGCCATAGCTGACGTCGTGCCGTTTGTCTTACCGGAAATATCACTCATCGCTTTCTCAACCATACGCTGCTGCATCCCTCGACCCACGGATTCGCAGCATCGCGCCGCGTGAATATGGGTACATCGCGCGAGACCCGTTCCGTGAACGCCTGCGCGAGGTAGCTGTTGAACAACATGATTTCATACCGCCCGTTATCCTGCAGGAAGGCCCGCAGCATATAGCACTCGTTCCAGAACCTGCCACCCATGACCCATGAGCGGGGATATTCGAAGGGATAAAATATGTCGTGAAAATGCACGATCACACCGGAGGCCAGCACGGGCAGAACATTGAAGAGCAGATGGTTCAGATCGCTCCCCACCTTGCTGACATGGCTGGAATCCACAAACAGCACGTCCCCCTGCTCCAGTGCGCGGAACACATCCATATCCACCTGCTGCACAGGCTGGCGCAGCACCTCGGCGTGCTGTCCGTCTTCCTTCCGCAGCAGCGAATCGAGCCGCTCGGGGTGCGGGTCGATAAAGGTCATGTGCAGGCTGCCGCCAAGGAATCTGTCGTTGATGTCCAGAATGGCGGCTGAAGAATGGCCCGACCCCACCTCGACAAGCCGGCGCGGGCGGAATGTACGGAGCATGCCGTACAGCGACCATGCGTCGCCGTGACCGAAAAAGCCGTTGGAAAGCCCGTAGCGCAGACTGCCCGCCTCTTCCGCGAAGGGAAACTCGTCGCGGAATTCCAGCATGGCATCCCAGAGGGCGAGCTGGGCGTCGGTACGCAGGTCCACATCGGCAATGGCGTCTGCATCGGGCGCAGTGAATACAGCATCCTGTCGCCGCGCAATATCCTCAAGGTCGGGAACCGGACTATAATAGTGACCGGCAGGAAACGCGCAGCAGTCATAGCGGCCCATGTCCGCAAGCAGTTCACGGTATACGCCAAGCGTTTGGGCTGCGGTCTTTTCCCACGAAAAGGCTGTGGCTGCCTCAAGCCCCCTGCGGGTTCGCTCCGAACCGCGCCCGTCATTAAGTATCGCAGGGAATATGGCAGCCAGTTCATCGGGTTGAGAAGGACCAAAGAAATATGGCACATCGCCCGCCACTTCGCGGGACGAGGGAATGTCCGAGGCAATCACGGGGCATCCGCAGGCCATGGCCTCCAGCAGAGGAATGCCGAAGCCTTCACCATATGATGGGTACACGAAACCGGCGGCGGTGTTGTAGTAGACGCACAGATCCTCGTCCGAAACCATGCCCTTGGCCTGCACCCTGTCCTGCAGGCCGAGCGTGGCCACAAGCTGCATCTCCTTTTCAGACAGCGGCTTGCCCACCACATACAGATCTGCTTCCGCATTCTGCTTCCAGCGGGCAAAGCCTTTGAGCAGTCCGTCGAAATTCTTGTAGTGGTTACGGTCGCCCACATACAGAAAGAAGGGCCTGCCCCCCGCTACACCAGCTAGGTGCTCAGACGCAAGCGGACGGAAAAGGGGATTGTAGCTCAGGTGCACCACACAGACCTTGGCAGGATCGATATCCAGAATATCCAGCACGTCCTGCCGCGTGTTTTCCGAAATGGCTATGACCTTGTCCGCATCGAGAATGGCATTTTTGCGGCGCTCGCGCAGGGCATCGTCCCACGGGTCGCAAAAGAAGTTGCTGAACCGTTCGGGAACCATGTCATACAGCGACACCACCTTGGGGCCAGCCCACTCACGGGGCGGAGTGAAATAGGTGCTGTGCCATATGGCGCTGCGCGACTGACGCAGGCGCGGGTCGCACTCCCCGTGCTGGTACGAGATGAACGGGTGCCTCGGCAGAGGCTGCATGCTTGTGCCATCGGTCAGCATGGTAACCCGCAGATTATTGTCCATCCCGCACATGCGGGGCAGGGTTTCGTTGAAAATCCGCGAGATGCCGCCCTTGGCCTGCACCTGATAGATGAATCCTTCTATGACAAGCTGCATATACGTATCCGATTACAACGGCAGCCCGAGAGCCTGCGCAAGATAGTTTCGGGAAAACGCCCGCTTGGCGTCTATGCTCGCATATGCTGCGGCATAGTCGAAATGCCCGTTCAGCACGGCGGCAGGGTCATCGTGCTGAACGGCTATGGCATGGGCAAGACCTGCATCATCCAGCAGCGTACCCACCTTGTTACGCCGGTAATCCGTCATGAACATGCAGAAGGGCTTGCGGTTCAGAATGGAGTAGATCATGCCGTGGAACATGGTGGTGACCACGCAATCGCTCTGCATGAAATACCCAAGCCACTCGAAAGGCGTGATGATGTCGCGGTTCACGTCGCACCACTCGCGGTAATAGCCCAGTGCAACGGTCTTTTTGCCTGCCTTGCGGGCATAGGCGCGGATGCTCTCGACCATGGGCGGCGAGAAGAACCCGTACACGAGAATGTAGTCCTTTTCCTCCGGCAGCACAGCCTGCGCGGAAAGGTCTGTGAGAAAAGTAGGATCAAGCACGATGGGGGCCGCCGTGCCGGTAATGCCCTGCACCACGCGCGAAGCATTGGCATCCCGCACCGAGATGGACGAAAAACGCCTGATTCCCTCGCAGACTGCATCGGGAATGGCATCCCCCGCATTCACCGTGCCGAAGCTGGGGGCGTAGGAAACAAGCCGATCTGCCTGCACACCGTGCGAAAAATAGACAGGGTCAAACCCGATAAGCTCTGTGGAAAAATTCCAGACCTCGTCGCTGCCCACCACCACCGCATCAAAGGCATGCCGGGCAAGGTCTTCCTGCGAGCGCAGACGGGGCGTCATGTTCAACAGGGAATGCGCCTCTTCAAAAAGGGCCATCTTGCGCATGTTGCGGGCAGTGAGGTCGGCATTGCCGGGCAGTATGAAGCACTGGCGCTCGCGTTCCTCGAATCCGGGATTCTTGTAGTTGAGCACCTGCACATCCAGCCCCTGCGACCGCAGATAGGAAAAGAGCGAATACACCTGACAGAAGGCACCGTAATTAATACCGTCGTGAAACGTCAGAATACCCGTGGTCATGTTATGCCTTCCTTGTGTCCTTCTGTTTGCTGCGGGCAAGCACGTCCTGAATGGCCTCTTCAACACGCGCGCCTGCGTCGGGAGCATGCCTGTGGGCGGCATAGACTGAGGTGGTGGCCTGCCGCAGACAATCGCGCAGCTCCATCCACTCGTTCTTTTCGGCATCGTCCCGCCGCTGCGGCTGCTGGCGCAGCACAGGCGGTTCCATACCCGCCTCGCGCATGAGGTGCAGCCTGTGCCGCAGGTCGTGCCGCTTGATAAGCTCAACCCCTTCCATGCGTTTGCGCACGGGCTCCGCCGTCACATCCTCAAGAAAAATATCGCCGCGATCACGGCCCGCAGCCAGCAACCGCCCTGCCGCCTCAGACCGCACCATCACGAAATTCGCACCGCCGTTGCCGTGGCAATGGGGTTCATCCACCGCATCCGCAAAGCTCACGTCGGCCAGTTCCGAGGTAATGTCGTCGCAGAAATTACAGCCGGCCACCTTGAAGCAGTCATGCCCCCACAACCAGCCCATGCCTTCCGTCTGATAAATCTGGCCCTGCCGCGCCCCTTCGCCCGCACCCGAACGGCATTCAAACCGATGATCCAGCTGATGCCGCTGCGTATCCTTGATACGGAAGCGCACCCTGTCCACTGCCCCGGCATCCAGCCCGCAGCGAAGACACAGGTATTCCGCAAAATACCGGCTGCGCGCCTGACCGCAAGTGAGCCCCACAGTCATGACAAGCCGTGATGCAAGTGCAGGAATGTGCTGGGCGGCAAGCCGGAATCCGCGGATGACGCAGGGAAGCCCCACCAGCGCGTAGCGGGCGTCATTGGCAACCATTTCCGACAGCACTTCGGCAGCATGCACGGGATAGTATGCGGACCGCGAAGCCGCCCGCACCGCCTGCGGCGAATCGAGCAGCGCAAAACGGAAAAATGTGTCTGGTCCGTTTGCGGGCACCACACAGGCAACACGGTCGGCAAGGCCCTGTGACAACAATTCCTCCAGAAACCACGTGGTAAGGCCGCCGCCTGCGCCGTTTTCCCTGTGCTTGTGAACCAGTGAATATCCGGCATGGAGCGAACGGTAGCAGCCCAGCAGGTCGTCCTCGACAGGAGCGCACTCTTTTGCCTCTGACAATGAAAAAAGGCTGCGGCCCACAGTGGTGGTATCGTCGTTCCCTTCGCTAAGAGGGCAGACGGAAAGGCAGGTGCCGCACTGCACGCAGACATCCGCATTCAGTACGGGAGCGGGGATGCCGGAGTCATGCCACGCCATGCGCAGCGCTCCGGTTCCGGTGGCAGCCATGCAGGCACCGGCGCAGGTGCCGCACCCGACACAACGCCCCTGCATGACTATGCGCTCATACACCGTTTCCATCATGCGCTCCGGCTACTTCACCGCTTCGATAAAGGCCACCGCCCGTGCGGCTGCGGCGTTATCCGCATCATAGCCTTCGGCCACGTGGATGTTGTAATATTCCACATGGGCGCTCTGCTCCAGACTGCTGACATTCCAGCCTTCCTGCGTGTACCCGTAGATGGATACCTTGACGGACGAGCAGCCCTTGAAGGCGCGCACAAGGTCCTGCAGCAGGGCTGCATCGAACTGCTCGGCAAACACCGAACCGCTGCGCCATTCAATGAGCTGATGCACGCCGTAGACAACGGAAACAAGCAGCTTGCCGCCAGGACGCAGAATGCGCACCAGTTCGCCCACGGCCTGTTCCGCCTCCAGCCCTACCTTTCCTTCCTCATGTCCTTTGGTGTAGAGGCGGTTGTCCATGCCCACATGACCGAGGGTGGAAATGGAGATAACCTCATCGAACCAGTTGTCGCGGAAGGGCATATTGCGCAGATCTCCGTAATGGTAGGAAATCTTCTTGTCCCAGAAGCAATTGTCCTCGGGAGCGAGCGTGAAGATGGTGAAATCCTTCCCCTCTATTTCAGGCCGCCCGATGATCTCGGGATAGTTGAAGCAGGACCCGGCATCCAGCAGCCGCCCCTGCCCATGGGAAAGACGCGACAGCACCCATGGATACTCCACCACACGTTCATCGTAGCCATGCCCGAACCCTGCGGGCAACGGCGCTTCCTTTTCGAACAGGTTCATCGTGCCCGCATCGGCAAGAGATTGCTCCACAAAGGCGAACCGGCTTGCCAGATACCCGCGTGACCACGGCCTTCTGCCGTTCTGCTCATACAGGGCAATTTCCCCGGCACGCCTTTCCGGTATCAAAATCTGAGGTTCAAGCATTTCGATCTCCCGTCTGATGTGTTGCTCAAGGCCTGCGATCGGCCTCTGTTCCTTCGCCTTTCACGGACATTCAATCTACACCGGCTGACCGCTGGTACGCTTGCCTACAACGGTAAACAGCTTCATTTCCAGCCCGTTCAGGTACTGGGTATGATAAACGACCTCGCTTTCCCCGAATCCGAGCACACCGATGAACTGCTGAATGATTTTCGGGCTGAGCAGCCACCAGGCTTCCTTGTTCTTCAAGGTTTTGAAGTCGGGAAGAAATTCCATGTATGGCACGTCTGAGACATTGCCCTCTGCATCAAAAAGCTTGGTGGGAACAAGGTCCGTCACAATGACGGTATCCTTGACGAGACGCAGGCCGTTTTCCAATGCCCTGAAAGGATCGCGCAGGTGCAGCAGGATGCAGCCGTACACGGCCATATCGAACCGGCCCATGGCTTCCGGCATGTCATACACCGAGCCATACACGCACTGCGCACGCGACTGCACACGGGCGTGAGCGTACCAGAAGGCATTCTTGAAGCGTTCCACATACGCCCTGAACTCTTTGGAGTTGCCCTTGTAGTCATGCTGGACAAAGGGAACAATATCCCATTCCCCGTCCGGTGCTATATCATAGGCAGTAACGTCCGCCCCGCGCTTTTCCATTTCAAAGCACAGAAAACCGCTGGCCGTGCCTACATCCAGAACCTTTCTGCCGGAAAACTGCGTGTGTCCCAGATAGGCATCAAGGTTGGCGCGAAGATCCCACTTGCCACCCCAGACGCCCCCTTCGGGGTTGTCCATAACATGGTAGAATTCGCAGGAATCAACATCATCCACGCGTCTGGGTTCACAGAAAACTGATTCCATCGGAACTCCTTTCAGAATCGTCGTGTTATATCGTTCAACCATGAAATTCAGCCTGACGCTAATTCAGCCCCACATAGTCATAGTTCAGCAGATGCCGCCTTTTTCCGGCAACCTGAACATGCAGCATGACCGCAAGCTTTTCATCCATGGGTGAAAACCGTTCAAGCAAGGCTGCGGCATCATGCAGGTATTTATTGTCGTTGTAGTCGGCATACACACTCACGTCCGGCAGAATGCGCGATTCCACCCGTGACAGAACCATGTAGATGTAGGTGAACACCTTTGCACGCTCCACCTGCTCCGGGGTAAGACGGCCAAGGGTGTGGATGCTTTGCAGCATCCTGAAATACTCTTCCGGCGTTTCGGGTTCATGCGTGAAGCCGAGGCCGGAATACAAGGATTCGCCCCCCAGTATGCAGGGAATGCCGAAGCTCGAATATTCCATCCCGGCACTGCCGTGCGCGGTGAGAACGGCATCCACGATATGCGGGAGCGAACGGTTGCCCCACTCGTTGGGATAAAACGCCACATGCGGACAGGAACCGGCCCATTTTTCATAAACTTGTCTGCCCGTTATCTTGACCGCATTCTTCTGGTCCGAAGGGTGCGCCTTGACGAACCAGTTCACAGAGTCGATCTTGGCAATGGTTTGCACGGTCTGATCAAGCCATGTGAAATTATCGCGGAAAACCGCCCAGCGGTTGGTGAACACACCATCGTTGAGCATGTTGGACATGACAGCCACAATGGGCTTGGCAGGGTCCCAGCCGAAACGCTCGCACAGCTGCGGACGGTCCATTTCCGAGCTTGCGGCATAAGCCAGACTGGCATCCGGAACGTCGTTGCGCCGTACGTTGCCCGAAAAACGGTCGGCCATGAACCTACCGCCCGCATCCGCAGCCATTTCCCTGTGGTTGCGCCACACGTATTCAAAAAGTTCCTTCCCGTAACGGTGCGTATTGCAGTAGGCCTGCGCCGGATCATCAAAACGGAAGATGGTAAAGCTGGTGGGTCCGCCGCCACGGCTGTAGACAACACTGCCGCTCGCAAGCGCGGTCTGAAAAAGCGGGCCTTCCGGCACGAACTGGCGCTCTGCCTGCACCACAACGGAAAACCGCCCGTCCGAAAACAACCGGGAAAGATATTCGCCGTAGCCTATGGCTGTGGACAGCATGGCAAGGAACAGCACGGAGCAGGATTCCACAGTCCCCGCCCCCTGCCCGCGCAGGTACCAGTCGTACACGCACTTGCCCACATGCACGCCGTTTCGCGTGGCCTTCAGCAGATCATCCATATCCGGATTGGCAGCCACCATGTGCAGTGCCGCCACACCGGCGCGCAAACGTCCGGCAACGGAAAGGTCGCGATCGCTCAGATAATGGAATTCGTGCACGCCATATGCGCGGAACATCGCCTCTATTTCGGCGTCCGGTTCATGCAGAAGCGCTGCTCCCGCAAGCCCGTGCTCACGCATGAGGTAACTGCCGATAACAAGGTTGATCATCAGATACGCCTTGTGGGAACTCAGCCCCTCAATAAGCACCCGCTGTGATGATAGTTGCCCCTTCTGCGCATCAACCTGCCACGCGGCAGCGTTGACCTTGGCAAAATCCCGCAATGCCTGCGAAACG
>JBKEAK010000002.1:0-2206 GCA_047972125.1 Halodesulfovibrio sp.
ATTTCGCTTTCCATCTGCACCAGTTCGGCAAAGGTGGGCTTGCCGCTGGTGACGAACGGAACAGCATTCACGCCGCTGATATTCTTGATGCCCAGGGGTTCATTCACGCCGGTACCGTAGAGGCCAAGCTGGTCAATTTTCAGGCCCACGGCCTTTGCCAGGTCGAAGCGGATCAGGGCTTCAACGTCCAGGCTCGACTGCATAAGCAGGCGGCGGGTAACTTCGGCCATCGCCCCTACCGTGGTGGGGCTAAGGTTCACCTGCCCGAAATCACCTTCGGAGGCGGTTACGTCTTCGTCTTCACCTACAACGTAGCCGGTTGCGCCGGAAAGCTGCTTGGGAATGCCTACATTGCCCACCAGTCCGGCAAGCTGCGTACCGTACTGCATCAACAGGGTACGTTTGCGCAGCATGTCGATAAAGCTGGACGCCAGCAGATCGGTGCTTACCAGGTTCCCGCCGTGGGGTGCTGCGGCATTGCCGGTGCTGTAGGTGCGCTGCACAGGGGCGCGCAGCACTTCGGGGGGAATGATGATACCGTTTGCCTCACGCCCGAATCGGCGGGCGGCCTCTTCGGAAGCTTCCAGTTCCAGCGCGGCGGCTTCCCGCACGGCCTTGCTGTGCGCGTTGTTGGGGTCCAGGCAACGCAGCACCTTCACAACACTGTAACGCTGCACGTCCTTTTCAGACAGGCCCACGGCGTCGTTCTTTTCGTCCGGGGTGGGCTTCTTACTACGGCCGTCCAGTTCCTTGAGCAGAAAACGCTGGAAGTCTTCGGGCGTCTTGTTCTCGCGCACGAAATTTTCTGCCTCTTCGGGAGCGTTATATTCGCGCCCCAGGGCCAGAATGGTATTGGTACGGGTGCGCTCCGCCTGCATGGCCTGTTCACGCACGGCATGTTCATCAACAACCTGCGGCGCGCCTCCGCCGGGTACAATGGTGCCTGTATTGGGCATAGTCCTGTCCTCCATATTCGGAAGGGTGTCAGTTTCAGGCGCGCCACCACGGCCGCGCCCAACCCCCACGGAAGGGTCTAGGGGGATGGTTACGAACGAAATTTCATAGGGTTCCCAATCGGTAGCCCTGTACACATCGGTATCGTCCTGGCGGGTTTCCACAAGCTTAAGCTCATGCACATCAAAACTCAGGCTCATGTGCCGCAGAATGCCGTCCACAACGTCCCTGAATTTTTCATCAGCCAAGGCACCACGGCCAAACCGAACTACCGCACGGCCTTTGCCGTCTGCGTCGATCCGGGCGGATTCAACTACCGCGATGTGAGCATCCCTGTTGTGGTTGAACAGCACAGGGCCACCGTTGTTCAGACGCTCCAAACGAACGGCACCGGAAGTATGCTCAAGAATGAGTATGGTTCGCCACCATTGCTAAATTTCCGCATCACTGGAAAAGGCAACTTCAACCGTGCGCTTTTCCTCATCCACGGAACGCACACCATCAATCTGGAAAAACGCCCGCGTGGCCGTGGTGCGTATGCTATCCCTTGTCGGTTTCGTCTGTTCCGGCTGCTTTGTCGGCATTGTCCGGTTCCTCCTCAATAGTCGGGGCCGCCTTAGTTACGACCTGGGCAATACCCAAATCGTCCCACTTACGCCGTTCTTCGGCAATTTCGTCAAACACTTCATCAGGATCACGGCCGCTTTCGCGGATGGATTCAGACACGGACCGCATAAGGCCGTCCTGCTCCGTGCGGTGGGCATTGGCATCTTTCGCCGGATCAACCCAAGCCCATCGGCGCGGCTGAAACCTGGCGCGCTTGTATTGATCCACGCGGTCGATACGTAGGGGCGTATGCCCTATGGTTATGGCTTGGGCCAGAACGGCCACAGAAACCCAATCCTCGTACACAAGCCGCACAAATTTATCGATGAACCATTGTTGCAGGTCCTTCCAGGTTTCGCGCTCATCAAGCGCACCGGCCCGCAGGCTGGAATAGTTCGCGCCGGAAAGGTCACCGGTAAGGGCGGAATAGGACACGTCCAGCCCGGCAGCGGCTGATGTGAGGCAGGCACTGGTAAAGGTCTTGAACTCACCCTGCGGGTATTGCGGGTTGTATTCCTTGAAAGAGTAGCCCACTGGAAGAACGTCAAACGAGCCAGGCTCTGCGGATTCTGGAAAATCAAGTTCTACCTCATCATCACACGTTACATCCAAATAGTCTGGGTCCGCATGGAAAAAACCAGCCTTA
>JBKEAK010000037.1:0-7413 GCA_047972125.1 Halodesulfovibrio sp.
GGCAACTGAAGAGTCGCGCAGGCTCAGGATTTTGCTGGCTAACATCATCAATGCCATGCCCTCTGTTATTGTGGGCGTGGACCCGGAAGGGCGTGTGGTGCAGTGGAACAGGCAGGCCGAGAATGATTCCGGTCTGAGCGCGGCGCAGGCCATGGGCAGGCCGCTGCGCGAGGCGTATCCCAGACTCGCCTCCATGCTTGATGAGGTGACGCGGGCAATGGATTCCGGCGGCCCCATTACCCTGCCGCGCAGACAGGTGTATCAGCAGGGCAGGCTGCGCATCGAAAGCGTGACCGTGTTTCCGCTGCCGTGCGACGAGTGCGGCGAATCTGGCGGGGCTGTTATCCGCCTTGACGATGTGACCGAGCAGGTGCGTCTGGAACAGATAATGATTCAGACGGAGAAGATGATGTCTGTGGGAGGGCTTGCCGCAGGCATGGCCCACGAGATCAATAATCCGCTCGGCGGCATATTGCAGGGGGCACAGAACATTCTGCGCCGGCTTTCATCCGATTTGCAGGCCAACCGTGATGCGGCAGAGGCGGTGGGCTGCCCGCTCGATTCCATTCAGGCGTATATTGAAGAGCGCAAGATTCTCAAAATGCTCGAAGGCATCCGCGAATCCGCCGTACGCGCGGCAGACATTGTGCAGAACATGCTCGGTTTCGCCCGCAAGAGCGAATCCACCTACAGTACGCAGGAGCTGAACGAAATAATAGATAATACTGTTCGATTAGCTTCTACTGACTATGACCTCAAGAAGAGCTTTGATTTTCGCCATATTGAGATAGTCCGGGACTTTGCGGAAGACCTGCCGCTCATCACCTGCTCGCGAACCGAGATTGAGCAGGTGCTGCTGAATCTGCTGCGAAATGCGGCGCAGGCCATGGTGCAGATGGATAAGCCCGTCATTACGCTGCGAACCCGCAGCGAGACAGTGCACCTTGGCGGTGAGGACAGGAAGTATCTGACCGTGGAGGTGGAGGATAACGGGCCGGGCATGGATGAACAGGTGCTCAACCGCGTTTTTGAACCGTTTTTCACCACCAAGGAGCCGGGGGTGGGAACGGGATTGGGACTTTCCGTTTCGTATTTCATCGTGACGGAAAACCACAAGGGGCAGATGGAGGTGGAATCTCTGCCCGGTGCGGGCGCCCGATTCACTATCCGTCTACCCCTTGAAGAGTCGTCAGCTGAAGATCCGTCGGCATGACGGAAGCCTGAGTTATCCGAAAGGATTGAGAGAACGAATTACCTGCCCCAGTCCCGGGCCCTGTTTGTGCTTGTCTCCGTTACCATTGGTAATGTCGCGGAGAACGAGTGCCAGCTGGTCGGGGCATGAGGTATTTTTTTTGCCGCAGGGAAGACCGGCAAGGGTGCTGATGACAGTTTCCACTTCCTGCCCTTCGAGAAGGCGGGTGATGGCAGTGAGAGAACCGGGGCAGCCGCCCACGAATTGCAGGTTGTGTATTTTGCCGTCCGTGATGCTGAAGAGAATTTGCTTGGCGCACACACCGGAGGGGGTGAACGTATACATGAGAATATGTGCTCCTGATTGTTTGTGGCGCACACTCTACGGCGGGCCTCCGGTAATGTAAAGGTTGTTTGTCCGGGCGTATTCCGCCCTCCTTTTCTCTCTGATGCAGGTGCTCATGATCCATTTTCTGCGCAACGCCAGCGTGCGGGTCAAGCTTATCGGCACCAATGCCATTCATCTGCTGCTACTGCTTTGCATGAGCGGTGGGTTTGCCTATCTCTTTGTTTCCCAACTATTTCTTGAACGGGTGGAAACCAGCATCCGGCAGGCTTCGCACATGGTTGCCGGCAACATGGAGTTTGCCGGAGAAATGGCTGTAAGGAGTTTTCTTAAGGCGCAGGCGGAGACCAATCTGGAGATTGTGGAAACGCTGTATTCGGAAAGTCTGCGTTCCGGGCAGGGCATGGAAGAAGCCCGGCAAAAAGCCATACGGCTCATGATCAACCAGCGGGTAGGGCAGAGCGGATATGTGTTTTGTCTGGATGCCAGCGGCCGCCCTGTCTTTCATCCACGTCTGTGGCAGCCGGGAGCCCCGGGAGCCCCGGGAGCCCAGGGAGATGAGGATGAGCAGGAATCCATTACCCGACGTATGGTGAAAACGGGCAACGGCTACTTTGAGTATGACTGGAAAAATACCGGTGATGCTGTCTCTCGTCCCAAGGCCGCGTATGTGGTGAAGTTTCGCCCCTGGGGCTGGTTCATCGGCGTTTCCGGGTATCGCGACGAATTCTCGAGCCTTGTCACCATGGCAGATCTCAAGGGCTCGCTCTCTTCTGTTGCCCTGTCACCCGGCGGGCTGACCTTTCTTATAGGAGACGACGGTTCCCTGCTTTTGGGGAATGCCTCGGACAGTGCCTCGCAGTCCGAGCTGCGTTCCGTGTATCAGATGTTCGTGACCGAGATGATGCGCAAGAAGAGCGGGAGAATCGAGTATCAATGGAAGGACCCCGGCAGTTCGGGCTTCCGGCAGCGTCTGATCGTGTTTGAGGAGTTGCCGAGATTCAACTGGATTGTGGGTACCTCGGGCTATGTGGATGCCATATACGCTCCGGTGCGGCAGGTGAAGTATTGGGTGGTAGGGATATTCGGCCTGTTTCTGGTGGTGATAGTGGGGGTGGCACATGCCACCGGCATGGCTATTGTGCGCCCCATGAGCGAGCTGACGGAATGCTTTCGTCGCGGCGCAAAAGGGGATTACAGCGTACGCAGTCAACGGGCGAGCCGGGACGAGATTGGCACCATGGGCCGCTACTTCAACGAGTTCATGGAGCGTTTGCAGTTGCAGACCGACCATATGGAACGCACTGTGGAAGAGCGCACGCGGGAACTGGCGCATCTGAACAACGAATATCTGCGCGAGATAGACCAGAAGAATATTGCGGAACAAAAGCTCAGGCAGCAGGTGGCTTTTCTGGATGCACTGCTGTCCGCCATACCGAGTCCGGTATTCTACCGGGGGGCGGACGGGCATTTTCTGGGCTGCAACAAAAGCTATGCCCGTGACGTGCTGGGAACCGACCCGGAATCCGTTGAAGACAAGACCATCCGCGATTTTGGCGTGACCTATCCCCATGAACTGAGCAGCAGCATAATGAAGAGTGATGCGCGGTTGATCAGAACCGGCGGGCGGATGCGGGACGAGCTTGTGCTGCGTTGTGCGGACGGGCTGCATCACGACTTTGTTGTTGATAAGACGGTGTTTCATGACGTTGACGGCAATCCTGCGGGTATCATCGGCGTTCTGGTGGACATAACCGAGCGCAGAAAGGTGGAACGCGACAGAGAGTTGCTGGAGCGGGCAGTGGAAAGGGCCAGCAGCGCCATTTTCATTACCGAGGAAGATTTCGGGTTGATCCGCTATGTGAACAACGCCTTTGAAGAGGACTCCGGCGTGGGGCGCGAAGAGGTGGTGGGAAAGCGCTTTCGCGATTTTGCCGGGCTTCTGTACCGGGAGCAGGATATTGTTGCGACCATTCTGGAGTCCGTGAAGAGCAAGAATGTGTGGGCAGGAAGGCTGACGGCCCTGCGCAAGGATGGCGGCGTGTATGAGGCGGAGCTTTCCGTTTCCGTTATCCGGGATGAATACGGCATGGCCCGCTGGCTCGTGGGTGTGCAGAACGACATATCCGAGAGAGGGATAATGGAGGCCAAGCTGCTGCAGGCGCAGAAGCTGGAATCCATCGGGCTGCTTGCTGCGGGTATTGCGCACGAGATAAACACCCCGGCGCAGTTTGTGGGTGACAATCTGCGGTTCATCCACGATTCCGCAGATACGCTTCTGAGCCTTGTGGGGGATTGTTGTGCCATGGTCGACAGGGCAGGCGCTCCGGCCAGAGACATGGAGAACTTTCTCTCTTCATGGCGCAAGAAGGCTGATGAGGAAGGGGTGGATTTTCTGAAGGAAGAGTTGCCCAACGCCATTGCGCAGTCACTGGAAGGCATGGCGCGTATTTCCACCATTGTGCGCGCCATGAAGGAATTTTCGCACCCCGGCCGCAAGGAAAAGCAGTTGGCCAACCTGAATGATGCCCTGCGCAACACCCTGACAGTCACCAGAAACGAGTGGAAATATGTGGCCGACGTGGTGCTGGACCTTGATGAATCCTTGCCTGAGGTGCGCTGCCTGCTGACAGAGATGAATCAGGTATTCATGAACATCATCATCAACGCGGCGCATGCCATTACCGAAAAGCTGAGCCGGGAACACGTTAACCGGGACAGTTCTACGGGAGTGCTTTCCGTTTCAGGGCAGAAAGGCATTATTCACATTTCCAGCGGGGTGAAGGATGGCAAAATATACATCCGCATCTCAGACTCGGGCACGGGGATAATGGCCGAGCATCAGCGCATGATCTTCGACCCCTTCTTCACCACCAAGGAAGTGGGCAAGGGAACGGGGCAGGGGCTGGCCATTGCCCGCGACGTGGTTACGAACAAGCACGGCGGCACCCTTGACGTGGAATCTGAACCCGGAAAGGGGGCTACTTTCATCATCACCCTGCCCGTTGAGCGGGAATGACAGCATTCTGCTGCTGGGTGAAGCCGCTCTTTTCCCGTCCGTTATCCCCCCGTTGTTTATCCGACAGTTGTTTATCCCACTGTTTGCTTCTGTCATCAGGTGGTGCCCTGCGGCATTGACTGAGTGGGCAGGCCCTGATTGCCGGGGCGTATTGCAGGGGCCTATCATCGGGCACGCAGGCAGACGGAACGGGCTGCGGTACTTCCTGCTATCTGCCGTATTCCGGTGCCCAGAGGTAGTAGAATCCCGTGCGGGGCACTGCCAGATATTCCGCAAGGCTGATGTTGATGAGGGCTGCGCTCTCTCCCCCCTTAGCTTCCATGTTGTTGTAGACGCTGTCGTTGGGGTAGTTTGCTTCGCGATAGGCGACCACTCTGGGATTGCTGATGCCCGCCTTGGTCTCTACCATGTGCAGGGCGTCTTCCATGTATCCTATCTTGTCCACCAGACCTGCCTGTTCCGCCTGTCGGGCGGTGAGGATGCGCGCATCCGCAATCAGCTTCGCCTGTTCGGGGGTGAGGTTTCGGCTCTGCCGTACCAGCGTCTGGAACTGCGTGTTCATGCTGTCTATCATGGTCTGGAACAGGGCCTGTTCCTCTTCCGTTCCCTTTCTGAACGGTGATCCCATGTCCTTGAGGCTGCCGGATTTGGTGACAACAGCCTCCACGCCTATCTTGTCCATGAGTCCGGAAACCTGCGGACGGATGAAAACCGTGCCGATGGAGCCTGTTACCGTGGCGGGGTGCGCCACAATACCGTCTGCCGCGGTGGCTATGTAGTAGCCGCCGGAAGCCGCCACATCCATGAACAGGGCTACGACCTTGTTGCCCGTATCCTGCTTGTACCGGATTATTTCGTGCTGGATGATGTCGCTGGCGGTAACGCCGCCGCCGGGGGTGTCTATGACCAGCAGCAGTGCGCGGATGTCCTTGTCGTTGCGGGCGGCTTCAAGGCGGGTGACAATCTGCTGCACCATGCCCGGGCGGGAAGAGAGCCAGCCTTGGCGCGGGGTGTTGTCTATGACGCCGCGGATGTTGATGAGCAGCACCTTTTCATCGCCCTCTCCGCGCAGCGTGTATTGCTGCAGGGGAGCTGGCTCGCCGAACAGTTTCATCTTGGGGGCGCATCCGGTGGAGGCAAGCATTGTCAGAATAAGCAGAAAGGCGCAGAGGAGGGAGGTTCG
Organism: Halodesulfovibrio sp.; assembly: GCA_047972125.1. Lineage (GTDB taxonomy): Bacteria > Desulfobacterota > Desulfovibrionia > Desulfovibrionales > Desulfovibrionaceae > Halodesulfovibrio. Next base: position 5,740 of record JBKEAK010000037.1, read on the forward strand.
CATGGTCAACTCCTTGAAGTCTTGATCAGAGTGTGGGAGTGCTGGACAAGGCAGAGCAATTGCCGCACCTTTGCATGGTAACGTGACACGCAGTTGCGGGCAATTGTCGTGTTGCCTGTTTTCATTTTTCCAAAGAGATGTTGCGTGGCCGGTTTGTGGCCGCGCAGGGAGATGTATATGTCTTTTGAGGATGCCAATCCGTTCAGAAAGCTGGACAAGAAACAGTTCAAGGATGCTGAGAATCCCGATGGCAAGTCTGCCAAAGGGGGGAAAGCAGCCGCCAAGTCTGCGGGACATTCCGCTCACGCCGGCAGAGGCAGGCAGGGGGCTGCGGCACAGGCACCCGAGCCGGAAGAGGGCATGGCGGATTTCATGCGGGCCATGACCGGGGTTTCCCGGTTGGACGGCAAGGTATCTGCAGCAGGGAAGAAGTCGGGAACAGCCGCCGGGGGCAGAACGGAATCGGGCGTGACTGCGCAGGGTGCGCGTACAGTCGGTACAGACGATGACGAGGGCATGTTCTCCATGGCCGATCTTGATGAATTCAAGGCCGTGACCAAGAAGGGAGCCTCGCAGAAGCTGAAGCCTTCGCATGAGGAAAGCGATGCCCGCCAGCGTTCGCGTGATGCCGTTGTGAAGCGCAACGATGAAGCCCTTGAAGAAAAGCCTGCCAGCAATGCCACTGAAGAGGACACGTTTCTGCAGGCGATGGAAGGCGTTTCGGGCATTACCTCGCGCGGCAGGGATATCCGCAAGCGTCCCGAACCTGTTCGCAAGGGACAGGGAGCAGCGCACGCCGCACAGGCGTTGCAGGACCTGCTGGACGGCACCATTGAATTTCAGCTGGAGTATTCCGAAGAGTTTATTCAGGGGCATGTGACCGGGTTTGACCCGATGGTGCTGGGCAAGTTGCGCAGCGGCCAGTACAGCCCCGAAGGGCATCTCGACCTGCATGGCATGGTGGCGCAGGAAGCCTATGATGCCATGGTGGCCTTTATGCGTATGGCCTACACCAAGGGCATGCGCACTGTTCTGCTCATTCCCGGCCGGGGCAGAAACTCGCCGGAAGGGTTTGGTGTGTTGCGTGAGAAGGTGCAGCACTGGCTTACCCGTGATCCGTTCAAGCGGGTGGTGCTTGCGTTCTGCACGGCGCAGCCGCGTGACGGGGGAGCCGGAGCCGTTTACGTGATGCTGCGCAAGCTCAAGAAAAGTCATGGCAAGATTCAGTGGGAGCGCACGCCCTCGGACCCTGATCTGTTTGTTTAGAGGGGCCTGATTTGGGCGAGCCAGAATGCGGCTGGCTGATCCTGGTTAATATGGGTTGATTAGGGCTGTTTCAGGCTCGGATCTATTCAGGCGGGATCTTGCGTGTTGCAGGTGACGTAGGGGCACTGGTGTTCTGACTTGCACAGGTACATGGCCTTGTCTGCCATGGAGAGCAGGGTGTCCGGATCTGTGCCGTGCTGCGGGCACAGGGCAACGCCGATGGCGGCCTCTACGTGTATTTCCTGCCCCGAGATGGAGAGCGGGCGGCGTATGGCTTCCGCTATGCGCGTGCCAGCCTTGTCGATTTCCGATTCATTGCGGATGTTGTGCAGAAGCACGACGAACTCGTCACCGCCGAGCCGCGCGGCCGAATCTACCTCCCGCAGGCAGGCGGAAATGCGTTCCGCC
>JBKEAK010000038.1:0-15094 GCA_047972125.1 Halodesulfovibrio sp.
AGGAAGAGATTCCGCATGACCTTCTACACTTACCCCTGATGTATTCAACTGAAAAAGCTCTAGGCTCTTCGAAGTCACTGCAACAGCTTTGGGGGTGAGATCACATGCAGATACCTTTCTGAACCCTTGGCGCAGGAACCAGCGCACCCAATAACCGGGGCCACAACCTACATCAAGAATTGCCGCAGACTGGTTCAATCCTTTTGAAAACAGCGAATACTGGCCCACATCGGGTAAACAATCCCGCTCAACCACAGCCTCGTGCGCCTCAAACCATTCTTTGGTTGCCAACTCTGCTGAAGCTTCCCCGGAGAACAATGGATTCGCATTCCAAAATTCCTTTACTGTCTCAATGGAAACATCTTTATTTATTTCAGTCATATCGGAATGCGCTCCTGTTTTAATCTTCTTAAGATGGCAAGCGGGGCAATAAAAAGACATTGCCATGCACCTTATATCAGTACCTTTTATCCTTTGGCAGTGACCATATATATCACGCCCACATATGAGTCAAAAGCTTAGTTCTACAAGGAAATGTGAAAGAACTCTCCGAGCCAAAGCGCATGCCCCGTCTCTGGCAGGAAGGCTAAATTTCCAACCGCGCAACAGGAAAGACACCGTTTACCCGACAAGCTTTTTCATGCGGCTCCACAAGAGCTGCCATTGCTGGCGCAGTTGCACGGGGTGAAGTCCAAACAACAACTTCATAGCACGGCGATCTCCCATAAGGGCCGACTTTGCGCATGATTTGCACTCCACCACCCAGTAACGGTTCACACCGGACAGGCTTTGGGGTTGCTCAGTCGACAAGCCCAACGCGACGGAGAGATAGTTTATCCCATCCACCAGAGAACGCTGTGTCCCGCCCCAGAAGCGGGGGTTAACATCGATAATATACGGCGTGCCGTCTGACACGCTTACCCGTGTGTCAATGTTGATCGGGCCGGAATAGTTCGCCGCTACTATAAGCTGTTCCGCCACCTGCCGCACTCTTCCGTTATCCACAAACACATCCACCCGCACGATGCCATCTGCCAACGGCACCCGCGTAAAATGCTGCATATTGCAGGTAACAACTTTGCCGTTAACGCAGAAGCCGTTGAAGGCGATATCCTCTCCCTCAACAAATTCTTGCAACAGCAGGGGATATTGCAGTCCTTTGTCCCGCAGCAGCTGGTGCAGAGACGAAAGGTCTTTCGCATAATAAACCCCCCGCCCGCCTGCCGCATCAGCCTCTTTCACGACGACAGGATAGGCAAAATCGCATGCTATCTCACTGTGTTCCGGCATGGCCTGCAAACGCAGCGACCGGGCATGGGGAATTCCGTGGCTGGTGCAGAAGTCGTAACATGTGCACTTGTTATCCAGCAGAAAGAACAGTTCGTGGTCCGGCACCGGTACAACCTGTACCTTCGCCGAAATCCGATTGCCGTACCTGCCCAGAAAGATAGTACTCCCCTGCCCGCTGGGTGAAACGAATTGTATGTTCTCCGCTGCGACAATCTCGTTAATGATATCCACAAGGCTCTCGTCCGCCTTGGCGAAGGAATCAATATCCACTTCGTGGTACTTCGAGAAAAGCCTGTCCGACTCAATGACGACCCTGCTTCGGGGCTTGCCCAGCACCACAACTTCATATCCGGCGAAATAGGCACACCAGTAAACGGATTCGTCAAATCCGATCATCAGTATCTTAACCATCTGACGCAGCCCCCCTTCCGTCCCAGTATCGATTCATTATTCCATGCAGAACAACACGCGGGCAGCCGGGAGTTCTCCTCGGAGCATCCACTGCCTCGCCCCTTACTGCAGCCGCCGTTTACAGCACCACCAAACGCTCACAAAACAACATACCAACCGGAATAACGGGCTATCCGGCCTTTCTCTTCAACAACCGGGACAGATCCCGCGGCTTCACCTTCAAAACAAAGAACAGCGTCAGGGCCGCAAAAGTTGTGAAAGAAAGTGCGGTGGCGGCGATAACGGGCAACGCCTCATGACGCCCGGCCACAAACAGCCACGCAGGAAGATACACTGCGGCCGCAAGTGCAACCAGCAGACCGAGGCATTTCATGGTTTTTCTGATAAATTCCGCGCCGTTTTGCCTGTACAGCGCATATACATAGCCGGGAAACTGTACCAAAATGGAGTTGATGACATACGCCATGGCCACCCCCCGTGCCCCATATTCCCGGCCGAGCAGATAGCCTCCGCCAATCAGAACCAAAGCCTCGACAACGGAGACGTACTGAATGCAGTGCAGATTGCCGGCACCTATCTGCAGGTTCATGATGGCCACCGCAGCCTGCGAAAACATTGCCGAGAGCAGCAGGAATACAACGACCGGAAACACATGTTCTCCGGTTCCCGGCCCGATCCATATATCAAGGAACCAGCTGCCAGCTACGAGCACCCCGCCGCAATAGAGCAGAGTACCGATAACGGTGAGACGCAGCGCAGCAAACGAAGTATCACTTACCCCGCTCTTGTCCCCGGCTGAGGCACCGGAAACCGAAGCCACTCTCGGAATAAGCACTCTTGCCCCGGCCGTGACAAATGCGCTGAGATACTGGATGAATGCATACGCCAGACTGAAGTATGTAACATCTGACATGGTGGAAACCATACCCACCACAAAGGGTCCGGACATGGAGGTAACGCGCTTGCAGATACCCAGCAGCAACACGCCGGAGCCAAAATTCCGCAATTTTCTGAATACGGCCCGGCTGGCCAGTTTGTACGAAAGGGAAAGACCTTTGACATACTTGAACGCTTGCAGGGAGTTCACAAGCATAACGAACACAACACAGGAGCCATAGACCAGCACAACGGAATACAGCCCGTATCCCTGCAGGACAAAAAAGCAGATGGCGGCCGAACGCACCACCATCACGACAACGCTTGTGGAATACATGACATCGTAGCGCTGCAGCCCGACCAAAGCCCCCGTAAAGGCGTTCATGGGGAACCGTATGGCCAGAAATATGGTCACCAGCTGCAGCGAAGTTCTCGCCAGTTCAACATCCTGCTCTGAAACGTTGAAAATTCTGTCGACGAAAAAAGAAAGTGATATGCCGATCACAAGCATCAGGAACGAGACGAATATGAAATAGACAAACGATGTGGAAACAATTTCCGACATCTCTTTCACATCACCTTCCGATTCCGCAACGGCAACAAAGCGCACCAAGGCTGTGCGGATGCCAAAATCCATCAGCTCATAATAGCTGATTATGGACAAAACAAGGCTCCATATGCCGTAGTGGCTCTTGCCAAGGCCGTTGACCAGTATCGGTGCAACAAAAAACGTTGCGAGCAAGCTGACAACAACGCTTGCGTAGTTCCACATGACACTCGTCAGAACAGATGGTTTCTTGTTCATGTATTGTTAACCGCGCACTATAGTGATCATAATGAGGGCCCCTTGGCAGCGTTCGCCTTTATGGCCATGGCTCTAAGCATTTCATCCCGCTTGTTCACCGCAAGCATTATGGATGTAAACGCGGCAAACCACAGCCAAGTGTACCTGTAAAGATTATGTGCTCCGAAACCGAGCAGAAACAGCAGGGCAAGCGCTGTCAGACATGACGATGAGTAGGCGGCGAGTTCAGCCCCGCGCCTGATCAACCTCAGGTTTGAGCGCACCATCCACCACACGAAGGCGACAAACGTCAGCACACCACACAGGCCCAGTTCACCCATAATCTGGCCCGGCAGGTTATGCGGCTGCATATCCGGAAAACGACTATCCACAACATACCGGCTGGAAGCAAAATTCCCCGCACCAAAGCCAAGGACGGGACGCTCCAGCATCATCCTGAAGCCATCCAGGAAACCGTCGAGACGGCTGTGCGCAGAAACCTCTGCCGATTCCTGAGAGCGTTCTGAGATAGATGTAACCTCAATATCCATGAACAGGCTCAAAAGCCGTTCCTTCTGGCTCACAGGCGTCAGAGTAAATCCGACACATACAATCAGGGCCACAATGACCAGGCTTTTGAAATTTCTGAAGAAAGACCACCACGCCATCGCAATGAGCACGCCAAGGGCCACCATACCCGCCCGGGAGCTTGTCAGAACAACACACGTGGATGAAAGGCCGAAAAAGGAAACAAAGAAAATCTTGTTCCAAAGAGGTTTGGAAAAATACTTATCTTTATACAGAGCAAAGGAAAACGGCATGGCAGTCAGCACCGTTGCGGCAAATGAATTGGGGTCGGCATAGGTGGTCCCTATCCCCATGAGCCTGCTCACCCCCATTCTCCACTGAACTCTGCCATGAAATGCATATTCGTACAGAGATTTCGCCTCGTACAAGAACACCACGGCGATAAAGCAGAAAATCAGGTTCCTGAAATCCTCCTTTTTCGTGACACAGGAGGCCATGATGAACCAGAAGATTACTATCTTGATATAGTTCTCAACGGTTATGAAATAATCTTCAAAATTATGGGCCGTTATCCCTGAAAAAAATATAACCAGAATGAGTGGCAGGGCTGCCGAAAGTCCGGGGAATTTGCCCAGCTTCTTTGAACAGGTAACGCACGCACCAATGATCAGGGCCAGGGCCATGACCCGCTCCAGCCGTAGTGCCCCGAGCAGGGGGTACGTCTCGAACACACGCATGATGAATATGAAAATGAATGCAAAAATCAGTTTTTGCACGAGTGTTCCCTTTAGTTGTTTGATCCGGATGCAAAGGGAGACACTTTCGAAATGATGAACCTATGCTTCCCGCTGGAACCCCGTTCGGTTCCTTCCAAAAACTTCACATGCACGGCAATGTCACCCATGGCTTTTCTGATGCCTTCAATAGCATGATCAAGGTTCAGCTCGCCTGTGCAGCTTTCATCCTTCTCCACGTTCAGGATAAGCTCGTTGTAGTTCTCCTGCACCACCTGAAAGGACTTCACGCCCTTCATGCCGTAAAAGAGGTGCGTTACATATTCGCCATGCACCAAATCGCCTCTTGCAGAAACCAGAACGTCGCTTACGCGGCCCGTCACCTGCGACAGCCGGTCAAAGGGTAAGCCACAGGAACAGGGTTCCGAGGTCATGGCCCCAAGATCGCCGATCTCGTAACGGATAAAGGGGAAAGCCCTGTTCACCAGATCCGTAACGACGATCTTGCCCACAGTGCCGTGTTCCACAACCTCGTTGCGCTCATTGACTATCTCGACAATGCGGGTGCCTGCCAGCACATGCAAACCATTCTGTGCGGTGCACTCTGCAGCTATGTTGTTGCATTCACGCGAGCCGTAGAAGTTATACACCTTGGATGAGAACGCCTTCTCGATGTCTGCCCGCTGCTCGGGAAAGAGTGTTTCAGCCGTGCTTCTAATGGCGACTGGCCCCTCAAGGCGCATATCCCGTTCGAGAAGATACTTTGCAATCAGATGCAACGAAGAGGCATATCCCATTATGTATTCCGGCTTCCATGCGACCACGTCTGCAATGAACGCCTCTATCCGCTCGTTGCTCATGCGGAAAGAATCAACCGTTCGTATTCTGCAGAGGCTGGCGGCAATACGCTCTTTCCAGTTCCGCTCACCAAGATCTCTGTCCGATCCCCAAAGGCCATGCGTACGGCACACGGGGGGCACGCCCCACCAACTGCGGACAAAGCTGTCCGCGGCTCCGGCTGCGGCCCAGTATTCGGAATCCTGCCAGAACGCCAAAGGCCTGCCAGTCGAGCCACCTGTCATGTTCTCGGCCACAACCTGCAGGCTAGGGTCCTGCGTCTTCATCTTTTCCTTGTCAGCCTGCAGTGCGGTCTTGGTCAGCACGGGCAAACGGCGGAACTCTTCCCAGCCGATGGGGGCGGTCGCGTCAATGCCCGCCTTCTCCATGATCGCTCTGTAAAAAGGGTTCTTCGCATGGAAATATCTGAGTTGCTCACCCAGCCTGAACAACTGGATATCCCTGACTTCTTCAGGCGTCTTGTGCGCAAGATTGTTCAGAAATTTCAGCCATGCGGTAGGCACCCTCTTTCTGCGAATGGCAACAAGCGGCGTATAGACATAGCGACTCAGAATAGTGATCGGATCAGTCATGCGACCCCCTCTTTGGCTGCGAAGGATCAAACGCCCTCTTGGTATAGAAAATCTTCCCCGAAGGCTCTCTCGGAATGGAATCAACCATATGGAATTCAATGCTGTTATCCTGCCCGAGGTAGGCATCCAGCTGCTTTTTGAACCACACGTGCGACTCGGGGCCGAATTCCTTTCCGGGAACGAAATTCACCACAAACACGTCAAAATCCGTCTGAACTATCTGCTGCTGCAGGAAATACCTGTTATCCGGCACGATACGGGTTGCCAGAACATGAGGAATCTTTCTGCCGTCCTTCAGATAAAAGGTCTGGGAGGCACGACCTGCTATCTGCGAAATACGCGGCAACGCGCAACCACAGCTACAAGGCGATTCGTCCAGCGCGGCATAGTCATTCAGTGAATAGCGCAGGATGGGCATGATGTGATTGAACAAGTCAGTCACCAACACTTCGCCGTAGGCGCCATCACCCTTGTTCGCCACCTCGACATACAGCCCGTAAGCATTGATATGCATGCCATTATGCCGGGAACATTCCGTTGCAATACGGCCGCACTCCCTTGCGCCATACCACTCAAACACCTCGCAGCCGAATGCCCGCCGCACCAGTTCTTTCTGGGCTTCCGTAAACGGTTCTGCCGTGCAGGTGACACATCCTACATCCAGCGTCTTGCCGGTTTCGATGATATAGCTCGCAAGCAGCTCAATAGCGCTCGGATACGCCTGCAACATTTTGGGAGGGTGCTTTTTCAGCTCTCTGCAAATGGCTTCCAGAGAATGCTCATCCAGAGCGAGCGAGGAAAATATCTGGGACCGTCCGATAATGGCGCTATAGAGCGAGCGCTTCCAACTGCGCGCAAAAAAATCCTGCGAGGCTCCCCACAGGTAGGCGGCCCTGTCCCCCCGGCGATATCCGAACCATTCGTTGAAGGCGAGCGTAGCACTTTCTCTGCGGGTCCATGCGTCCACATCCAGCAGATATGAAATGGGGGCACGGGTAGAGCCGCCGGAAGAGCCCCGCCTGCACCGCGTGCGGTCGCCCTGTTCGGAAACAAGCCGGTCTTTCTGCTCCTCAATTATGTCCTTGGTCAGCATGGGGAACCGGCTGTATTCATCAAACGAAATCCCCTGCCCGGCATCCAGACCCAGCTGCGCGGCCATGTCCCGGTAATAGGGCACATCCGCCACCGCGCGCCCCACAACAACTTGCAATCGAGCCAGCTGGTGCCTTTTCATCTCATCCTGCGACCAGCCGGAAAAGGCACGAACCTCTGCGGTATACTGATACGGGTTCACCCCCTGCCGCAGTTGATACAGCGGGCCGAACACGTTGCGCGCAAGAAACGACATGCCGTTTTCGAATAGCGCACTCATTGCCCAACGCCTCCGTTTACGTCCACGTCAAGCACGGCGGGTTCTCCGGGAACAAGGGAACCGGAGAGTTTTGCAGGACGCCATGTGCCGTTCAGAAGAACGGAAAAAGCCACACGAGCAGCCTCAATTCCTTTCCAATCCCGTTCTGCGGGCAGGCAAACTACGGCACCGGGGCTTTTCTCCCAAATTTTTCTATAAGTGGGCACAGCCAGTGTGAGCGCTCCATCTTTCCCCGCGACGCCCTCAACGACATGCCCCCCATCGAAGCACTCCATTCTTACAGACGCCCCCGCAGCCTGCGTCCCTGCGCCCTGCAGACGAAACGAGGTGGAACGGGCAACAACATACTCTTTGGAAACCACGTTGCAGGCTTCGGCCCTTGATGCAGCATAATCCACCCCTGAGAACACGGTATCCACAAACGATATCAGCCCAAGCGGCTTGTTATTGGACCGGAAATAGACAAATGCGGGAGAGTTGCTCTGCACCGGGGGAAATTCCTGCGAATCCGGCAGGGGGGCCACTTCATTCCCCTGCAACCTGAATGCGGCGGTGGTGTACGGCCCAACCTGCACCACGGCATCATTTGAATAAAGACGATTTCCGGAAAATTCCACGCCCGTTCCATCCCCCGCCAGCAGGCTCACGGCGCAGGCACGGGCATCATCTTCATCCCGCTTCACCCCGATAAAAGAATTGCCTTTCACCACAACGTTGGCGGTTGGTTTGATGTTGATATCAAAGGCATGGGCCGATGTTTTTCCACGCGTTATGGCAATGACCCTGTTATTCTCAACCCTGCCTGCGACAACATCTTCAACCTTTATTCCATGCACCTGATACTTGCTGCCGTATTCCTCATTGGTGTTCTCATGCACGACCACAAGGTTGTCGTGCACGTACCAGTTTTCCGTCCGCTCGGAGAGGTGTATCCCCCTGCCGTTATCGGGGAGAATCCTGTTATCGTACACCTCCACATCGTGCGATTCCCAGCCCTGCACACCGTAGCAGTTGGTCACCACGGCATTCTGGCGGATGATATTGTCGTGTATTCGTGCGTATCCTGCCGTTTTGATGCCGGACTGCGGCGACCCTATCAGTTCGGTGTGGTGCACTTCGGAATAGACAGTCCCGTCAGGGTCGCCTTTTTTGACCAGCCCCTTGCCGAGACTTATGGCGGCGATAATCTGATGCCTGTTGGAAACATGCCGCCCCGTCTGGGTTATCTTGAGGTACGAAATGGATACGGCAGTGCATCCGCCAGCCCCTATCCCATAGGAATCCGCACCGCTCACCTCAAGTTCAAGCGGACTGCCGGGGTCTCCGCCAATCGTGACATTGCGGTGCCCCTGCAGATATATGGCAGAGGAATAGGCTGCATTACCGGCACCCTGCACAACTCTGCCTCCCGGTCGGGAGGAATAGATGCGTACGGAAGAGATGCCCTGCACCCAGCGCTGATCTGCAAAGCTGGAAGCTTCGTAAATATATCTCGGATCACGCACCGAGTAGATGCCGTGCACGCCTATATTGCGGTCCGGCTGTTTGGCGTCGGGTTTCTTGCCGTTGTAGGTGAGCAGCACCACACCATCCGGCAACGGGCGCTCCTGCGTGCCGAAAAAGATGGTATGGCCGTTAAGATCGATCTCGACATTTCTGATATTCGCCCGCCCTGCCACAAAGCCCACACCACTGCCTATGGCGGTGATATCGTTCTGCAGAACAAGTCGGGTGTTGCTGCTCTCTATGGTTACCTCACCAGCCTCGGTAACGGGAACAACAGTCCAGTCCGCCCCCTCCGAAACAGAAGGAAGCGACAAGACCAGCATAATTGCAGCCGTCAGCAGGCAGGTTGTGATGTGCAGTGCACGTACGCCTGTATCCATCATATCCTTCCCTTCCATGCTCACCGGTCCGGGGACTTCAGAAAAGACACCATTTTTTCAGGAAGAATCCGCTTTGCAAACTGCTTTGCCGCCCGGTATTGCTTCGCTGCCAGCCGCCGCGCAAGATATGCCATGCCCGGCAGGGATTGCTTCACATACACGGCATCAATCAACGCCCGTTCTCCTGTGATGCGCAGGCTGCGCTTGTAATCATGTCCGCCACGAAGAAATTCCACCCGCTCCATACCGGATTCTACTCCATGCCGGATCGTCTGCAAGATAACGGAAGCGCCAACGCTAAACCGGCTGAGTTCGAAATCATATCCGGTTTTATAGAGGAAGTAGGACTTGCCGTTGATCAGGTAGTACAAGAATGCCACGGGCCTGCCTTTCAGCAGAATGAACGTTGCATCTGCCCACCCGGACGAGATGGATTCCCGCCAGAATGATTCCAGAAACTGCGCCTGATTGTTAAGGGCCTCGGCATTTTTACGCCCGGTAGACAGCATGACTTCACCATACAGCTTCCAGCCTGCTTCAAACCCCAACCCTTCAGGATCAAGCTCCTTCGCGGTGCAGAAAGTCACCTCGCCTTCATCCTGCAACCGTCTGTCCAACCTGGAAAAATTGCGCTTCTTGCGCCTGCTTAGCCCATCCCAATAGTCTTCCCAGCGTTTCGGCAGATCGACATACATACACAAATTGTCATTGAATTCTGCCAGTTGGCGACGGCCATAGCGCTCGCCCCAGACCGCAAGCAGCTGCAAGGCCACACCCGCGTCCTGATCCATGTCTGCGGCATGAAATACGTCCCAGAGAACAGCATCACCGTGCAGAAAATCGGTTACGGACTGCACGACAGCCCGCTCGTATCCGCGCCGGGCCAACGGCCCCAAAAATTCCGAACTGACGTCCGTATCGCCGCACAGCCGCAGCACCCGGCAAGGCACTGGAATACGGATGCGCGTCACATAGCAGGCCATTCCCCCCACCAACAGGCCGTTCTCACGCACAAGGACAATGGCCAGTTCCTTATCCCCGCCGAAGAAACGCCACCAATCACTCAGCCAACCGTAAGAAAGAAAGGGATTCGCAGACTCTGACGCGAGAACAACCTCGTTCCATTCATCCTTGAACGCGTCCAACCCGGCCAAAGAGGTACACAGTGAAACTTCCATAATCACCAATCTCTGTCGTTACATAGCCGCAGCCATCTTTTGAATAACCGCATGCAGCGTGCCGCGTACGTGCGATCTGAACAACCCCTTGGAATAACGCCCGTTCCATCCGGTATATACGCCCGGAGTGACATCAAAACGACGCAACGTGAACGGGTTGGCTCCAGCCCGGTTCAATCCGGGCATGGTGGTCACAGCAGCGTCAAAACCTGCCCGCCTGACGACTTCCACAACCCTGTCGTCAAAGTCCCGTGCCGTGCCGTTAGGATATGAAAACAGGGAAACCTCGCGCCCGATCATGGCTTCCAGCATGGACTTGCCATTCATGATTTCATGAACCAGCGCATCATCCGGCAGCCCGGTCAGAATCGGATGGCTCACCGTGTGCGCCCCGATATCCACAAGCCCGGAAGCAGCAAGTTTTTTGCACTCTTCCGGCGTCATCATGATTCTTTTGCCCCCTGCCGCACTGGCAACCGCCTGCACTATCGAAAGCAACTCTGCATGCCCGAACTGCTTCATGCGGTCATGCACCCGGCCAACCGCATCCATCTTTCCGGCTGCGTCCTGCCAGGTGTGCACCCCCAAACCGAAGGCGGTAAGATCCGCCTCTCCGGCAGCAGCACTAAACACCGCATCGTCAAAAGCATAAAACCAGAGCGTTCCCTGAGTCAGCGCATCGCAGGCAACAAACACGGTCGCCGGGACGCCGTGCTTCTCAAGAATGGGATACGCCGTTGTCCAGTTATCCTGAAATCCGTCATCAAAGGTGACACATACGCACCCGTTGCATGAATCCCCGCGCCCCAGACGCTCAACGGCACTCCGCAACGAAATGGGCTCGAAGTCCCGGGCCAGCAGCGCCATCTGCTCTTCAAATACATCCGGCGGTACGGACAAAAGCGCATCGTGAGAAACTCGGTGATACATCAGCACAGACAGCCCCGGCTCTGTCCCCCGCAGCCCGTAGGTGCCAGCCAATATCTGCTTGAGACCCTGCTTAAGCATCTGCTTGAGCCCCTGCTGCTGATGCGCCCCCACGGCATGCGCTCTTTCTGGTGCGTGCTTCATACAATGCCTTGAGCTTTCTTCTGGCATTCAAAGCCTGATATACGAACCGGGCCTTGCATCCCCTGTTTGAAAAAATCCAATAGTTAACCAATTCTTCGGTATCGGTAGCCCACGCCTTCTTGCTCTCGGTAAACCCGCCAAGAAGCAGATAGCGGCGTACCCCCGCCTCTGAAGAGGTTTCATATATCCTGCGACGCAACAGTTCACCCGGACTCCATGCCTTGTACCCAGCGTCGAACCCTATCTTATAGGAGATGAGGGTATCTCCATCTGACTGAAACAGGGCAAAGGCCGCATCCACGCCGTTCAACAACAAGAAACCGAGATAGCAGTTGTCTGCCGGCGCACTCAGAAGCCGCTGGAAAAAGCGTGCATACTTCTCGCTGAACAACCCTGAGCCGTTTGCCTCCTGCCACGTTCTGCCGGACAGAGATTTCAACCGCTCAAGGCCAGCTTCACTCCCGAAGGGAATGACTTCAAACCCTATCTCGAATTCCTTGGAAACCTTGTTGAACCTGTGCCTGAATTCCTTTCTGAAACGTGCAGACCTGCCATCCAGATAGGTTTGCAACCCCTCCGGCATATCCACGGAGTACGAGGTGTAGCGGTTTTCCTCAAAAAGCGAGAACCGCCGGCCCTGCTTGTTCAGCAATTGCCATTCAGCACCGCCAACCGTGACGGAAGGCACATCAAGCATGTCTGCCTGCTCCGGCATGGCGGCAAGAACCCGCTGCAGCAGCCCTTCATCCTCCATCACATGCGTGTTCAGCATCAGCACCGTATTCGGCGTCAGCCCGTTGGCCGCATAGGCGAAGCACGGCAGCGTAAAAGGTCCTATGGACTTACGCACATGGAGGCCCGGAAGAATCCCCACTACCTCGCCCTGGTCCCGTATCACTGCAATCCGGGCAGCACCTTGCGGGCAAAACGCATCATACCAGCATGCAAACCAGTGATAATTCGTGAAGGAAGACCAGATGCCCTTTTCTTCGGCCAACCTGTTCCAATCTTCCTCAAGAGATGCTGTGCTTTCCCATGAGCAAAGCACTTCTATGCTGCACGCCATTCCTTGAACCTTTCCTAAGCAGACGCCGCGGCCAGCACACCGGAAAAATAGGCATCATACTGATTGAGGATCGACTTGCTTGAAAACAGCTCTTCAGCCCGTTGCTGTGCAGCGCCCCCCATGTCTTTGCGAAGCTGCTCGTTCTCCAGCAGTTCCTTCAGTCTGGCAGCCAGCGCCACGGCATCATCAGGGGGCACCAGATACCCCGTCTGCCCGTTGACCACGACCTCGGCATTGCCGCCTACATCCGTTGCCACTGCCGGAACGCCCATGCAGGCATATTCCACCAGCGCATTCGAAAGTCCCTCAGACTTGCTGCACAGCACGCCTATGCTCAGCTTGCGGATAACGGGCAACGGGTCTGCGTATTCACCAAGATAGTGCACCCGCTGCGTAAGCCCCCTTTCCTCAATACCCGCCATCAGGCGTTTATGTTCGGGAGGCAGAGCACGGCCGACAATGACGAAATGTGCATCCGGCACGGCTCTGTGCAGCTCACGGGCGGCATCCAGGAACAGGCTGTGATTCTTGATGGGCTTGACACTGGCAACAATGCCGATGAGCGGACAACCTTCCGGCAGGTTCGCAATGGATTCGTCTGAAGCGGCTATGGTGGAGCGGTCATTGAACGGATTGTAGATGACCGTAAATCTGTTCCACGTAATCCACTCTCTGTCAGAAACCACACGCCCGGCAATGGCGCTGTTTGTCAGAAAACGGGGAACGAGTTTGGAGATCAGGCGCGCCTGCCACAACGAACGGGGGGTATAATTATGCCCCATGTTGCGCCGGTTGCCGACAAGCCTGTTGCGCATGCCAGCCATGCAGGCAGCAATGGAGGCTACCATCTCCCCTTCGGGGAAGTAGGCAAGAATAAGGTCAGGAGGGTTCTGCCTGAAATGGCGTGCAAGCTTGCTGATCCGGGCAACGAGTCCGGCAGGGCCTGTGCTGCCCGGCTCCTGCAGAACCAGCGGCGCAATGTTCACTCCGGGAAATTCGTCATCATCCGGACGGTTAACGACAATGAATTGCACAGCATAGCCCATCCGGGGCAGACTGTTCAGCAAAAAGCTGACATGCTGCTCAGTACCCCCGATAACGCCGTTCCAGCTTGCAATCACAACAGCGATAGTCTTTTTCATCGTTCAGCTTCTTTCCTTTATGCAACGGGCATTCGCCTCGCTCTCCCCCCGGAAAGCCCCCGCAAGCACCTTTTCTCCCATCCGTCCGGCAACCGCATCAGCTGTTGCCTCAACGCCGTCTGCCCAGCAGCATACCTAGCTCATACGGGCATGGAGAAAAGGAACGCACTACTACCAGTTATGTGATGATGCACAGTGGTTTCTTTTGCATGCAAGGATAGCAAAAGAACGCAAGCAGCGTCATTTCCTTTTTCGGAACACTCCGCACATGAAAGGCGCTGTGCAGCATGCATCAATATCCGCAGCGTCTTGTTCCAACTCCGGCACGGAATTGAGGAACAGCCTGAACCGCTCCGCTATTCGGCCTTGGCCGCACTTTGCGTGCGAAATCTGTTCTTTCCCAATTCCCGCACCAGTTCTTCCAAAAAACCGAAACCCAGTCCGAAATGAATCACAAAAAAGATTGCCAGATGGCACTGCAAATCCTGCAGGGAACCACCTGATATCTTATACGATTCCATACTCATCAATGCAAAATAGGCCACCAGCGGAGCCGCGCAGAGCCATTGTATTGAGGCAGGCACCGGCAGGATAAAGCCCGCCAGCAACACCGCAAGAATCAACAGAACACCAAATGCGAACACCGGCGGAATAAGCGTATTGAGCGTGAGGGTTTGCGGGTGCTTGCGCCATAGGCGGCAACGTCCTGTCCCATAACGATGCATCTGCCGGAACAGCCCCTTAAGGCTCTCCCTCGGGTAATACTGCACCTTGAAGCCGGGACTGTTGTATGCCTGAATACCAGCCTGCTCCACGCGGAGGTTGAACTCCACATCCTCGCACGCATCAAAGGCGTCATCCACAGACCCTCCCGTAGCAAACACATCCCTGCTGTACGCCGCCCCCTTGCTCACGGGGCTGGCAAACCCTTCGTACTCACTGTAGATAAGCGACCCTCCGCCGTGCCCCAGACGCGAGCCCCGCACAGCGGCAACGGCCTGCTGAAAGAGTGATATGCCGGGAGCATCCAGCGTCTGCGGCCAGCCAAGACACTTTGCCCCGGTCTTTGCCACGGCATCGGCTATATTGCGGAACAGCCCACGCGTCGGCACGTGGCAATGGCCGTCTATCACCACAAAATAATCACCCCTGCCATGCCTGAACCCGACATTGCGCCCCGAGCTGGAGCGCCTACCCGGATTATCCAACAGCCGCACGTTGGAATGCCTGTTGCTGTACTGCCCGACCACTTCCCGGGTCCTGTCCGAAGAGCCCCCGTCGACAACCAGTATCTCGAAAAGGTCGACGGGATAGTCCTGTGCCAGC
>JBKEAK010000039.1:0-17021 GCA_047972125.1 Halodesulfovibrio sp.
AGGGAGGTGGTGAAGGGGGAGTGTTTATTCTTTCATCGACTTCATGGAATTTTATCTACTGTATCCTTTTGCTGCCTTCAGCAGGACCAGAGGGGGCCTCAGCCGGGGCGTGCCGCCCCTTAGCAAGGCCCCCTCTGGACTCCCCCTGCCTCGCCCCTGCGATTCGTTGTCTGGTCATTCTCTTTCGCCGTGGAAGCGAAGCGCTTCCAATCGGCCTGAAGTTTTGTGGGAATTAAGGCAGGGCTTACCTCGCTAGCATGCAAAGCGTTGGCGCTAGAGCATATGATTGGGGTTGGTCAAGAGAACTGCTAACCGGCATGCCGAAGCCCTTTGCTGTCGAGGCCATGGGTGTTGTGATGAACGCAAGCTTTCATCCGAGATCGTTGCAAAGGGTGAAGGTGAGTAGAGTGACAGTCAGCGGAAGACTATAAGCAAGGCACGGCCTTTCATGAGCAAAAAAGCGCGGGGGGAGTGGAGAGGGGGCCGCGCGCTGGCGGCCCCGCTCTCCCTGCCAGAGGCAACAACGGGCATTACTCGCCAAGGCTTAATATAGTCGATGAAAGGTGCAAGAGTACTCCCCCCCATCCTGCGTAGTATTGAACAAAAAAGCCCCCGATGCTTCCATCGGGGGCTTCTCTTTCATCTTTAATCCACTCTAAAAGAGCGGCTCGGCTTCCATCTTCAACCTATTCAACCGAATCTGCGCAAACTGCATCTGCACCTGCAACTGATTCTTTTCCTGCCGGTTGGCGTGAATCTCGTTGGCGAAGAATATGCCGTTCTTCGGATCTTCCGCCTCGAAGAGACGCTTCTGCTTTTCATCCAGCATCTTCAGTTCCTGCTGGTAAGTCACAACAAGCTCTTCGAGGGCCGGAATGTTATTCGGCAATGATTCTGCGTCGTTTGGGTTTGTCACTGTTGGCCTCCTGCTTGGGCTTGCGCATCATGGTCGGCTCGGGCAGCCCGTTGTAGAACGTCCAGAACGAGGGCATCAGGTCGGTGATGTTGCCGGGGTTGGCCAGCTTGATGGAACGCTTGAGGAACGCGAGCATGGCAAAGGCCATGGTCCAGTTCGCATCGGGGCTGGTCCAGATGGGAGCAGCAGGCACGTCGACAGAGGGGAATACCTTGCCGCCATCAATGAGCATGTGTGCCTGAGCCACAAAGCCTTCCACCAGAACGGGGTCCATGCCTGCGGGCAGGGCGGGCAGGGCAACCGGTGTGCCGGTGGCCTTGGCGCGTGCGCAGGCCATGGCAACGCTCAGGGGGTAGTAGGATTCGGGCAGGGTGCCCATGTCGGGCTGTCCGGCCTTGGCGACTGCGCTTGTGGCAGAAGCAATGACCTTGCCGTCACGGGCGGTCACTTCCAGACCTGCGGAGCGGAGCAGGGCAAGGGCGGCATCGCCTTCTTCGCTGTTTACAGGCCATACGCCATCAAGCTTCACGGTGCCGGCGGTGAACACGGGCACGGAGAGCAGGGTAGTGCCGATAACCGGGTCCAGCGTGAGCTGGGGAGCGGCAGGCACGGTGGCAGGACCGGGGAAGATGGTGAAATCGCTGGTGCCGCCGGTGTGCTGCACGCCGCACTGGTCGAGCAGCGGGCCCACTTCTGCGAGGCAGGCTTCTGCGTGTGCGTTGTTGGTCAGATTGATGGTCACGCGCACATCCCACGAAGTGGCCGCGATAAGGCACGCGGTAACAGCTTCTGCAGGCAGGTCGGCGGGAATGGCAATGGCATCGGGGATGACGCCGGAGCATTCAAGACGCACGGGCAGCCCGTTGGAACGGGGCACAACGTGGGCCACGCGGGCACCGAGCTGGGGCAGGAAGTGGCGGAAGGCGGTGAGGTCGGCATCCTTGAGTACGGAGCCACCGGTAAATTTGAGCGTACCGTGACGACCGGCTGCCATGAGCGCGAGCAGGTAGAAGTTCAGGGTGTCGTCACCGGCGAATATGACCTTGTCGGCAAAGCTGAGGGCTTCGCCGCCCTTGGAAACCACATCGCCGTCCTGCCAGAAGAGGGAAGCGCCCGCCTGATTCAGGGCCTTCACCAGTTCGGTGACCGGGTCTGCGGTAAGCAGGCTCTTGAGCTGGCACTTGGCACCGGAGGTGGCGGCAAGGGTCATCCAGAGGCGTGCGTTCTTGAGGGAAGCAGGACCGGGCAGGTCAACATTAACCGGCTTGCGGTTGGGAGAGAGGGTGAACTCCGTCTTGTCGTCACTGTCTGCCTTGCTGGTGAACTCGATATCCTGAATGAGGGTAAAGAGCTGGCGGGCAAGCCGGGGGTCCTTGCTGAACTTAACGGCATTGGCTTCCCACAGCAGACGCAGCTGCTTTTCGCTGCTGATGCCGGAGGTGCCGGAGCCTTCCTTCTTGGGACGGCGGGTCTTCTGGATGAGCTTGGAGCGGCGCGCCAGCAGCTTCATCAGTTCCACGTCCAGTTCACTGATTTCCTCAACGAGGGTCATATTCTTTTTCATCGCTATTTGCCTTTCATCGAACATTGGAATGTTTGGTGTTCCACCTAGCCTGAAACCGCATTGTCCGCAACAAGAATAATATGCCGTGCAAATGTGGCTTCACATCCACGAAGTTGTAACGGAATGGGGGGGCATATACATTATATATAGATGCACTCTCTTCATGCCGGGGGTGTGTGCCAAGCTTCACAAGCTCGATGAAGCTGGGGGAGGCTGATGCATCTGCCCTGCGCATTCTTGTTCCCAAGGGCACATCACCGTAGGGAAGGGGGGATTGCAAGGGCTTGGTTTGACTGTTCAAACAATTTGAGGTTGGGCAGCAGCTCCCGGCCTCCTTAAGTCTGAAGAAATTCTAGAAAAATGGCCTGGTCTGAATTTCGTGAAAAAATGCATTAATAAGTCGAGGTGCACTTGCAACCTTGAGCCAATCAATGTAAATGGCTATGAACCGTACGGCACAAGCCGTTGGTTTTCGGGCCTGTGCAGAGTTTGACAATGTAATAATATCAGCGTGTTGCACTGTTTTGAGAGGGCTTTGTGAAAAAAACGAACAAGCCCCTTGACCGAATGCCTCACGCTTTGTTATTTCTCTCACAAGCGATACGGAATAGTCGTCTGTGTCGTCCCGTCGCTTCGATGGAGTTTTCAGAAAAGGCAGGTATTTTGTGACTGCTTTTTTGCCTCCATCGAAAGATGGACCCGAAATGGGAAAAAGGCTTTTAGGTAAAACCTTTAATTTCGTTGTGTTGGAGGATTAAGGTATGCCGACTTACGTAGACCCGTCTAAGTGCGATGGCTGCAAGGGTGGCGAGAAGACCGCCTGCATGTACATTTGCCCTAACGACCTCATGATTCTGGATCCTGAAGCAATGCGTGCTTTCAACCAGGAACCTGAGGCATGCTGGGAATGCTACTCCTGCGTGAAGATTTGCCCCCAGGGCGCAATCACCGCTCGTCCCTATGCTGACTTTGCTCCCATGGGCGGTACTTGTATCCCCATGCGCTCCGCTGACTCCATCATGTGGACCGTTAAGTTCCGTAACGGCAACGTGAAGCGCTTCAAGTTCCCGATCCGCACCACCCCCGAAGGTTCCATCAAGCCCTTCGATGGCAAGCCCGAAGCCGGAAATCTGGATGACGAACTGCTGTTCACCGAAACCGAACTCGTAAAGCCCATCGAAGCTATGGGCCTGAAGATCGAAGTTGCTGAAGCAGAAATCTCCATGGTTCGTAAGGCCTCTGCTGTTTAAGCAGAAGACCCCGGTCAAAGTAACGAAATAAAATTTCCTATAGGAGATATTATCATGCCGATGATTCCTGCTAAGGAAACGCCCCGTGGCGTTGCTATCGCTGAGCCGGTAGTAAAGGAACATGACGTAGACATCCTTATGGTTGGTGGTGGTATGGGTAACTGCGGCGCTGCTTTCGAAGCAGTCCGTTGGGCCGACAAGTACGCTCCTGAGCTGAAGATCATGCTCATCGACAAGGCCGCCCTTGAGCGTTCCGGTGCTGTTGCACAGGGTCTCTCCGCAATCAACACCTACCTCGGCAAGAACAATGCAGACGACTACGTTCGCATGGTTCGTACCGACCTTATGGGCCTCGTTCGCGAAGACCTTATCTTCGACCTTGGCCGTCACGTTGACGACTCCGTTCACCTGTTCGAAGAGTGGGGCCTGCCCTGCTGGATCAAGGACGAACACGGTCACAACCTTGACGGTGCTGCCGCTAAGGCTGCCGGCAAGTCCCTGCGCGCTGGCGACGAATGCGTTCGTTCCGGCCGTTGGCAGATGATGATCAACGGTGAATCCTACAAGTGTATCGTTGCTGAAGCTGCTAAGAACGCTCTGGGCGAAGCCCGCATCATGGAACGTATCTTCATCGTTAAGCTTCTCCTCGACTCCAAGGAAGAAAACCGCATCGCCGGCGCAGTAGGCTTCAACCTGCGTGCCAACGAAGTTCACATCTTCCGCACCAACGCCATGGTAGTTGCCTGCGGCGGCGCTGTTAACGTGTACAAGCCCCGCTCCACCGGTGAAGGTCTTGGCCGTGCATGGTACCCCGTATGGAACGCCGGCTCCACCTACACCATGTGTGCACAGGTTGGCGCTGAAATGACCATGATGGAAAACCGCTTCGTTCCCGCCCGTTTCAAGGACGGTTACGGCCCGGTTGGCGCATGGTTCCTGCTCTTCAAGGCTAAGGCCACCAACTTCAAGGGCGAAGACTACTGCGCAACCAACCGCGCAATGCTGAAGCCTTACGAAGATCGCGGCTATGCTAAGGGTCACGTTATCCCCACCTGTCTGCGTAACCACATGATGCTGCGTGAAATGCGTGAAGGCCGTGGTCCCATCTACATGGACACCAAGACCGCTCTGCAGACCACCTTCGAAACCATGACCCCCGCACAGCAGAAGCACCTCGAAGCTGAAGCTTGGGAAGACTTCCTCGACATGTGTGTTGGTCAGGCTAACCTGTGGGCCTCCATGAACGTTCAGCCCGAAGAAACCGGTTCTGAAATCATGCCCACCGAGCCTTACCTGCTCGGTTCCCACTCCGGTTGCTGCGGTATCTGGACCTCCGGTCCCGACGAAGCTTGGGTACCCGAAGACTACAAGGTTCGCGCTGCCAACGGTAAGGTCTACAACCGTATGACCACCGTTATGGGCCTGTGGACCTGCGCTGACGGCGTTGGCGCTTCCGGTCACAAGTTCTCCTCCGGTTCCCATGCTGAAGGCCGTATCTGCGGCAAGCAGATGGTCCGTTGGTGCATCGACCACAAGGACTACAAGCCTTCCATCGCTGAAGACTCCAAGGCCCTTGCTGACCTGATCTACCGTCCCTACAAGAACTACCTGGCCGGCAAGGACGCTTCCACCTGCCCCGTAGTTAACCCCGAATACATCTCCCCCAAGAACTTCATGATGCGTCTCGTTAAGTGCACCGACGAATACGGCGGCGGCGTAGGCACCTACTACACCACCTCCGAAGCTGCACTGAACACCGGCTTCCACCTGCTGGACATGCTGGAAGAAGACTCCCTGAAGCTCGCAGCTCGTGACCTGCACGAACTGCTCCGTTGCTGGGAAAACTACCACCGTCTGTGGACCGTTCGTCTGCACATGCAGCACATCGCGTTCCGTACGGAATCCCGTTACCCCGGCTTCTACTACCGTGCAGACTTCATGGGTCTGGACGACTCCAAGTGGAAGTGCTTCGTTAACTCGAAGTACGACGTGAAGACCGGTGAAACCACCATCTTCAAGAAGCCCTACTACCAGATCATTCCCACTGCTTAGTATCTGAGTAGGTCTTAGATTACCCGGGCGGTTGCGGGAAACCGCAACCGCCCATTTTCTTCCCTGACCCAGACGGTCTAAGCCAGGGCAGTAAGTTTAAATGCCTTATTGTCTGGGCTTAGGCCGTTTTGTCGAATTGGCCCGAAACATCCGTAGGGAGGATAGCAAGAATGTCCAACTCCATACTCGTCGTCGGCGGCGGCTTCAGCGGTATAACTGCCGCTCTGGAAGCTGCGGAACTCGGCTACGAAGTGTACATCGTCGAGAAAAGCCCATTTCTTGGCGGCCGGGTGGCACAGCTTAATAAATATTTCCCCAAGCTCTGCCCTCCGTCCTGTGGCCTGGAAATTCAGTTCCAGCGCATCAAGAAAAACCCCAATGTGAAATTCTTTACCCAGGCCACGGTGGAATCTGTGGCGGGCGAGGCAGGCAACTTCACCGTTACCCTGTCCATTCAGCCCCGCGGCACTGCTGCCAGCAGCGCCGACCTGTCCGAACTTGCAGAGAGCCTTGAAGGCGAAGTGACCGACGAATTCAACTTCGGTCTCTCCACCCGCAAGCCCCTCTTCATGGACACCCCTTTCGGCTTCCCCAACCGCTACGTTCTCGAAAGAGACTCCCTCACCAAAGCTGACAAGCTGAAGGTGGGTTCCAGCGCGTTCTGTGACATGAACGAAGCCGACAAGACCATTGAACTGAATGTGGGCAGCATCGTTATCGCCACCGGTTGGAAGCCTTACGACGTCACCAACCTGAGCAACCTTGGTGCCGGCCAGATCAAGAACTGTGTGTCCAACATGCAGCTCGAGCGTCTCGCCTCTCCCAACGGTCCCACCGATGGCAAGATTCAGCGCCCCAGCGACGGCAAGGCACCCAAGAAGATCGCCTTTGTCCAGTGCGCCGGTTCACGTGACCAGAATCATCTGAACTTCTGTTCCTACATCTGCTGCATGGCCTCCCTCAAGCAGGCTCTGTATGTTCGTGAACAGTATCCGGATGCTGAAGTCACCATTTACTACATCGACCTGCGTACGCCCGGCCGCTATGACAAGTTCATGCGCAAGGTTACCGCGGACGACATGATCCACCTCGTCAAGGGCAAGGTTGCAGGCGTTGAGTGCGACGCAGCCTCCGGTGATGTGATTGTGGAAGTGGAAGACGCAGTAAAGGGCACGAAGAAGAAGGTCCGCCACGACATGGTGGTTCTGGCTACCGGTATGCAGCCCAGCCTGTCCGGTGAAAAGAATCCGTTTGGTGTTCAGCTGGATGAGGACGGTTTCGTCGTCGGCGGCGAAGCCAAGGGCATTTTCGCGGCCGGTTGCGCCACGAAGCCCCTGGACGTCATGCGCACCGCGCAATCCGGCACCAGCGCCGCGCTCAAAGCTATCCAGACGGTGCGGGGAGGTAGTAGATAATGGCCGAAAAAATAGGCGTATATTTTGACCAGTCTGCTCTCGGCATCATTGATGGCGAAGAGCTTGCTGCGCACGTTGGCAAGAAGTTCGGCGGTGCCTGCCCCGTGGCGAAGGTATTCCCCGTTCTCGCTGCGGAAAGCGCCCGTGCCGAGATCCGCACCGACATTGAGGAAGAAGGTCTGGACGGCGTACTGCTGTGTGGTGCCTCTCCCCGTGTCGACTGGGACCTGTACGACTTCGAGGGCGTTCTCGTTGACCGCGTGAACCTGCGCGAACACTGTGCCATGGCTTTCATGGACGCAGACGGTTCCGTGCCGGAAGCCGGTGACGATGCACCTGAACTGCTCATGCTCCTCGCAAAGGACTATGTGAACATGGGCGTGTTCAAGCTGCAGAAGACCAAAGCTCCTACTCCTCCGGAGTTTGAAACCGTCAAGACCATCATGGTCATCGGCGGTGGCTGGGCCGGTCTTACTGCTGCCAAGCAGGCTGCCGACTACGGTTTTGATGTCATCCTCGTGGAAAAGGACGCAGCACTCGGTGGCAAGGCCCTGGGCATGCTGAAGACCGCTCCGCTAGAATATCCATATACCGAAGCACACGAAAACGGCATTGAGAAGAAGATTGCCGATCTTACCGGCAATGAAAAGATAAAGGTCATCACCGGCGCACGTCTTGAGCGTCTGGAAGGCCTGCCCGGTCAGTACAAGGCAACCGTGAAGGGCGAAGTTTTCCCCGTCGGTGCTGTTGTTCTGGCTGCCGGCTGGGTTCCCCAGAACACCAAGGTGCTTGCTCCTCTCGGCTACGGCAGCGTACCCAACGTGGTAACCGCCGCCGAGTTCGAAAAGATGGCCAAGGAAGGCACCCTTTCCGCAAAGCGCGTTGCCTTCGTGCTGAACACCGGTCTTGTTGACGGCGGCGACATTTACGCCCCCATCTGCGAAGAAGCACCGGCTGAAGCACCCAAGAAGGAAGAGGGCGAAGAAGGACCCAAGTATGTTCACAAGGACCTTGAGTCTGTTCGCCACCTGCCCATCTCTAACGCCATCAGCTCCGTGGTTGCCCTCAAGCAGGCCAACTACGTGTGCGATACCTTTGAAGACTGTCAGGCCTTCATCCTGTACGACTCCATGGTTGTTCAGGGCATTCACGAGCGCTACTACAAGGCTGCGCAGAACCGCCTCGGCATCATGATGTCCAAGGCTGACATCAAGGGCATTGCCGCAGATGGCGACGAAATCGTCATCTCCGCTGCAAACACCCTGATGGGCGGCGATGTTGAAATCGCCGTAGACATGGTTGTTCTGCCCACGGGCCTCGTACCCGCAACGGCCAAGGACCCGATCATGAACTTCGTGTACCGTCAGGGCCCGAACTTCCCCGATCTGGACCTCTTCGAAGGCTACGCAGATTCCAACTACATCTGCTTCCCCTACGAAACCCGCCGTACCGGTGTATACGCTGCAGGCTGCGTACGTCAGCCCATGATGCTTGATGCCGCTGAAGAAGACGCCATCGGCGCCACCCTCAAGGCCATCCAGTGCATCGAATCCGCCAACCGCGGTGTTGCAGTGCATCCCCGTTCCGGCGACCTGAGCTACCCCGTATTCAACTTCGTTCGCTGCACCCAGTGTAAGCGTTGTACCGAAGAATGTCCCTTCGGCGCGCTGGACGATGATGAAAAGGGTACGCCGCTGCCGAACTACAGCCGCTGCCGTCGTTGCGGTACCTGTATGGGTGCCTGCCCCGAACGCGTTATCTCCTTCGATAACTACAATATCGACCAGATCGGTACCATGATCCGCGAAGTATACGTTCCGGACAACATGGAAACCGGCGGTCCCCGTGTCATCATCCTCGCCTGCGAAAACGACGCTTACCCGGCGCTGGATATGGCCGCCATCCGTGGCAAGAAGTGGAGCCCCTACGTGCGTATCATTCCGGTGCGCTGTCTCGGTTCCGTTAACGCCATCTGGGTTGCGGACGCCATGTCAAAGGGTATCGACGGCGTTATGCTGCTCGGTTGTAAGTACGGCGACGACTACCAGTGCCACTTCGTCAAGGGCTCTGAAATCTGTAACCGCCGTAAGGACAACATCGCCGAGACCCTCAACCGCCTTGGCGTGGAACCCGACCGTGTGGAACAGTATGAAGTCGCCATCGACGAGTACGACAAGGTGCCGGGCATGATCGAAGAGTTCATGCAGATGATCTTCGAAAAGGGTCCGAACCCGTTCAAGGGCTACTAGGAGGAGATGGAAGATGGCTCAGTCCGAAAGAATCCAACCTGATCTTCAGTTTGTCAAAGAGTTGCAAGCTGTTGGTGGGGACTCGCTCAAGAAGTGCTACCAGTGCGCAACCTGCAGCGTGGCATGCCCCATCTCTCCGGCCAGCAACCCTTACCCGCGTAAGGAAATGGTATGGGCTTCCTGGGGTTTGAAGGAAAAGCTCATCAACAACCCCGACATCTGGCTTTGTCACAACTGCGGCACCTGTTCCGACCTGTGCCCCCGTGGTGCCAAGCCCGGTGACCTGCTCAGCGCCCTGCGCAACATGGCGTACCAGCGTGTAAACCTCTTCCCCGCTATCGGGAAGTGGATGAGCAGCCCCAAGTATCTGATCAACCTGATCGCCATTCCGGCGATTCTGTGGGCGATTGTGTGGTTCATCCGCGCAGGTCAGCTCGGCACCGCATTCCCTGTTACCGAAGCCGGTGACATCGTATACGGCCTGCTGTTCCCCGGCGACTTCACCATCGACCCCATTTTCATGATCACCTTCTTCAGCATGGTCTTCTGCTTCTTCAAAGGCACGAAGAACCTGATCAACTCCTTCAAGCCGGAAGGCACCACACTGGTGCTGGGCAAGCAGAAACCTCTGCTCATGTGCCTGAAGGACGTTCTGTTCGAAGAGATCATGACCCACAAGAAGTTCAAGGACTGCGGCGATGACCGTTCCGACCGCAAGGCCGGGCACATGCTGGTCTTCTACGCCTTCCTTGCACTGATGGTTGTGACCGGCATCGTCGCAGCAGGCCACTGGGGTGGTTACCTGTTCCCCGACTACGCCATTCACACCCCGCTGCATCTGGCCCACCCGGTCAAGATTCTGGCCAACGTTGGTGCCATCATGCTCCTGTCGGGCATGGCTATTCTGACCAACCGTCGTCGTGCACAGGATTCGGCAAAGACCAAGTCCAACTACTACGACTGGTATCTGCTTAATGTCATCTGGGCTGTCGCTCTGACCGGCGTGCTTTCCGAGCTCTTCCGCTTGGCTGGCATCCCCCAGATTGCGTACACCGTGTACTACATGCACCTGGTCACCGTGTGGATGCTCTTTGCATACCTGCCCTGGTCCAAGCTGGGCCACCTGGTATACCGCACCGCAGCACTGACCTATGTGCGTCACATGGGACGCCGTTAGAAAACGACAAGCGCTCCCGCACGAGCGGGGGCGCGTCAAGAAAAGACTTCAACAAGAAAATATTCTTTCCTTGATTATAGGAGGCCCAAATGTCTGAAGAAGCACGCAGGGTTTTCAAAATGGAAACCATTCTTGGTGTAATCGCCGGCAAGAGCGGTGCTGATGTCGCCGATCTGCTTGGCTACCTTGCTCAGCGCGAACTCTCCACTGAAGAGCTCGGCGCAGTTGCCCCCATTGCTAAGGGCTGGCTCTACAGCCTGGAACCCCGCTTCATGGCCTGTGCTTACAGCGAAGAAGTGGCGTTTGAAGAGTGGGCACAGAAGCAGGTTGCCACCCTTGGCGACAACGTTTCCATCGAACCCATTCCCGCAGCTGAAATGGCCGGCATTTCCGTAGTGCTGGACAAGATGGCTGAATCCAAGGCCACCATCGCCGCTCAGGCTGCCGAAGTTGCAGACCTGAAGGGCAAGGTTGCCGCTCTGGCTCCCTTTGAAGGCAAGGCCGGCACTCTTGAAAAGCAGGTTGCCGATCTTACCGGTAAGCTGGAAAAGGCCAAGGCTGACCTGACCGCCGCTCAGAAGGAACTGAAGACCTTTGACGGCAAGGTTGCCATCAACGAGAAGGAAATCGAATCCTCCGTTAAGGATATGGTTTCCAAGGGTCTTAAGGAAGCTCTGGCCAACCTGCCCGTTGGTGCCGCTGTTGCAGCAGGCGCTGTTGCTGGTGAAGCCGCTGCTGAAGCCCCCGCTGGCTTTGATGAGCCCGCTTCCTCCGGCGAAGTTCCGGATACCTTCGGTTTCGGTGCTTCCGGCGCTGGCGACGACGGTTTCGGCTTCTAAGCCGACACTGTTTGCCGCACGCAAACGATATGAAAGCCCGGTCCATTATGGACCGGGCTTTTTTGTTGCCTCAGCGTTGGACCGTTCTCTTGGGGCTGATTTGTGTCCTGAGTGTGTGAGATACAACCTCTGGCCAGCAGAACGAAAAACGGTCCGACTCGTAGGAGCCGGACCGTCTGCTTGTATGGATATCACTGCGTAATATGCTAACTATTGATGGCGTTCATGCGCTAGCCGCCGATGGCGTTCATGCGCTTGTCCGCCACAGTGTGTTCGCGCATCTTCTGCAGAATCTTGTAGCCCAGAGGTTTGCGGCTGTTGGCCCGCTCCAGCACCGTGCGGATGAACCGTTCACCGAGTTTGGGATTTCTCAGCAGGGGGCGCAGGGAATATTCCTTGTCGGAGAACAGGCAGGTGCGCAGTCTGCCGTCGGAGGTTATGCGCAGCCTGTTACAGTCGTTGCAGAAGTGGTTGGACATGGGGGAAATCACGCCCAGTCTGCCCTTGCCGCCTTCTATACCATACAGGCGGGCAGGCCCAGATTTCCGCTCACCGGCACCGAGCGCAGTGAGCTCTGCATATTCTTTGGCTGCGGCAAGGATATCGGTGGCGGACCAGAAATTGTCCTGCGTCCAGCGGTTGCAGTTGCCCATGGGCATGAACTCGATGAATCGCACGTCTACCGGGTTGCGCTTGGCAAAATTCATGAAGACCGGCAGTTCGTCGTCGTTGATGCCCTTCAGTGCCACGGCATTCAGTTTGACGTGCATATCCAGCGCCAGCGCCTCGTCTATGGCGCGGGTTACGTTGCGCAGCATGTCCCGCCCTGTGATGTGCTGAAATTTCTGCCTGTTGAAGGTATCCAGCGAGAGATTAAGGCAGCGCACTCCGGCATCCTTCAGCGCCTGCACCTTGCCGGAGAGCAGGGTGGCGTTGGTGGTGAGCCGCAGATCAAGATGCGGATGGCGCATGAGCATCTGTTCGATAAGGTGCAGAATGTTCTTGCGCGCAAACGGCTCGCCGCCAGTCAGGCGGATTTTCGAAATGCCCATCTCCACGACCAGATCCACAAGGCGCAGAATCTCTTCGTAGGTCAGAATGTCGTTATGCTGCAGAAACTGCATGTGCTCGCTGCTCCAGCAATACATGCAGCGCAGGTTGCACCGGTCAGTCACGGACAGACGCAGATAGTCCACCGTACGTCCATGACTGTCCGCAATTCGTCGAAAGGCATCCGTCTCGGAAGAAACGGTCCGGGAGGGCACGGAGATATCGGCGGGATTGGCGGGCATTGATTTGGTCATAAGGCTGCTATGATTCTGCGGGCCATTTCAAGGTCGGCAGGATAGTTGATGTTGAAGAAGGGGAGCGAATCCTTACTGGTGTAGGGTATATGCAGTTGCGCTGATTTGTCTATGACGCGGCTCAATTTGTACAATCCGCGATCTATGGCTGCCTCAAAGTGGGGCAGGGCGGCAAATTCATAAATGGCCACAAGGGATTCGATGAATCCCGTCTCCACCTGCAGAAAGGTGGTCATGAGGGTCTCTGGCGTTCTTTCCCTGCGTTTTTCTATCAGCATTGCAAGGGTTTGTTCGTCCATGAACGGCAAGTCGCACGAAAGCACCATGACCGGCCCCTGTGCTGCACGCAGGGCGGTGACAACACCTCCGATGGGGCCAAGGCCCGTCTGCTCATCGCAAATCCAGAAATATCCGTTGGGGCAGGGTTTGGTGGTGCGGCCGGATACCCATACTTCATCCGTGACCTGAGCAAGCAGCCCGCATGCGCGGGTCAGCATGTCCGGACCGGAATCGCCGTGCAGGCGCAGCACAGTCTTGTCATTTCCGAGCCGGGTGCTCAGGCCACCGGCAAGGACAACGCCTACAAGGGGGTCGGTCGCACCTTCACTCACTCGATCACCCTGCCTGCCTCGTCTGCGAATACGGAAAAACGTCCTTCCCTGTCTCTGGCAAAACCAACCAGCGTGGCCCCGTGTTCCGTGGCCATATCCACCGATGCCGTGGTAACGGCCGACCGGCTGATGATGAAGCGGAAGCCCGCCCGAAGGGCTTTGGCGCACAGGCTTGAGGTGACACGGGCCGATACCAGCAGCACCTTGTCCGAAAGCTCTTCCCCGGACCTGCTTGCCCATCCGGCAAGGCGGTCAAGGCAGTTGTGGCGTCCTATGTCTTCTGCCCTGTGCAGCACCTGCATGGATACGGGGTTGAGCACGCCTGCGCGGTGAAAGCAGCCGGTGTCGTCCCACAGGCCTTCGCCACCCATGAAATCCGCCATGGCCTTGAGCAGCACGGGGCCTGCAATGGGGGCCGGTGTTCCGGTTTCCGGCGACAGCGGCTCGCCCAGTTTCACCTCAAATTCGGTGTCATTGAGCGTAGTCACCGTTGCGGCCCGCCCTGCGCCCCCCATGTCGAGCAGCACATGGCCGAGGGCAAGGTCTTCCAGATTGCAGGGCCATGCCCACAGCGTTTTGGGCAGGGCATTGTCCGTATGGATGCGGATGGGAATTTCGCGGCTCAGCACATCAGGCTGGCTTTCCCATGTTCCGTCCTTGTACTGCCGTATGGTGGTGGCCCGCGGTGCAGCCTGCGGACACTGCGGCTTGGCGCTCATATCAGAACCCCCAGGCAGACAGCGTGGGACGCGAAAGGCCCTGTTCGCGGGCAAGTATGTCCAACGCAAGCGATTCCAGATCGTCGAGAGCAGGGATGCTCACTGCGTCCAGCGCTCTGAAGTCTGCCGTCTTTATGTAACAGTTGCAGGTGTGGCACACGTGCACTTCAAAACCCGGTTCGCCCTCGGCCTTGAAGTATTCGAGCTTTTCATGATCCTCTTCACCACAGAAGGAGCATTGCAGACGCTTTGCCCGATATTCACCGCGACAGAAGGAGCAGGTAAGATGCTTGAATCCTTCCTTCTCACGCAGGGTAGCGATGAGCGGCTGTGAGCCGCAGTAGGGACAGTGGCCAAAGGTCCACGGTTCATCGTTGTTGTGATGCTCTTTCAGCTGTTCCGCCACGGCTTCCAGCGAGGGAGTAAGGCTGCCCTGAATGAGATAGCGCACAAGGCTGGGCGCGTTGGGCAGTCTTGCGGCCCAGTCGGCAAAGAACAGGGTGTCGTCTCTCAGAAAGGCTTCGCATGCTTCGGTAAGGCTGAATGTGCGGTCTTCCAGTCCGGCGCGGATAGTGGCCGCCGCCTCGGTAAGGCCGCCGCCCGCCGCTTCCATGAGCGCGAGCAACTTGCCGAAAAGAATGGCCGTCTGCTTGGGATCAAAGCTGAACAGTTCACGCGGGAGCAGGGGCATACCCTGAACATGGGCATCGGGCGGCGTGGGAATGGCGGGTGCCTGGACAGATACCTCGCCCCGGGCAGCCAGTTGCAGTGTGGCAGTGTCGGAAACAATGCGCAGCAACGGCGCAGGCAAGAATTCCTTCTTGCTCAGCAGGGTGAGTTTGCGCTCAAGGCGCTTGCGTTCCTTGTCCATGTCAAAGCTCATGTTTTCTCCTCGGGTGCCGTTTCATAAATGGTAACTGATGGAATGCTAGCAATCTCATGCGAAATGACAATACCTGAATTCATGCGTCAGGTTTAGCACAATTTCAGTGTGTTACCAATAAGATATGTTGGAAATAGTGTGTAAAGGTCGGTATTTGGCCGTTATGGTCGTTTGTGGGCATGATAATAACCGTAACGGAGCAACAAAGATATGGGCGACTTCATCTTTACTGCGGCTACCCGTAACCGGTAGCCATGCACCAGGACAGAGGATTAGGTGCTATTGTGCTGATTTCACAACGCTTCATGGCGCATTTCGCGCTTTACGGATGGGGCCTTGCATGACCCCCTGTGCATGAATGTCCGAATCGTACAATACAGTCGGGTGACTTTCGCGCATGGTTGGCGCGGAGGTAAACATAATGATGAACAATCCGTTTCTCAACAGCCATATTGCCCTGACTGATGCCGATATATGCTGCTCCGAGGTGCTCTGGAATCCCCACCCTGCCTTTACCGGGGTGTCTCTCAGGCATATGGTGACGTCCGGGCATACGGATGGGTGTTTCAGCATTCACCTTGTCCGCGTAGAGCCCGGGTGCGTGCTGGAAAGCCACACCCATCCTGAGAACTGGGAATTTCACTCCGTGGTTTCCGGCAGCGCCCTGTGTGAACTGGACGGACGCACCACTGAATATGCTGCCGGTGTCTGCGGTGTTATGCCGCAGGGGGTGGCACATAAGGTTGTGGCCGGTGACGATGGTGTTTTCATTCTTGCCACGTTTGTACCCGCATTGTTGTAGCACTTGCCGGTGCCCTGCGGAGGACGTGGCGATATCCGCATGAGGTAGTCATGCCGCGTCCTCCCTCCGGAGTTGTCGATCTCATCCGGCTGCCATCGGGCAGTCTGCTCCTGCACGGACATGGTGCCGCAGGCAGGGTCATGCGTCATGCCCATCGCACCGTATGTATTGTCGGACTGCATTCCGGCAGCAGGGAATTTTATTTTGGCAACGTGTCACTCTGGCTGCACTCCGGGCAGTTGCTGGTCATAGCTGCCGGTCATGTGCACGGCTGTGGGGAGTTTTATCCGCAATCGACCAAAGGCGGCAGGGGCAATGGCGGGAACGCTGGTGGGCAAGGTTGCGCTGATGGTTGCGTTGATTGTTGCGTTGATGATTGCGCGGAAGGTCGTGCGGAAAGCTGTGTGAACGGTCGCGTGAAAGACGCCGGGATTGAGCAAGGCACAGCACCTCTGTATTCAACCCTGTGCGTGTCTGCGGCCTGCCTGCCAGTGACCGGAAGCCGGATTATTGCTTCTCCGGAATTGGTCGCGCGCCTGCGCGATCTTGATGATGGCGCAGAGAAGCTTTTTCTGGATGATCTGGCAGCACAATTGGCGTTGCAGAAAGACCAAATTCCTGTGGCAGATGAAAATAGCGTTCCGGCTGGCAGCAAATGTCCGCAGGAAATATCGGTGATGATGCGGAGTTTTCTGAAGGGGCTTGCGGAAGGGGGAGACGTAGGGGATGAGGTCGCTGCGGGTGGTTCCGCAGTGGGGTATTCCGTGCGGTTTAGCAGGCAGTTCAGGGCTGTGGTCGGGCTGCCTCCGGTTGCATGGCAGATGCTCTGCCGCATACGGCACGGCGCTTCCCTGCTTGCCGAAGGCGCTTCCATCATCGACGCGGCGCTGGCTTCCGGTTTTTATGATCAGAGCCATTTTGCCCACCGTTTCAGGCAGCTCATGGGCATGACACCGGGGCAGTATCAGGTTGCCTTTTTCGGTAGCAAGGGACGGCAATGATAGCAGAGCTTCGAGTCTTCCCCCGTCATACGCAAATTATTCTGCATGAAAAATGAAATAACCTCGTCAGCACAAGCAGACGGGGTTTTCAGGGTAAAGAAGAAACCTCGTTTTCAGTAACCCCGTATTTTCGTTAAGCCGGGACCGAGGTCAAAAATCGGATTTTCATCGCATATACGAGGTGCAGGAACGTTAGGTTCCTGCCCGGCGGAGCCAAAAAATACCCGAACTGACTTAGC
>JBKEAK010000040.1:0-3779 GCA_047972125.1 Halodesulfovibrio sp.
GAGCAGCGGCAGCGGCTGGCCTGCGTTGGCAATGGTCATGGTTTTGCCGTTGCACACGGCCAGCGTGGCCGTGACAAATGTGCCGGATATCAGCAGGTCTGCCAGATCGTTATGCAGGCTGGTCAGAAAACTGCCGGGGCAGGCCATGGACACAGACTGCACCTGTGTGGCCACGCGTATGGAAAGCATTGCGGCCGAAAGGGTGTTGCCTGCTGTGGCACCGAGCAGAAGGGCTGCCCCATGATCTTCCAGCGGACGCGCGCAAAGAAAATTGCCCGCAACGGTGTGCGGGCTCAGTGAACGGACGGCAATATCAAAGCCGCAAGGTGCGAGCGCCCTTTGCGCCTCCTTCTCCGGGGTGAGAAAGCGTTGCTGCATGAGGGCACCGGCGTGCAGGTCGTTCGCCATCTGGCGTTCAAGGCGGTGCAGTTTTACCAGATTGTCAGCCCGCATGAGCAGATGTTGCGGGGGCGAGAGCCTGTCCGTGGAGAGCCTGTCCGTGGAGAGCCTGTCGGGGGAGAGCAGGCCGTTTGTATTGGTTGTCGTGGCGGGGGTCATGCGTTCACCTCCTTTGAGGAAGAAGGGGCGGAATGTATGACGAGCGGAAGCGATATTGTGCACGTTGTGCCGTTATCCAGCTCACTTGCCAGCGAAATGGTTCCTCCATGGATGCGCGCAATGAGCTGTGCTATGGAAAGCCCCAGTCCCAGTCCCTGATGCCTTCTGCTCAGGGTTCCTTCCACCTGGAAGAAGCTGTCGAAAACCTTTTTCAGCAGGTTGTCGGGAATGCCTATGCCATCGTCCTCTATCTTTATGATGATGGTGTTGTTTGCGGGCGGCAGTATGCGGACAACCGTATTTCCGTCCTTTTTGCCGAAGATTATGGTGTTGTGGATGACGTTCTTGAACATTTCTCTCAGCATGGCTGAGTTGCCGTTGATGATGGCCGGGTGTGCAGCGTCGTGGTCGAGATAGAGCGAGATGTTCCGTGCGCTTGCTTCGCGTCCCATCTGTTCGAATATGCCATACATGAGCAGGGCCAGTTGCAGCGGTTCGCGACGCATTTCATGGCGCTCGTGCTGCAGCGTGGCAAATTTGAGGAGCTCGTCCACGATCTTGAACATGCGCATGCCTGAATCGTGAATGTTGCGTATGGCGTCGGCATCGTCTGTTTCAAAAGAGGCGGCCCGCGTGAGCAGAAGTTCGGCAAATCCCAGAATGCCGG
The DNA here is from genome assembly GCA_047972125.1 of Halodesulfovibrio sp. GTDB lineage: Bacteria > Desulfobacterota > Desulfovibrionia > Desulfovibrionales > Desulfovibrionaceae > Halodesulfovibrio. Next base: position 1,226 of record JBKEAK010000040.1, read on the forward strand.
TCAGCGGCGTGCGCAGTTCATGGGAGAGCAGGCCAAGGAAATCCTGCTTCAGGTGCTGAATACGCTTTTCTTCCGTCACATCACGCAACAGGCAGAGCAGCCAGCCGTTTTTCATGAGGGTGGGGGTAATGCGGATGCACTTGCCCGAATCGGTGGTGATGGTTTGTTCCTCGCCCTGAAGAATTGCCTGCAACGAGGGTGTTAAGCCCGATGCATTTCTTGTGGGCAGAGCGTTCAGCAGGGTAAGGGTGGGCATGCCAAGTGCCCGTGCTCTGCCTGTTTCCAGCAGTGTGCAGGCCATATTGTTTATTTCGACGATATTGCGTTCGGCATTGGCAATGAACGCACCGTCGCCCATGGCGTGCACGAGATCGGCAAGGCCTTCGTATGCCTGCTTGAGTTCCGTTCTGTGTTGTCTCTCCAGTCCGTAGATGGCGGCGAGGTCCTCTGCGTACTTGAGGAACTGGGAACGGCTTACTGCGCTGTCGATGTCACCGTATCCCATGGAGCCTCCTGCTGAAGCTGGTGCTCAACCTGCTGTATCAATTCGAGTGGGCTGAAGGGCTTGATGAAATAGGCATCGGCACCGGCTTTGTTGCCGGCGTCAACGTCATGCTGTTGCCCTTTTGCGGTCAGAATGATGACCTTGCAGTGTCTGGTTGCGGGGTCGGATTTGATGATGCGCGTTGCCTCAAGTCCATCAATGGCACCCGGCATCATGATATCCATGAGAATGAGGTCCGGCGTATGGCGGCGGGCAAGCTCCACCGCCTGTTCGCCGCTGGAAGCTTCAAGCAGGGTGTAGTCGCCTATGCGCAAGGTGACCTTGATCAGCTCCCTGACTTCCAGCTTGTCTTCGGTGATGAGGATGGTCTTCATGCGCAGCTCCCGATGAAATGTTAGGGTAACCGGTGAAGGTTGCGGGGGCTCCAAGCCGCCTCCGGCCAAAAACCGGGGGCGGCTCATGCGCAGCGTAAAGCGTGGACGGGCAAACCGGGTTAATCTTGCCCCAGACCGGAAGCCCTGCGGGTATCCATGGGAGCGAGTTGATAGCCAAGTTCCTTGGCCATGAACTCCAGGGCGCTGATATCCTTGGTCACACGCATGATTTCGAGCAGAGTGTCCGCACCGAGCTTTGCCGACTGATCATAAGGATTCAGTTCGCGCATCATGGTCGGATAAGGCTTGCCGATCTGTTCAGCCACCCATTTGGACTGGCGGGCACCGAGAACCATGTTCTGCGTGATACGGGTTACGGTTTCTCTCATGTTTCCCTCCTCCGTAAGTTACTAGTTGCACCCTGTGTGGCGGGGGAGAATCCCCAGCTTAGACGAGAATAGATCATAAAGTACTTACGTCCGTAAATTGGGTGCAGACTGTATTTTTGGATTGAGTAGGTCTGTATTTTTGTGGTAGGGTTTTTATCAGTCTCAAAATTCCATACTGAGGATTTTGACGGGCGGCTTGTGTCGAAGGGGGGAGACAGGAGTATGCTGCATATGGGCAAGCAACATTCCATAGTTATCGCCGAAGATCATACCTTGCTCAGAGAGGGGCTGAAATCCCTGTTGCATTCGCTGCCGGACATGAACGTCATAGGCGAGGCAAGCGATGGGCAGGTTGCGGTGGAGATGTGCGACCGGCTGCAACCGGATATGGTGCTCATGGACCTTTCCATGCCCCGGCTCGATGGTCTTAAGGCGACCAAGCTTATCAAGAAACGGCATCCGGAGATGAAGGTGCTTGTGCTTACCGTGCACGGCGCCAACGAATACGTGTATTCGGCACTGTCTGCGGGGGCAGACGGTTACATGCTGAAGGATGCTTCCAACGAGGAATTCTCGCTCGCCATTCAGAGCGTGCTTGGCGGCAAGTCGTACATTTCGCCTGCCATAGCGGGTGATGTTGTGCGCGGGTATCTTGGTTGCGGCGGCGGACAGGTCGATTCCGGCTGGACGCAGCTTACAACGCGCGAGCAGGAGATCTTTCAGCTTATCTCGGAAGGCTACAAGAACAGGGAGATTGCCGACATGCTTGTGGTGAGCGTGAAGACGGTGGAAAAACACCGTTCCAACCTCATGCAGAAGCTTGATCTGCACTCGGCGGCAGAGCTCCGGGCCCTTGCGCTGGAAAGGGGCATGGTGCGTCGTCGCAAGGAAGTGGGCTGAACTCTCCGTCTGCCGGAATTGAAAAAGCCGCCCGAGGGCGGCTTTCTGGTTAATGACAACGCTTCGTTTTCAGTAAAAGCACATTCCCGTTAAGCCGGGGAGGAAGTCCACAAACGGATTTGCATCGCATATACGAGGTGCAGGAACGTCAGGTTCCTGCCCTGCGGAGCCAAAAATTACCAGAAATGACTTTGTCAGCAGTCTGAAAAGCCGCCCGAGGGCGGCTTTTTGATGTGCTGTTGTTTGCAACGGTCATTCGGAAGAAGCTATGCGGTTGCGGCCGGATTGCTTGGCTTCATAGAGCCCGTCGTCTGCCCTCTTGAGCAGGCGGGTTATGCCTCCGTCGTTGTCCCGGTAGGTAGCCACGCCGATGCTCACCGTAATGC
>JBKEAK010000041.1:0-2183 GCA_047972125.1 Halodesulfovibrio sp.
CGAGGGACAGATGAGCAGGAAGAGGCATAAAAAAACCGCCACCTGTTCGCGTGGCGGTTTCAGGTTAATGACAAGCCTTCGTTTTCAGTAAAACCATCTCTCGGATAAGCGGGAACTGTAGACCAAAGAGGGATTTTCATATCTTATACGAGGTGCAGGACCGTTCGAATCCTGCCCGGCGGAGCCAAAAAATATCCAAAATGGCTTTGGCAGCAGTCTGACCGCCACCTGTTCGGTTGGCGGATTGTGCTTCTCAGTCGGTGCCGTGGGGATGAACTCTAGCGTTTCATCTGAATGGCGTTCTGGATGATCTGGTCCTGCGTGGTGATGACCTTGCTGTTGGACTGGAAGCCTCGCTGTGTCGTTATCATGGTCACGAACTCGCGGGCCATGTCCACGTTGGACTGCTCAAGCGCATTGGAAACAATGAAGCCGTAGTTTTCCGTATTCGGCGTGCCTTCCTGCGCCACGTTGGATTCCTTTGTGGCGGAGAAGTGGTTGTTGCCCTCGCGCTTCAGCCCGAAATCGCTGTTGAAGCGGAACAGGGAGATGCGGTAAAGGTCGTCGCTTTCACCGTTGCTGTATTTGCCGGTGATGATGCCGTCGCGGCCAATCTCGATATTCATCAGAAAGCCTTCGGGGTAGCCGTCCTGCTTCATCAGCAGGGTGGAGGAAGAGCCCGAATAGGCCGTGGTGGACGAAGCGGACGTGGCCGGTGTGGTCATGCCGATGAGGTTGGCGGCGTTGTTGCCTATGTCCGTTGCCTTGGTGGCGGAACCGTTCCACGTGGCGGCTGAATCGTTTATGCCGAAATCCAGCGTAAGGGTCTGCGAGGCTGCGCCGTTGAATGAGGCGGAGAACTGGGGAAGCCCCCCTGCACCCATGGTGGCAGGTGTCCAGTTGCTGAGCACTGTAGGATCGCTGCCGGGAACGAAGGCGGACATGTTCTCAAGCTGGTTCCCTGAACCGAAGGTGAGCGTGCCCGACATGAGCAGGCCCTTGCCCGCGCCCGAAACTGACCGGCCGTCTTCTGACGGGGGAACCGTGACAACGAATTCGAAGTGACGCTTGGAACCTGCGTTGCTGGCTCCCTGCACGGCATCGAAATAGACATTGAGATCATGCGCCGCGCCGGTGGAGTCGTACACGCGCATGGTGGTGGAATACGAGTAGGCACCATCGCCGAGCGGCGGTGTCTGTGAGCCATCCCATTTCTGGGCAAGGGCGAAGAAGGGATTATCCGTATCGGTAGAATTGTCTGTGGCTGAGCCGAGGTTTGTGATCAGGCGCACCGATTCGGTGGCCTGCGGGGGCATTACGATAAGGCCGTTGGCGTCTGTGGCGAGCTGAATGTCGCCGGACGTGGAGCTTTCCGTGCCGTTTGAGAAGGCACGACCCTGCAGGCGGAAGCCGTGCGGGTCAACAAGATAGCCGCTCTTGTCGAAACGGAAGTTGCCCGCGCGCGTGTAATGGTCCACGCCGTCTTTGGAGACGCCGAAGAAGCCGTCGCCGCCGATGCCTATGTCAGTTGTCTCATTGGCAAGGTCAAAGGCCCCCTGCTCGTGGATGGTGCGCACTTCTGCAAGCGTGACGCCCATGCCCAGCTGGGCATAGCCCACTGCGGCACCGTCCGCTCTTCCGCCGCCGTTGACCGACGCGGAAGCAACTCCCACGGATTTGAGATCCTGATAGATCGCCATCTGCTGCTTGAAGCCCAACGTGTTGACGTTGGCGAGGTTGTTACCCACAACCTGCATGCCCCTTGAAAGGGTCTTCATGCCGCCGGCGCCTGTGTATAATGCCGTAAGGCCCATGATCGACTCCTGCCGTATCTGCCGGTTCCATTCCCGAAAGGAACCGACGATCCCGAAAACGTACGGAAAAGATTTCCTTACGGTTCTTAATAAAGCATGGGCCGTGCCAAATATTTCTGAAAAGAGATGAAGGAAGCTGTGCTGTTCTGAACAGCCCGAAAACAGCGGGGAAAAATAAACGGATCAGGCAGTGAGAGAAATGGGGGAATCGTCTTCTTCCTGCGGGGAGCAGGCAAGAATTGCTGCATCGCTGCCGGGGTGGTCGTTTCTGCGGGCAAGCAGCAGGGTGCGGGTTGCCTGTATCACGGCGGAGCGCTCTATGCCCCTGCTGCGCAGGGCGCTGAAGATGGATTCCAGCTTTTCGTGCAA
>JBKEAK010000042.1:0-2258 GCA_047972125.1 Halodesulfovibrio sp.
GCAGGCTTCGGCTATGCTCGAACCCTGACCGACCAGAACTTCAACTTCGCGAAGTTTAAAAATAATCTGCTCCGCCGTGAATGTTTTGCGACCCATTGCCCGTCCTCCATGGCCACACCTTACACTAACTTTTTAGGTGGACCAGTTTTTTAGGGGCAGGTCACAGCATGGACACGGGGTTACGCGAGGGAAGGCTGCGTTCTGCAAAGGATTGAAGCGTGCTTGACCAAGCACTTACATCTTCCAAAAGCATTTTATCTGCCAGTTGTATTTGTTCTGGCTGGAATAATGCCTTTGAGCTGTCAGATAGTTCAGCACTGGCATCGTCGTACTTGACGCGATCTTTGGTTTTCTTGAGTCGACCATGGATTGTGTCACTCTTGAATTCCTCAGGCGTCATTGCCACATATCCGGCAAGGCGGCTCTCAAGATACTCCTTTGGCGCCATACCAAACACTTCGCCCATGCGCTCGGCATTTGCGGCGAGGATTGTGCCGTATGCCTTTGTCTGGGCTTCCCCGAACCCCGCCTCCTGCATCTGCTGCACATATGGCGCAACAATTTCCATGCGAGCTTCATGTCGGCTGAGGGCCTTATTTTCCTCGTCCACAATGGGATCAAGAATACTATTCAGGTATTCAAGGCGCGCGTTATTGTCCTCATTCATACCCTCAAGCACCCCAATTTCCATATCCGTGGGCATGGTCGGATCAAAGCGCATATCTGGCCGCATAGCCTCATAGCGTTCGGGTTCGCGCATGATATGCGTGGCGGCCTTGGAAAAGTCCACGGCAACGTCAGTGCCGAGGGTAAGGTTCTCTTCTAGGCTTTCAGGGGTGATACCCATGTCGCGGGCGGCCTGCACAAGATCAGGGTTTTCGTCCTGAAAAAATATCTTCTGCACCGTTTCCGGTTTGATGAATACCTGGCCTGGGGTGACGCCGCTGTCTGAAAGGTGTTGAAGCAGGGCTTCCCCTGTCTCCGGCATGCCCTTGAACACCTCGGACGCCTGGGCGGCCTTTGCCACCGTATCCATAAGGTTGTTCTGATAGTCACGCGCTGCCTGTATGGCTGTATCCATGCGCTCCTGTGCCTTCACGCCACGCGCAAGACGCACGCCACTACCGGCTGCAATGGGTATTGCCATGGCCTCGGCTGCCTGCTGGGCCGTCTGCCAGAGTCGATCTTTTATTTCTTCTGCTGATTGCCCAGCCGAATTGACGTTGGAGAGTTTTCGCCCCAGCTCTTCGGCTGCGATGGAAACTCCTTCCTGCGCAACTTCCGTTGATGTTTCACCGGCAAAGGCCCGCAAGGCGCTTTTGAGCGTATCGCCCACCTTTGCCATCAGGCTGGGGTGCTGCTGCAAATACTTCAGAGAAGTTGCCGCCGCCTCTGGTGAAATAAGGCGCTCAAGCTGAGGTACCATGCGGCCCAGCATGTGGAAGCTGGCGTACTCAAGGCCGCCGGATATGCCGCCACCAATGACGGCAAGTGTCCGTGCCACGTCACGGTCAATCTTGTTTCCGCTCTCGTCTTCCATGGCACGCAATGTGCCGTAGATGGCCGCCCCTTCCTGCTCCATCATATCCAAGACCGCGCCACCGGTTGCAGACGCGCCGAGGCCAGACATGGCCCCAGCAACTGCTGCTGGGGCAGAGAACATACCACCGCCAGCAGCGGCACCAATCATAGAGCCTGCCGTCCCCATGGCCGGACCAAAGCGCGTAAGGCCCTTTATGCCACCCTCGGCAGATCCATACAGTGGGACAGCAACGCTTCCCACAGTTCCGCGCACCATGCGTTGCGGCAGAGCTTCAACAGTTGCAAATCCCGCTCAACAAATATCTGGATGCCGAGGCCTTCAACATCCTGCTGCAATCCTGCTTTGTCGAGCCGGAAGACCCCATGAAGGCCACAGATCGTGGCCTTGTGTTGAAGTACACCGCCAACGTCAAGACGATGGTCGAAGGCGTTCAGGCCGATGATGGTGTGTCTCAGGCCGTGACCATAAAGAAGGGCATCGCAAGCGTTGAAAACGTGGTGATGCCCAATCCCGTCAAGCTCCGCCCGTTCCGCACTTTTGTTGAAGATGAGCAGACCGATAGTAAGTTCGTCTTCCGCGCCAGAAATGACGACGTCATGGAATTTATGCTGGTTGAAGCCGACGGCGGCTCATGGCGCGGCGAAGCCATGAAGAATATCAAGCAGTACCTTGAAGCGGCCGCTCCCGGCCTGAACGTGATCGCCTAGCCACCCCC
>JBKEAK010000043.1:0-2596 GCA_047972125.1 Halodesulfovibrio sp.
CCAGATACCCCAATGCAGGCACCATATGGCAATTGCCAATGGACTTGGCATCATCCCACAACTCTTCTCGCTTCAAAGCCGCTTCGGTTCGCGGGTGTACGGCAAAAAGAACAGGCAAAGGGCTCCTGCGCAGCAGTTCCAGCAGACCAAGCAGCGCGTCGCGGGAATCGGTATTCTTCGGCCGGTGGGAGGTCATGAAAGCAAAGGGACGGTCGCCAAGTCCCAGTTCATCCACAAGGCTGCGTGAAGCAAGTGCCCGTGGCGTAAACATGTTGAACGAGTCGAGCATGAGGTCACCAACGAGGTGAACCCCTTTGATAACATTTTCCTTTTCAAGCAACCGCACAGACAGTTCGTCCGGACAGAACAATTGATGCGAGATATGGTCCACCATGACCCGGTTGACCTCTTCCGGCATGGTCAGGTCATACATGCGGGGTCCGGCCTCTGCATGAGCTATGGGAATATGCAACTTCACGGCGGCAAGCGCTGCCGCAAGCGTGCTGTTGGTATCACCGTAGACGAGCACCGCAGAAGGCTTCTGCTCAATAAACAGCTCTTCAAGGGCTGCCAGCATCTCGCCGGTCATTGCCCCATGGGAGCGTCCCTTGATGCTCAGGTTCCGATCCGGTGCAGGTATCCCCAGTTCCTCAAAAAACACGGCAGACATATTCGCATCAAAATGCTGCCCTGTGTGCACGATATACTCATGACGCCCCCGCTGAGCCAATTCTCTTGAAACAGGAGCCATTTTGATGAATTGCGGCCTGTTGCCGACGACAGTGATCAACATGTTTTATCGTAACCAACCTGAACTGAAGTTAACATCAAAAGAAATCCCTACCTCGCATCCGGGCATGGCAGGCCCGCATGAGGTCCACGCCAGCCCTGCCGCAAGGAATGCTAGTCCGTACGCACAAGCCCTGCAGCATCGCGGCTATAGGACTTATGGCAGGCATGGCACTCAAGCGTATCATCCAGCTTTTCGCCACATTCACATACCCACCCGCGAACACGGGCAGGACTACCGAACACCAGCGCATGAGCCGGAACATCCTTCGTGACCACCGCGCCTGCTCCCACCATGGCGTATGCGCCGATGGTCACACCGCAAACAATGGTGCAGTTGGCACCAAGAGAGGCACCTTCACACACGCGGGTGTCGCGGGCTTCATCCATGCGGTACACATGCGCACGTGGATTGAAAACGTTGGTGAACACCATGGAAGGGCCGCAGAAAACGTTATCTTCCAGCGTAACGCCCTTGTAAACGCTCACGTTGTTCTGAATCTTGCAGCCGTTACCGACCGTCACGTCAGGACCAAGAACAACGTTCTGGCCGATATTGCACCGCTGACCAATGGTCGTGCCCGGAAGGATGTGGCTGAAATGCCATATCTTCGTACCCTCGCCGATGCTGGTTCCGTCATCGACATATGAAGACTCGTGGACAAAGTAATTCTGCTTGGAATCGCTCATGCTGCACCTAATATTCAAGAGGTAGAGATACGGTCCGGCCGTCACGGGCAGACAGGTACGCTGCGATAAGCACTTCAAGAGACTTCAGACCTTCGCGGCCATCCGTTTCAGGGTCAGCCACACCGCGGAACACATCCACCACGTTCTTGTAGTAGAGGGGGTGGCCAAAACCGTACACAGAGGTGGTCTCGTAGCTTGCTGCCTGCACGTTGTCATCATAGGGCATTTTGTCCGCAAACTCCCATGTAAGTATCTCGTTTGCAGCCACGCCGCCTACGCGCACGGTTCCCTTTTCACCGATGATCGTGATGGAGCCTTCATAGTTCTTGGGGTAGGTACACATGGTGACAGACATGGAACCGAGGGCTCCGTTACGCCAGCGCACGTTCATAACCCCGGTGTCTTCCACTTCAATGTTCCGGTTGGTGGAGGTCATGGCCTGAATATCTGCAACAGGTCCGATGAGCCATTCGATAAGATCAACATAATGGCTTGCCTGGTTCATGAAGGCACCACCGTCAAGCTCCCATGTTCCACGCCATTTTGCCTGATCATAGTAGGACTGCGGGCGGGTCCAGAACACGTTCAGGTGCACCATGTGCAGACGCCCGAAGCGATTCTCTTCCATGGCACGCTTAAGCAGCTGCAGGGTTGCGTTTCTACGGTTCTGCTTGACCACAAAAAGACGCACTCTGGCTTCGTCACAGGCTTTCACCATATGAACGCCATCTGCCCAGCGGGTAGCCATGGGCTTTTCCGTAATGACGTTGACACCGGCCTTGGCAGCTTCCACAGTCTGCTGCGGATGCAGTCCGCTCGGCGTACACAGCGCCACAACGTCGGGCTTCAGTTCCGCCAGCATCTCGGTATAGGAGCGGTAACAAGGCACATTATACGTCTTTTCCACATGCTCGGCGACACTTGCATCAACATCGCACGCTCCGACCAGTTCCAGATCATCGGGGAACTTTCGGATGGACTCAAAATGGTTCTTGGAAATACGCCCGCAGCCGACGACCGCGATTCTGATTTTACGGTCTGAAATAATAGGTAACATGGTCAATCCTTGTTGTTTGCAAGCCCGCATTGTCCGGGGCTACATGTAATACCGATATCA
>JBKEAK010000044.1:0-6469 GCA_047972125.1 Halodesulfovibrio sp.
GGTTCCATGCCCCGCCCTACGGCAGATTTGCCACAGCCGCCCCGCTGTGCGAAGCCCTGCATGCCGCGCTTTCACGTCCGCAGGGGCCATGCCTCACCGTTGCCACGCTGCCGGACATGCAGATATCGTGGATGCCGGACTTCATGCACCTGCTCAGGCCCCACGCAGATAGGCAGGCACTGCTGCAGGAACTTGCTGATTCCGATAATTTTCTACGCCAACTGAAGAATGACCACCCGGAGCGCGTACACATCCGCACATTACACCTGCGCCCAAGCCTGCCGGTACTGATCATTGACGACTCAATCAGTTTCGGCCACTTTGCTCACAGCTCCACGCTCACACCAGACGGTTTCTGGTGCACCGTGACAGCTCCGGTTGAAGAATTGCTGCGCCTTGCCACCAACCCCGGCATGTCGCACGCCGCACAAGGGCTTGTGTCCGAACAGCATACGGCCCAAAGGCTTGTGACTGAACAACAGACAGCACAAGTACTTGTGCCGGAGCAACATACGGCACAAATGCTCGTGACCGAGCACCGCGCCGCCCTGCGCCTTGTGGAAGAATGCGTCACCTCCACCTGTTCCGCTGCCGAATGCGCAACCCTTTTCACGCAACAAGCCCCTACGGAACCATGATCATGCAGCACAGCGAAATTCGTGATGCCCTGCTTGCGCCACAGAGCGACACCCTTTTTGCCCAAGCCCGCGCCCTGCGCGACAGCGTGTTCGGCCGCGAGGTGTTCCAGCGCGGCGTGGTGGAATTTACCAACCACTGCCGCAAGAACTGCCACTATTGCGGCCTGCGTAATGCCAATACGGAACTGCAGCGATTCAGGCTGGACGCAGATGCCATTCTGCAAGCCGCCCGCACAGCGGTGGAGCTGGGCATGGGCACCGTGGTGCTGCAATCCGGCGAGGAAGAAACAACTGCCATACGCCCCATCGGCTACCTGATAGGGCAGATCAAGCAGATGGGCGATATTTCGGTTACGTTGTCATTGGGTGATCATGATGAGGATGCCTACCGCTACTGGCACGATTGCGGGGCAGACCGCTACCTGCTCAAGATGGAAACATTCAATCCTGAACTGCACGCCCACCTGCGCCCCGGACAGAGCATGCGGGAACGTCTGAACAGGGTGGAGATGCTCTGCCGCATCGGCTACGAGACCGGCTCTGGCATCATCACCGGACTGCCGGGCATGACAACGGATATTCTGGCAGAAGACCTCCGCCTGCTGAGCACGCTGCCGCTGGACATGATTGCCGTCGGCCCGTTCATCCCCCATCCCCAGACCCCTCTCAAAGATGCCGCCCCCGGCCTGATGGAAGAATCATTGCGGGCCACGGCGCTGCTCAGGCTCATGAATCCTGCGGCCAACATTCCCGCCACCAGCGCGCTCGATGCCCTCAGCGCCCACGGGCGCGAACAGGGCCTGAATGCGGGAGCCAACGTGGTCATGCCCTCAGTTACGCCGGAACCCGTACGGGCCGGATACAATATTTATCCCGGCAAGAATGCCGCGCCCGAACCCGTGCGGCTGATTGTGGGCAGACTACAGCAACGGCTGCGTGATGCGGGCTACGAACCGTCGTCATCGCGGGGCGAATCTCCCGCAAAGCACGCAACGCTGGCCGGAAATACACAGGAGGACAGGCATGTCTGAAAAAGCCCCCAGAGGCGTACGCATGGTCATCACCCTTGTCGGCCGCCGCAACGCCGGTAAATCGTCGCTCATCAACGCCCTTGCGGGGCAGGATATTGCCATAGTCTCCGACCACCCCGGCACCACCACAGATCCGGTTGCCAAGCACTACGAGCTGCTGCCGCTGGGTCCCGTCACCTTTTATGATACGGCGGGGCTGGACGATACCGGCGAGCTTGGCGACCTGCGCATCAAGGCCACCCGCAAGGTGCTTTACCGTACGGATGTGGCCCTGCTGGTGGCAAGCCCCGCTGCCACGGGTTCCGGCTCCACGCCTGACGCTCTCGGCAACGAAGAACGCGATATTCTGGCCACCCTGCGCGAAATGGGCATTCCCGTCATTGTCATCTTCAACAAGACTGATGCCGCCGCCCCCAGTGCCGATGACATCGCCTTCTGCGCCAGCGAGGGCCTGCCCCACGTGCTGTGCTCCACTGCCACGGGCGAAGGGGTGGATGCCGTCAAGAAGGCGCTCATAGACACTGCACCGCCCGAGTTTGCCGAAGACCCCGTGCTTGTCGGCGACCTTATCGGCGAAGGAGACACCGTGCTCTGCGTGGTGCCCATTGACCTTGCCGCACCCAAGGGCCGCCTCATCCTGCCGCAGGTGCAGGTGCTGCGCGATGTGCTGGACAGCGACGCCATCGGCCTTGTGGTGAAGGAGCGCGAGCTGGAAGAAGCCCTTGCCTCCCTGCGTAGCGACCCTGCGCTGGTTGTCACGGATTCGCAGGTGGTGCTCAAGGTGGCGGGCGAAGTGCCCGATCACGTGCCCATGACCACGTTTTCCATCCTCTTTGCGCGCTACAAGGGCGAACTGCACACCATGGTGCAGGGGGCCCGCGCCATAGACGACCTGAAGGACGGCGACAGAATCCTCATGTGCGAAGCCTGTTCCCACCACGCCGTGGCGGACGATATCGGCCGTGTGAAGATTCCCCGGTGGATCAGCCAGTACACGGGCAAGAACCTGGAATTCATCACCTATGCGGGCCACGACTTTCCGCAGGACCTTGAAGGCTTCGCCCTTGCGGTTCACTGCGGCGGCTGCATGACCAACCGGGCAGAGATGCTGCGCCGAATCCGCGAATGCGCACGGCGCGGAGTGCCCATTACCAACTACGGCGTCGCCATATCCAAGGTGCAGGGCGTGCTGGACAGAGTGGTCAAGCCCTTCGGCCTGTAGCAATACACAGTCCGCTCATACTCTAATGGTCGCTAATAACAACACAGTTCACCCCCCCATAAGGGTATCCGAGTGGGGGCGTTGTGCATGCGGGGCGTGCTGCCCGTGAACGGGTGACACGTTTGGCCGGTGAGCAAGTCCGGAAGGCGGAGCGAAGAGATGGCAGATTGAGACTGACGGGAAGTGCTCTTTTTTCAAAAACACCTTGTAAACACCTTGAATACATGATATTTTAAAATAATCCTTGCATCCTTATGTGCCATCTGGTAGGCGTTTAAGTTCTCATTACGCCCATACATTCCATACATGGAGTTTAACGATGACCCGTAAAGATCGCACAGAAGGTATTTACAGCCGTCGCGAGGTGCTCGACGAGAGTGAGCGCCGCCAATATTATCTCATTCAGCTGAAAGACCTTCTCTCTTACGCCTACCGCTATTCCGAAGACGTGAAGAAGCGTTTTGACCGCGCCCAGTTTCAGGTGGAAAAGTTCAAGACTCTTTCCGACCTCAAGCATATTCCCATTCTCAAGAAGAAAGAACTCATCTTCCTGCAGTCCATGGGACCGCGCCTTGGCGGCCTGCTGACCAAGGACCTTGGCGAACTCAAGCGCATCTTCCTGTCTCCCGGTCCCATTTTCGACCCCGAAGATCGTGCCGATGACTACTGGGGATACACCGAGGGCTTCTACTCCGCCGGTTTCCGTTCCGGCGACGTGGCGCAGATCACCTTCAACTACCACCTCGCCCCTGCGGGCCTGATGTTTGAAGAACCCCTGCGCAACCTCGGCTGCGCCACCATTCCCGCAGGTCCCGGCAACGCCGCCACCCAGCTGGAAATCATGCAGAAGCTGCGTGTTACCGGCTACGTGGGCACGCCCAGCTACCTCATGCACCTTGCCCAGAAGGCCGAAGAAAAGGGCCTGAACCTGCGTAAGGACCTGTTCCTTGAAGTGGCCTTCGTGACCGGCGAAAAGATTTCCGAAAAGATGCGTTCGCAGCTGGAAAAGAAGTTCGACCTGCTCATGCGTCAGGGCTACGGCACCGCCGACGTGGGCTGCATCGGCTACGAATGCTTCCACAAGACCGGCCTGCACATTGCCAACCGCGCGTATGTGGAAATCTGCCATCCTGACACCGGCATTCCGCTCAAGGACGGCGAAGTGGGCGAAATCGTGGTTACGGCCTTCAACAAGACCTACCCGCTCATCCGCCTTGCCACCGGCGACCTTGGCTACATTGACCGTTCCCCCTGTGCCTGCGGACGTACCTCTCCCCGCATCGGTTCCATTGTGGGCCGCGTGGACACCACCGCACGCATCAAGGGCATGTTCGTGTACCCGCATCAGGTTGAGCAGGTCATGGCACGCTTTGATGAAATCAAGCGTTGGCAGATCGAAGTTACCAACCCCGGTGGCATCGACGAAATGATCCTCTACATTGAAGCCAGCAACTTCAAGCGTGAGGACGAGCTGCTGCACCAGTTCCGCGAGAAGATCAAACTGCGTCCCTCGCTCAAGGTGCTCACCCCCGGTTCTCTGCCTCCGCAGATTCGTCCCATCGAGGACAAGCGTATATGGGATTAACAGCAGGATTACGCAGCCTTTCGGCTCTCTGTATCCTTGCTTTCCTGATCATTCTGGGCGGCTGCGCACATCAGGCGCAGCCGCCTGTTCCCAAATCTGCGGCTCTTCTCCCCGGCCTTGAAGAAGGCACCCTGCTGGTTGCCAACGGCACTGCAACGCCCCTGCTCACCAATACCGCCGCGTTTGTCGAACGCGCCCGCAATGCCGATTTCATACTCATCGGCGAGGGGCATACCGTTCCCTGCGACCACCTCATGCAGGCCAAGCTCATGCAGGCGCTTTCCGATTCCGGCCAGCGGTTCACCGTGGGGCTGGAGATGTTCCCCATCGACCATCAGCCCCTTCTGGACAAGGTGAACGCAGGCATCGTTCCGCTTGACCAATTTGCCAACGCCACCGACTGGAAAAAGGCATGGGGCTACGATTTCGATCTTTACCGTCCCGTATTCGAGACGGTCTATGCCCGCAAACTGCCGCTCCGCGCGCTGAACGTGCCGCAGACCATCGTCAAAAAGGTCAGCCGGGGTGGTATTTCCAGCCTTGCGCCTGAAGAACGAGCCCTGCTGCCCGCCAAGATCATTCCGGCATCCGATGCCCAGCGCGCAGCCCTGCAGGAAATGTTTGATGCGCACCGCGCCATGGTGAACGGCACCATGACCAAGGTTGCAGGCATGATGAAGGGACAGAAGCCCGCTGCCATGGCCGGGAAGGCACCTTCTGTGCCCGCGCCTGACAGTGCTGTGCCCCCCGCTGACAGCCAGCCTTCCGATGCCCAGTCGACTGTCGCACAATCGTCTGGCCCACAATCATCTGGTATGCAACAGTCTGCCACCCAGCCTTCCGGCGACCAGTCTGCACAGGCCCCCTCTCCTGCCCCCAAGGACAAGATGACAGGCCGCATGGACCGTTTTTTCCTCATCCAGTCCTTGTGGGATACGGCCATGGCGGAACAAGCCATCAAGGCAAAGGATGAAACCGGCAATCCTGTTGTGGTGCTCATAGGTTCCGGCCATGTGGAATTCGGCTGGGGCATGGCACACCGCATACGCAAGCTGCGTCCGGAATCGCGCGTGCTGCTCGTCACCCCGTGGCGCGGAACCGAACCGCTGGACCCGCTGGAAGCCGACATGCAGTATTACTGCCGCCTCACCCACCAGAGCCGCATGGGATTCAGTCTGCTGCAGGTGGACGGAGGTGCGCAGGTGCTGGACGTGCTACCCGGCTCCCGTGCTGCCAAGGCCGGTTTCATGAAGGGCGACATCATCACCGCAGCCAACGGCACTGTGGTTGATTCCATGTGGGTGCTGCACACCGCAGGGCTGGATGCCGCCAAAGCCGGAAAGGACCTTGTGTTCACCGTGCTGCGCGGCACCGTGCAGACCGAGCTTGTCATGCCTGTCGGCAAGATGGAAGAATCGTCCCCGCCTCAAGCTCCCGCAGCCAACTGATTCATCCCCCGAAGGGACTCCCATGCCCGAACTACCGGAAGTTGAAACCATTGCCAGAGGTCTTGCCCCGCAGGTTGAGGGGCGCACCGTCACCGCCGTGCATATTCTGAACGACTCCACGGTGGAAGGACGCCGCGAGCTGCTGGAGCACCGCGTTGCAGGCTGTGTGATCCGTCGCGTGCACAGACGCGGCAAAGTGCTGCTGATGGACATTGCCCCTGCCAGCGCATCCGCAACTGACAACCCAGCGGTTGCCCCGCAGCCAAGTAGCCAGCCGACACATGTGGCCTTCCATCTCAAGATGACAGGGCGCCTCTTCGTATATCCGCAAGGTACGCCCCCTGCCTTACACACCCGGATCATATTCGACCTGTCGGATGGTAGTCGTGTCTTTTTCGATGATGCGCGCAAGTTCGGCTACTGCCGCGCCCTTGCAGCTCAGGATTTCACGGAGTGGAGTTTCTGGCAGAAGCTCGGACCGGAACCGCTGGAGATTGGCGAGGATGCCTTTGTGCAACTGCTCCGCGGCAGGCGCACCCGCATAC
>JBKEAK010000045.1:0-11278 GCA_047972125.1 Halodesulfovibrio sp.
CGGCAGCGTCATCCTCAGCCCCTCGCTGATGAACGGGCTGGCATGGTTCTTTGAAGAGCTGTACCTTGTACAGATAGGCGGTCCGATCATCCTGCTGGTCATGATCGGCCATTTCATTCTCGGCGCCCGCAAGATGCCCTTCCGCCAGAAGGAATACATCGCATTCCGCGCCCATTCCAAGATGATGCACCATCAGGACACCACCCTGTGGCTGGTTCAGGTTGCCACCGCCATCATCATCCTGGTCATGGCGAGCATCCACATTTACACCATGCTCGACACCCTGCCCATCACGGCGGCCAAGAGTGCCGCCCGCATTCAGCACGGCAGCTGGATGCCCTTCTACATCGTTCTGCTTGCCGCCGCTGCCATTCACATCGTGATCGGTCTGTACCGCATAGGTGCCAAGATCGGCTTCATCACCCGCGCAAACCGGCCCGCATACCGCAAGTACATGGTCTACCTGCTCGTCGCTGCTGCGGCTGTCAGCTTCCTGACCCACGTGCGCCTTTCCCTTCTGAGCATCTAAGAGGAGTATCACATGCAGACCATATATACTGATCTTCTCTGCATCGGCGCCGGCCTTGCAGGTGAACGTGTGGCTGTGGAAGCAGCCATGGCAGGCTTCAACGTTATCTGTCTTTCCATTGTCCCCCCCCGCCGTTCCCACTCCTCCGCCGCACAGGGCGGCATGCAGGCTGCTCTGGGCAACGCGGTAATGGGCAAGGGCGACAGCCCCGACGTGCACTTTGCAGACACCGTAAAGGGTTCCGACTGGGGCTGTGACCAGGAAGTTGCCCGCATTTTTGCAGACACCGCCCCCATCGTCATGCGCGAAATGGCCCACTGGGGCGTTCCGTGGAACCGCGTGGTGGCAGGCACCCATACCTATTACAAGGGTGGTAAGCCGTTCGAGGCGGAGGAAGCCGCCGACAAGCACGGTCTTATCCATGCCCGCGCCTTTGGCGGCACTGCCAAATGGCGCACATGCTACACGGCGGACGGCACCGGCCGTTCCGTTCTGAATACGCTGGACACCAAGTGTCTGCAGTACGGCGTGGAAATTCACGACCGCACGCAGGCAGAAGCGCTCATCCACGACGGCGAACGCTGCCTTGGTGCCATTGTACGCTGCCTGAAGACCGGCGAACTGATCGCCTACCTTGCCAAGGCCACCCTTATCGCCACCGGCGGTTACGGTCGCATCTACCGCGCCACCACCAACGCTGTCATCTGCGACGGCGGCGGCCAGATCATTGCGCTGGACACCGGCCTTGTGCCCATGGGCAACATGGAAGCCGTGCAGTTCCACCCCACCGGCACCGTGCCCACCGACATTCTGGTGACCGAAGGCTGCCGAGGTGACGGCGGCACCCTGCTGGACGTGAACGAATACCGCTTCATGCCCGACTACGAGCCGGAAAAGGCCGAACTGGCCTCCCGCGACGTTGTTTCGCGCCGCATGATCGAGCACATCCGCAAGGGATTCGGCGTGCAGAGCCCCTACGGCGAGCACCTGTGGCTGGATATCCGCCACCTCGGTGTGAAGCACATCACCACCAAGCTGCGCGAAGTGTACGACATCTGTACCAACTTCCTCGGCGTGGACCCCATTCATCAGCTCATTCCCGTGCGTCCCACCCACCACTACTCCATGGGCGGTGTGCGCGTGGACAAGACCGGCGCAGCCTACGGCCTTAAGGGCCTGTTCTCCGCCGGTGAATCCGCCTGCTGGGACATGCACGGCTTCAACCGTCTGGGCGGCAACTCCCTTGCGGAAACCGTTGTTGCCGGTTCCTACATCGGCAAGCAGGTTGCCCAGTTCCTGCAGGGCTACGATGTGGACTTCAAGTCCTCCGCCATCCGCGACGCCCACAACCTCGTGGCCGAGCGCATCAAGAACATCACCACCGGCGCCAAGGGCCGCGAAAGCTGCTTCCAGCTGCGCAACGAGATGCAGGATGTGATGATGGAGCACGTGGGCATCTTCCGTAACGCCAAGGACCTTCAGGCCGGTGTGGAAAAGCTGCAGGCCCTGTACGAACGCTCCATGAACATCGGGCTGCAGGCACCCACCAAGGGCTTTACCCCCGAAATGTCCATGGCACTGCGTGTTCCCGGCATGCTCAAGCTGGCCCTGTGCACCGCCTACGGCGCACTGCAGCGTACCGAATCGCGCGGCGCTCATACCCGCGAAGACTTCCCCGAACGTAACGACCGTGACTGGCTGAACCGCACCCTCGCGTACTGGAAGGACGGCGAGACCCTGCCCGTTCTGAAATACGAAGAGGCATCGCCCTACTCTGAACTGCCTCCCGGCGACCGCGGCTACGGCGGCGGCAAGATCATCACTGCCGATCTGCCTGCGGAAAAGTTCGTGGTGCCCGGCAAGAATGCGCCCACTGAGGCTCCTGCGGCCAAGCCCGCCAAATCCGAGAAGAAGAAGTAAGGGGAGGTCAACATGTCTCGCAGACTCCATATCGAAGTATTCCGCTACAATCCGCTGGACCCTGATTCCGTGCCTCACATGCAGTCGTTCTATGTGAACGAATACGACTCCATGACGCTGTTCATCGCCCTGAACATCATCCGCGAGGAACAGGACCCCAGCCTGCAGTTCGACTTCTGCTGCCGCGCAGGCATCTGCGGTTCCTGCGGCATGGTCATCAACGGCCGTCCCGGCCTTGCATGCCACACCCAGACCCGCGACCTGCCCGAGCACATCGTGCTGCACCCCCTGCCGGTGTTCAAGCTCATCGGCGACCTCTCCGTAGACACGGGCACCTGGTTCCGCGAAGTGGGCAAAAAGATCGAAGCATGGGTGCATTCCGATGACACCGCCTTCGACTCCAAGGCCGAAGAAGCCCGCATGGAAAACGCCCTTGCCGAGCAGATATTCGAACTCGACCGCTGCGTGGAATGCGGCTGCTGCATCGCAGCATGCGGCACCGCCCGTATGCGTGAAGACTTCCTCGGTGCAGCCACCATCAACCGCGTGGCCCGTTTCTACATTGACCCCCGCGACGAACGCTCCGAAGACGACTACTACGACGTCATCGGCAACGATCAGGGCGTGTTCGGCTGCATGGGCCTTCTGGGTTGCGAAGATGTCTGCCCCAAGAAGATTCCGCTGCAGGACCAGCTGGGCATCATGCGCCGCATGCTCGCCCTCAATTCCGTAAAGGGCATCCTGCCCAAGGGCATTCTGGACAAACTGAAGCACAAGGGTTGCTGTCATGAAAAGCATTAAGGCGCAGGACATACACGAGGCCGTGGTCGGCATCGTCATGTCCGCCGCGCGCTACCTGCCTGAAGATGTGCACAAGGCACTGAAGACCTCGCTGGACGCAGAGACATCCGAGTCCGCACGCGAGATTCTGGGCCAGCTGCTCGAAAACGCGGACCTTGCCGCCAAGACGGGGTTGCCGCTCTGTCAGGATACCGGCGTGGGCGTGTTCTTCGTGGAGCTCGGCGACGAGGTGCACGTGGAAGGCAACATTGTGGAAATCATCAACGGTGCCATGGTGGAAGGGTATCAGAAAGGCCTGCTGCGCAAGTCACTCTGCCATCCCCTGACCCGCAAGAACACCGGCGATAACAGCCCCGCCGTGGTGCATGTGGATATCGTGCCCGGCGACAAGCTGAAGATAAAGCACATGGCCAAGGGCGGCGGTTCTGAAAACATGTCCCGCTGCACCATGCTCACCCCTGCGCAGGGGTGGGCAGGCATCAAGGAATTCGTGGTGCGCCGCATGGCTGAAGCCGGTCCCAACCCCTGCCCGCCCACCATCGTGGGTGTGGGCATTGGCGGCACCTTCGACCTTGCCCCCGCACTGGCCAAAAAGGCACTGTTCCGCCCCGTGGGCGTGCGCAATTCCGACCCGGAAATCGCCGCCATGGAACAGGAGCTGCTCGACGCCATCAACGACCTGGGCATCGGCCCCATGGGCCTTGGCGGCAAGACCACCAGCCTGGACGTGAAGATCGAGATGCGCCCCTGCCACATTGCCAGCCTGCCGCTGGCCGTGAACGTGCAGTGCCATTCTTCCCGCATCAAGGAGGTTGTTCTGTAATGGCTACCTACAACCTGAACACCCCCCTGCGCGACGAAGACCTGCTCAAGCTCAAGGCCGGCGACGTGGTAAAGCTCTCGGGCACCATCTACACCGCCCGCGACGCGGCCCACAAGCGCCTGTGCGACCAGCTGGACAAGAACGAGAAGCTTCCCTTCGAGCTGCAGGGCGCCGTGATCTACTATGTAGGTCCGAGCCCGGCCCCCGAAGGCAGACCCATCGGTTCCGCCGGTCCCACGACCAGCTACCGCATGGATTCCTATGCTCCCCGCCTGCACGGCCTCGGCGTGAAGGCAAGCATCGGCAAAGGCAAGCGCAGTGCGGCTGTCCGCGAAGCCCTGCAGAAGCATGTGGGCGTGTACTTCGGTGCCACCGGCGGTGCGGGAGCCCTGCTCTCGCAGTGCATCACGGCGGCAGAAGTGATCGCCTACGATGAGCTCGGGCCGGAAGCCGTGCGCAAACTGACCGTAAAGGACTTTCCGTTGCTGGTGGTGAACGACGCCCACGGCAACGAGCAATACGCTAAGCCCAACTACGATCTGTAGAAGGGAATCCGTCACACAGAGGAGAATCATATGGCCCTGTATACCAAGCAAGAGGCGCTCGATTATCACGAACTGCCCCGCCGCGGTAAGGTGGAAGTCGTTCCGATCAAGCCCTGCAACACCCAGAAGGACCTTTCCGTCGCCTACTCCCCAGGCGTGGCGGAAGCCTGCATGGCCATTCACGCCGACCCCTCGCTGGTAGACGTGTATACCGGCCGGGCCAACCTTGTCGGCGTTGTTTCCGACGGTACCGCAGTGCTCGGCCTCGGCAACATCGGCCCCCGTGCCGGCAAGCCGGTTATGGAAGGCAAGGGCATTCTGTTCAAGACCTTCTGCGACATCGACGTATTCGACATCAACCTTGACGTGAAGAGCGCCGATCAGCTCATCGACATCGTCAAGGCCATGGAGCCCACCTTCGGCGGCATCAACCTCGAAGACATCAAGGCTCCCGAATGCTTCTACATTGAAGAAACTCTCAAGCGTGAAATGAACATTCCCGTATTCCACGATGACCAGCACGGAACCGCTGTCATCTCCGGTGCGGGCCTGATCAACGCCTGCGAGATCACCAACCGCAAGATCGAAGATCTGAAGGTTGTCGTTGTAGGCGCCGGTGCAGCCGGCATTGCATGCGCCAATTTCTACGTTCAGCTCGGCGTGGACCGGAAAAACGTCTTCATGTTCGACTCCCGCGGTCTCATCCACAAGGGTCGCGGCGGCATGAACAAGTACAAGGAAGCCTTCGCACAGGACAAGGACCACGGCACCCTCGCCGATTGTCTCAAGGGTGCAGACTGCTTCCTCGGTCTTTCCGTAAAGGACCTGCTGAACAAGGAAATGGTACAGTCCATGGCCAAGGACCCCATCATCTACGCCATGGCCAACCCCGACCCGGAAATTCCGTATCCCCTCGCCAAGGAAGCCAGCCCCAACTGCATCATGGGTACCGGGCGCTCCGACTTCCCCAACCAGGTGAACAACGTTTCCGGCTTCCCGTACATCTTCCGCGGAGCACTGGACGTACAGGCCACCGAGATCAACGAGGAAATGAAAGTTGCCGCTGCCAAATCCCTCGCCGCTCTCGCCAAGGAACCCGTACCCAGCGAAATCTGCGACGCCTACGGCGTGAAGGAACTGAAGTTTGGTGTGGACTACGTGATTCCCAAGCCCCTGGATACCCGTATCCTGGAATGGGAAGTTCCCGCAGTTGCCAAGGCCGCCATGGACAGCGGAGTTGCCCGCGCCCCCATTGCCGACCTTGACGCTTACACCAAGGCGCTGAAGGAACGTGTTGCCGCGTCCCGCAAGCGTATCAATACCTTCGTGAAGAGCTACGGCTTCGAGTTCTAGTCAAACGAGTCCCGCGCCCGCCGGTTGCCGCCGGCGGGCGCACAATCCCCTCAACCCCTGCAACCTGTAGTCCGTGAGGGACCGTCACCCCCCGCTGGCCTGTGACCGATCAACGTGTTTAACGTGTTAAATGAGGATACGACACATGAAACGATTGATTCCGATTCTCGGTCTGGCTCTCATGCTGGTGCTTGTTGTTGCCGGAGTGTGCTTTGCTGCAGACGCTCCGCCTGATCCCACCAAAGCCTATCTTACCCTCGGTATTCTTGCTGTTGCCGCAGTGCTTTTCTTCACCGAGGTTGTTCCGCTGCCTGTTACCGCCATGCTGGTGCCCATTGCCCTCAGCATATTCAAGATCGTGGATGCCAAAGCCGCGTTCTCGAACTTCGGTAACGTCTGGGTAATCATCTTCATGGCCATGTTCATCGTGGGTGAAGCCACCTTTGTCACCGGCTTTGCCGACAAAGTGGGCAAAGCCACCGTCAGAATGGCAGGCGGCAGCGAAAAAAGGCTGCTGGTGCTTTCCGTTGCCGTTATCGGCATCCTTTCCGCCTTCCTGTCCAACACCGGTACCACCGTTGTTGCCATTCCCATGATCATGGGCATGTGTGCCTCCGCAGGCATACGCCCCAGCAAGATTCTCATGCCCGTGGCCTTTGCCTCGTCACTGGGCGGCACGATCACGCTGGTCGGCACCCCGCCCAACGGCATCATCAACTCCATGCTGCAGAAGATGGGCCCTGCGGGCATTCAGCCCTTCGGCTTCTTTGAATTCGGCCTCTTCGGTGTTCCCCTGCTCATCGCGGGCATTCTCTTCTACGCCACCATCGGCAGCAAAATGCTGCCCAACACGCAGGCAGAATGCACCCTTGATGAACAGGCTGCTCCCAAGGTGCAGCGTCCCGAAAAGATGTGGTGGGCCCTTGGCATCTTCATCTTCGTTGTGGCTGCCATGGCTTCCGAGTTCCTGCCGCTGGTCACGGCCGCCATGCTGGGCGCCTGCCTTGTGGTCATCACCGGCTGTATGACCATGCGTGAAGCCTTCAAGGCCATCGACTGGACCACCATCTTCCTGTTCGCGGGCATGCTCTCCATGAGCACCGCCATGGACAAGTCCGGTGCCGCTTCCCTGATCGCAAAGAACGTGGTAAGCCACGTCTCCGATCCGTATGCGCTGCTGGCAGTGTGCTGCGCCCTGACGGCCATCATCACCAACTTCATGTCCAACACCGCAACTGCTGCACTTATGGCTCCGCTGGCAATTCCGATCGCCGTGCAGAGCGGCATCAGCCCGCTTCCGCTCGCCATGGGTATTGCAATGTCGGCCTCGGCATGTTTCCTTACCCCGGTTGCTACCCCGCCCAACACCATCGTGCTCGGGCCCGGTAATTATAACTTCATGCACTATGTGAAGGCAGGCTGGCCTTTGCAGATCATAACCTTTATCATGTGTGTTGTATTAATCCCCATGATCTGGCCCTTCTAGGACTCCGCTAGGCGTCAGATTGCGAACTTGAACAGGATACTCTCATGGCGAACACAATTCTCAAGAAAGAGCAGCTGATTCCCGGGCAGACCAGCAAGCTGGTCATTGATGCACCGCATATCGCCGCCAAGGCGAAACCGGGGAACTTCGTCATCCTTCGCGTTTGCGACAAGGGTGAACGGATTCCGCTGACCATTGCGGACACGGACCCTGAAAAAGGAACCATCACCATCGTGTATCTCGTTCTCGGCAAGAGCACCGCTCTGCTGGAAGAACTGAACGAAGGCGACGATATTCTCGACCTGTGCGGACCGCTGGGCAAAGCAACCCACATCCACAAGGGCGGAACCGTGATCTGCGTTGGCGGCGGCACCGGCATTGCGGCCATGCACCACATCGCCAAGGGCCATCACGAAGCAGGCAACCACGTTGTGGCCATTATCGGCGCACGCAACAAGGACCTGCTGCTCTTTGAAAAGGAATTGAAGAGCTTCTGTCCCGAAGTGCTCATCTCGACCGACGACGGCAGCTACGGCCATAAGGGCCTTGTGACGGAGCTGCTGAAGGAACGTCTTGAAAAGGACAAGTCCGTGATCGAAGTGGTTGCCGTCGGCCCCGTACCGATGATGGCAGCCGTCTCCAAGACCACGGAACCGTTCGGCGTTCCCACCACGGTGAGCCTCAACTCCATCATGGTTGATGGTGTGGGCATGTGCGGCGCCTGCCGCGTAACCGTGGGCGGAAAGACCAAGTTTGCCTGCGTGGACGGCCCCGAATTCGACGGCCACCAGGTGGACTTCATGGAGCTTCGGCAGAGACTGGCGGCGTTCTCGTCCATGGAAAAGGAATCCTTTGACCATCACTGCAGGTGTAAGTGCAATGACAAAAAGTAAGAAGGAAATTGCCGCCCGCGTTCCCATGCCCAACCAGCCGCCGGATGTGCGCAGGAACAACTTTGAAGAAGTTGCGCTGGGCTACACCAGGGAAATGGCGATGGAAGAGGCCAAGCGCTGCCTTCAGTGCAAAAAGCCCAAGTGTGTGAAGGGCTGTCCTGTCGAGGTGCCCATTCCCGACTTTATCTCCCACCTGGCCAAGGGTGACGTGGAAAAGGCCTATGCGGTCATCAAGTCCACCAACAGCCTGCCCGCCGTGTGCGGACGCGTCTGTCCGCAGGAGATTCAGTGCGAGGGTTCGTGCATTCTCAACGCCAAGGAGCAGCCCGTAGCCATAGGCCGTCTCGAACGCTTTGTCGCGGACGAGTACATGCACATGGACGCGTGCGACCTTATCACCGCCAAACCCGAATGCCCGTACATCGACCATGACAAAAAGGTCGCCTGTATAGGCTCCGGTCCCTCAAGCCTTACGGTGGCAGGCTATCTTGCCTCCCGCGGCTGCAAGGTGACCGTTTTCGAGGCACTGCATGAGGTGGGCGGAGTTCTGGTTTACGGAATTCCGGAATTCCGCCTGCCCAAAGAAAAAATAGTGGCAAAGGAAGTCGGCGCCCTGAAGGAACTTGAAGTGGAGTTTGTCACCAACTATGTGGGTGGCAAAACCTTCAACATCAAGGACCTGTTCGATCAGGGCTACAAGGCCGTATTCATCGGCGTGGGCGCAGGTCTGCCCAAGTTCCTGCGCATTCCCGGCGAGAACTTCATCGGTGTGTTCTCCGCCAACGAATACCTCACCCGCGTGAACCTCGGCCGTGCATACGAGTTCCCTGCTTACGACACCCCGATCATCCGAGGTCGCAAGGTCACCGTATACGGTGGCGGCAACGTGGCCATGGACGCAGCGCGCACCGCGCAGCGCCTTGGTGCGGAATCCGTTCACATCGTCTATCGCCGTACCGCGGACGCCATGCCCGCGCGTCATGAAGAGATCGAACACGCCGTGGAAGAAGGCATCCATCTCGAGTGTCTGGCAAACCCCATCGAGTTCCGTGGCGACGAAAGGGGCAACCTTACGTCGGTGCTGCTCCAGCGCATGGAACTCGGAGAACCGGACGCATCCGGCCGTCGCTCCCCCAAGCCCGTTGAGGGCGACACCTACGAGCTGGAAACCGATCTCGCCGTCATTGCCGTGGGCACCAACCCCAACCCGGTACTGCTGGAAAACGAGCCCGACCTGAAGCTCAACAAGTGGGGCTACATAGAGGTGGACGAAGCCACCGGCGAAACCTCCATTCCCAATGCCTATGCCGGCGGTGACATTGTCACCGGCGCGGCAACGGTCATCCTTGCCATGGGCGCGGGCCGCCGCGCTGCCAAGGAGATAGCCCGCCGTTTCGGCATTGAGGAATAACGCGACCTGTTCCTAAGGCCTTTCGGCCTGTATCCCACCGCCCGCCCGCTGCCCAACGGGCGGGCGGCATGGATGCAGGACGGTTATTACCCTCCCCGCTCCGCACAAGCTGTTGCAGGCTGTCTTGTGATGGCTTTCAATTTTGCGGAAAATAGCGTATTCTGAATCCGTTTCTGCATTATCCCTCAGTTATTCATGAAAAAGCGGCAGACGTGCCGCTCCGGAGAAGCGAATTATGCCCGATACCCCCGCACACGAGCCCAAGAAACTGCCCCGGCAGTCCGGCTCAACCTTCAAGGACAAGGTAGCGGAACTGTTGCCCGAAGGCGGAAACCTTAATCTGTGCCTCACCTGTGGCGCCTGTTCCGCGGGATGCCCCGCCACCGGGCTGGAAGGCATGGACCCCCGCAAGTTCCTGCGCATGGCTGCGCTGGGAATGGACGAGGAACTGACAACCACCCCGTGGGTCTGGATGTGCACCATGTGTACGCGCTGCGTGCACGTGTGCCCCATGCGCATCAACATCCCCCAGCTCGTGTATCAGGCACGCAAAAGCTGGCCCGAGGACAAGAAACCCCGTGGCATTGTCAATTCCTGCCATCAGGCCCTGAAGACCGACGGCTTCAGTGCCATGGGCGCAAGCTCGGAAGATTTCCGCTTCGTGGTGGAAGACATGGTGGAGGAAGTACGCGAATCCCAGCCCGGACAGGAAGAACTTGAGGCTCCCATGGACAAGCAGGGAGCGGAGTATTTCCTAAACCAGAACTCCCGCGAGCCGGTGACCGAACCTGATGAAATGGTGCCGCTCTGGAAGATTCTGAACAAGGCCGGATGCGACTGGACCTACGGTTCAGTGGGATGGGCGGCCGAAAACTACTGTCTCTTTGCCGCTGACGATGAAAAGTGGGAGCAGATTGTCCGCACCAAGATCAAGGCGGTGGAGGACCTCGGCTGCAAGTATTGGCTGAACACGGAGTGAGGACACGAACTTTACGCAGTCCGGTTCGGATTGCAGAAATTCAACATCAAGACCGACGTTCAGATAGAATCCATCATCCGTCTCTACGCCAAGTGGGTTCGCGAAGGCAAACTGCCCGTGAATTCCGACTGGAACAAGGACGGCATAAAATTCACCGTGCAGGACCCCTGTCAGCTTGTCCGCAAGTCGTTCGGCGATCCTGTTGCGGATGATTTGCGGTATGTGGTGAAGACCGTGGTGGGTGAAGAGAACTTCATCGACATGTGGCCCAACAAGTCCAACAACTACTGCTGCGGCGGCGGTGGCGGCTTCCTTCAGTCCGGCTTCCCCGACGCGCGCCGCTACTACGGCAAGCGCAAGGATGAACAGATCAAGAGCACCGGGGCTCCGTATGTAATCGCCCCCTGCCACAACTGCCACTCGCAGATACACGACCTGTCCGAATTCTACGGCGGCGGGTATCATGTGGTGCACCTGTGGACCCTCATAGCCCTTTCGCTGGGCATGCTCGGCGAAAACGAACGCGAATACCTCGGAG
>JBKEAK010000046.1:0-1719 GCA_047972125.1 Halodesulfovibrio sp.
CCGTGCCTGCCGGTATCTCCTTCATGGATGTGGCCGCAACCTGCACGGTTACGGGAACCAAGGGCAACGGCTTTACGGCGGGCCAGATAGCCCGCTTGAGCGATCCGGTATCCGGTGTAACGGGCGTGAGCAACACAACCACCAGCATGGCCGGGGCTGATGCGGAGGATGATGAGCATCTGCGCAGCCGCATCCTGCTGGCTCCGGGGCGTTTTTCCTCTGCCGGTCCTGCTGATGCCTACACCTATTGGGCCATGACGGCGCATAGAGACATCATCGATGTGGCGGTGCTCTCGCCTTCGCCCTGCGAAATCGAGGTGTACCCGCTCATGCGCGGAGGTCAGTTGCCGCAAGCTGCAGTGCTGGAGCTGGTCGAGACCATTCTCACCGACAAGAAGCACCGGCCCATGGGTGACCGCGTCACCGTGGCAGCGCCTGTGGAGCAGCCCTATGCCATCTCTGTTGTCTGGTATGCGGACGATCCTGTCACACAAGCGCAGACGGAAGAGGCAGTTACCAAGGCTGTTGACGCTTTCATTACATGGCAGCGTGCCAAGCTGGGGCGGGATGTGAACCCATCCGAACTGATCTACCGGCTGCGTGCCGCCGGAGCCAAGCGCGTGGAGCTCGCAAGCCCGGCCTTTGCCGTGGTGGCCGAGCATGCGCTTGCCGTGCCTGACGGTGCGCCCGTTATCACCTTCGGCGGGCTGGAGTCGGCATAATGGCAAAAGTCACCGACATACACCTCTCGCAATTGCTGCCGGATTCCATCGACAAGGATCCGGTCATGCTGGCCTGTGCCGAGGCTGCGGACATGGAGTGTGCCCGCATCATTGCGGACATTCCCGTGCCTGCCGTTCTTTCCCGCGTGGGCGAGCTGCAGGAGCCCATGCTCTCTCTGCTCGCCAAACAGTTCCGCGTGCTGTTCTGGGCGGATACCCTGCCCGTTGCCAAGAAGCGTGATCTCATCCGCAAGGCGCTTATCTGGCGCATGCATCACGGCACTGTGTACTGCGTGGAGGATGCCCTTGCCACGCTCTACGGCAACGGCACCGTGCGCCAGTGGTTTGAATACGACGGCACGCCCGGCACCTTCCGCATCGAGGTGGAAGTCACTGACATGGGACTGGATCAGGAGCTCTACGGCCAGATCGACACAGTTGTGGAGGCCACCAAACGCAAGAGCCAGCATCCGGACGGCATCACCGTGTTTCTCACCGGCTATGGCAGCCCCTATGTCGGGGCGCAGCTCTCCGGCGGCGAGCTCATCACCGTGTACCCGTGGGAACCGGCAACGCCGGATGTTCCCCCTGCTGATATCCGCTTCGGTGTCGGCTATCAGAGCGCAGAAATTTCCTACATCAACCCCCTGTAGCCACGGAGGAAACCGTGCCCAACTATTACACTCTTCTGACCAACAAAGGGAAAGCCAAGCTTGCTGCAGCCCAGAACGGCACGCCGGTGCAGATTACCGAGTTCGCGCTGGGCGACGGTAACGGCAGCGACATTGTACCCAGCGAGGCTATGGTTGCGCTGGTTCACGAAGTGCACCGCAGCCCTGTGAACTCCATCTACATCCATCCGCATAACCCCAACTGGACCGTTGCCGAAGTCGTGGTGCCGCAGGACGTGGGCGGCTTCACCGTGCGCGAGGTTGGCCTGTATGATGCTGATGGCGACCTCTTCGCCCTTGGCGGCTCCCCCACCACCTACAAGCCC
>JBKEAK010000047.1:0-25806 GCA_047972125.1 Halodesulfovibrio sp.
CATAGCACAGCTCAGTGCGCGCATCCATGGAGGAACCATATCGCTGGCAAGTGAGCTGGATAACGGCACAACGTGCACAATATCGCTTCCGCTCGTCATACATTCCGCCCCTTCTTCCTCAAAGGAGGTGAACGCATGACCCCCGCCACGACAACCAATACAAACGGCCTGCTCTCCCCCGACAGGCTCACCACTGACAGGCTCTCCACGGACAGGCTCTCGCCTCCGCAGCACCTGCTCAGGCGGGCTGACAATCTGGTAAAACTGCACCGCCTTGAACGCCAGATGGCGAACGACCTGCACGCCGGTGCCCTCATGCAACAGCGCTTTCTCACCCCGGAGAAGGAGGCGCAAAGGGCGCTCGCGCCTTGCGGCTTTGATATTGCCGTCCGTTCACTGAGCCCGCACACCGTTGCGGGCAATTTTCTTTGAGCGCGTTCGCTGGAAAATCATGGGGCAGCCCTTCTGCTCGGCGCCACGGCAGGCAACACGCTTTCGGCCGCAATGCTTTCCATACGCGTGGCCACACAGGTGCAGTCTGTGTCCATGGCCTGCCCCGGCAGTTTTCTGACCAGCCTGCATAACGATCTGGCAGACCTGCTGATATCCGGCACATTTGTCACGGCCACGCTGGCCGTGTGCAACGGCAAAACCATGACCATTGCCAACGCAGGCCAGCCGCTGCCGCTGCTCTTGCGCAACGGGGTAACCACGGAAATCAAGGCATCCGGCATACCACTCGGTCTGCCGCTCGGGGCCGGGCACTATTCCAACGTATCTGTCACGCTGCAGCCTGCGGACAGGGTAATCCTCTATACTGACGGCATAACCACCTCACGGGATGCACGCGGTGAACGCCTTACCCAGCGCACACTGCGCAACTGGCTTGAGCAATATCCGCAAATAGGCACGCAGGACCTGCTCGATGAAACCATTGGAGAGATTCAGCGGTTCACCGAAGAAACACAGCAGGGCAACGATATGTCGCTGGTCGTCTTGGAGTATCTGGGCCAGCAGGTGTAACAACCATCACCTTCGGCGCACGTGATAAGCGGATGCTTGATAATTGGGGCGAAATGGCTCAATGTCGGCGCACCATACACGGAACGTAGCCATGCCCCAGAACAAATATCCCCAGTCACCCGAAAAACATGAGCCGACCTCGCACAAGGCTGCGCCTGCCGCACCGGATACAGCCGGGCAAGGGATACTCCCCCACATGCCGCAGGGCATGCAGTGCGCTGTTGTCCCGGCCCACATGCACGGGCAACGGCTGGATGCGGCCCTCGCACTCTTTCTGCCTGAAAGCGGCATACGCCTTCGCAGACGACTCTTCGACACCCACACCATTCTCGTAAACGGCTCCCCCGCAGCCAAGGGCAGATGTGTCCGGGAGGGAGAGACCCTTCTGCTTGTCCCCCGTGACAACGATGCAACCGGAAACGGCATCACCCAACTTTCCGCTACGGATACCTCTGCTGCAGCCTGCGAAACCGATCCGGCACTTGCTGCCCGTGTCCATATTATCCACAGACACGCCGGATACGCCGCCGTCTTCAAACCGGGCGGCATGCACTCCGCACACATAGCCGGAGGTCCGGCCAACTCTCTGGAATCCCTGATTGCCGGACTTTTTCCCGAGCAAGAAGACTCCGGCGATACGGCACCAACGCTCATAAACCGTCTGGACAGGCTCACCTCCGGCATGGTCATGGTGGCCTTCGGCCCTTCCAAGGCCGAAGCATTTCATACCCTTGAAGACGCCGGTGCCGTGGAAAAACTGTATCTTGCCGTTGTGCACGGTGACCTGAAGAGTCCGCTCAGCATTCAGACGGCGCTGGACACGGCCAAACGACGAACCACCCGCGCACTTGCCACCCCTGCTGAAGACCCGTTGCGCCACACAACCATTCTGCCGCTTGGCAGCGTCACCGTTGATGGTGAACAGGCATCCTGCACGCTCGTGCTTGCCTCCATCCACAAAGGAGCCCGGCATCAGATACGGGCCCACCTTGCCCATGCAGGCTACCCGATTGTGGGCGACCCCATCTACGGACCGCAGATGAATGAAACCTCGCAGCATCCGCTTTATCTGCACCACTACCATATCGAATTCGGCAAATTCAGCGCCACATGCCCACCTCCGCAGGAGTGGAACCAATGGCAGCAATGGCTCTCGCAGGGCCTTGCACTGCCCCACAACGCATAGTTCCACCCCTGCTGCATGATGCAACACCGCACTACGGTCTTTGCTTCAGCAATTCAAAAGCCTGCCACATCAGTCAAAACGCCTGTCACGCGCGGACTTCATGCCGCACCTTATAAATTTTCCCCTTTTCCAAATGCATATTTTTGCACGACAAACGCATTTCGTGTTGAATTTTTGTAAGGAATATACGAAAAGCAGTGCTTCTTTATGTATTTTTAACCTTCCATAGTTTCATCAAGGGGGCATGATGCACACACTCGTCAAACTTACCGTAATAATTACGGCGCTCTGTTCTTTATGCGCCTGTGCAACGGTAAAGAAACCCGAGAAAATTGAATCCACCGCACCAAAGCAGGTTGTGAGCCCTGCTGTAGAGGCGGAGAAGAAGCAGCAGTACAAGGGGCTTAAAAGAAAAGTCGCCATTGCCCGCTTCTCTAACGAAACCAAATACGGCCAAAGTTTCTTCATTGATGAGAACAATGACCGTATCGGCAAGCAGGCTGTGGATATTCTTTCCAACAAGCTGATGGATACCGAAAAGTTCATCCTGCTTGAACGCGCCGACCTCGACAAGCTTCAGAAAGAGCTTGGTATAGGCGATGCCGCCCCGCTCAAGAATATGGCCGACTACCTTATCGTCGGTTCCATCACCGAATTTGGCCGCAAGGAAACCGGCGACGTGGGCCTCTTCAGCCGCACAAAGAAGCAGGTGGCATATGCCAAGGTGCATATCCGTCTCATCGACGTATACACCGGCGAAGTCATCTACTCCGAAGCCGGCGAAGGTGAAGCCTTCTCCGAAGCAGGCTCCATCATGGGCTTCGGCTCCCGCAACGGCTACGATTCCGCCATCAATGACAAGGCCATTGATGCCGCCATCACCAACCTTGCCTCCAACCTCATCGAAAACCTCATGAACAAGCCATGGCGCAGCTATATCCTCGGAAATGAGGACGGCATGTACATCATGGGCGGCGGGGTTTCGCAGGGCATTAAGGCCGGCGATGAGTTCGAGGTGATTGCAGAGGGCAAGAAGGTCAAGAACCCCCAGACCAACACCATGATCACCCTGCCCGGCAAAAAGGTGGCCACCCTGCGCGTGGTGCAGACCTCCGGCTCCACCCCGGCTGATGAAATATCCTTCTGCCAGCTTTCCTCAGGCGATTTGAGCCAGTGGAACGCCAGCAAGGATTATTCTCCCCTCTTCATTCAGGCCCCGGCGAGGTAAGTCATGAAGCGCATTCTCACAGCAGTTCTGTTGACCTTCATCCTCTTCGCCGCCGGTTGCGGCGCACATGAAGGCGTTGTCATCTCTGCCGAAGAGGCATGGCTCAGCTTTACCGGCGATACCCGCGGCGCAATGCTCTCTCTGGACGGCGCTGACGAAATTCAGCTGCGCCCCGCCGGATACGCCAAGGATTCTTCCAGCAAGCAGAAGTGGTATCAGGTTGCCCCCGGCAAGCATTCCGTGCGCATCACCCGCAACGGCGCAGTCGTGGTTGACCGCGTTATCCTGGTCGACAAGGGCCAGACCAGAGAGGTTTTCATTCCATGAGAAAATTGATCATCCTACTCAGCCTTGCCTCCCTTGCCCTGTTGACGGGTTGCGGTGGTGGCAAGCAGATGTATGACTGGTGCAACTACTCCAACACCTACTACGACGTTGCCAAAAACGACTGCACAGAAACGCAGACCAAGCATCTGGCCGAGCTGGAACGCATTATGAACGTGGCCGCCGAGAAAAATCTTGAAGTTCCGCCCGGCATCTATGCCGAATACGGCTTTCTGCTCTTCAAGTCCGGCAAGGCTGCCAACTCGCTGCAGTGGTATGCCAAGGAAAAGGCGCTGTATCCCGAATCCGGTGTATTCATGGACATGCTGACCCGTGCGTCCCAGCGCCAGATAGACAAGGACAAGCAAAACGGCGTTCAGCCTGCCGCTGAGGTGCCTGCCACCTCGCCCGAAGCTGGTCAGACAGGGCAGCCTGCTGTCACCGGAGCACAGCCCGCCCAAGAAACCGCCCCCGCTCAGGGCCAGACCCAGAGCTAGCAGAGGAGACAGAACATGCGTAAACTCATTCCGTTTCTCCTGCTTTTCTGCCTTGCCATGACCGGGTGCGCAAAGCTGGTGACCAAGCAGGAATGCTTCCCCGGCATGTATGCCGAACAGCCCAAGAGCATTCTTGTGCTGCCGCCCATGAACGAAACCTCGGCAGCCGATGCCAAGGCTTACTACACCACCACCATTGCGGAACCACTCTCATACAACGGCTTCTATGTGTTCCCCATTCCCGTGGTGACTGAAATAATGCAGCACGAAGGGCTGTATGACACCGAACTGCTGTATGGCATGCCCATAGGCAAGTTCAAAGAACAGTTCGGTGCAGACAGCGTGCTCTATACCAAGATCAAAGAGTGGGACCTTTCCTACTACGTTATCGGTGGCACCCTGACCGTGGGCTTTGACTGCGAACTGCAGTCCACCACAACCAACGCTGTGCTCTGGCAGTATAAAGGCAGAGTTGTCGTTGATCTCAGCGGCGGGTCATCCGACCTCATCGGGTCCATTATCTCCACGGCCATCAACGCTGCCATATCCGACTATGTAACCTACGCGCGGGTAGCCAACTATCAAACCTTTGGCACCATGCCCGTCGGCCCGCGTAACGAACGCTACATGCAGGACGGACAGGATCAGCTCTTCGACCAGCGGGTAGCTGCAAAAGAAGCAGCCCCGGCAGGTGATACAGCCCCTGTTTCAGACGGCACCGCAGCCCAGTAACAGAACTGAAACAGCCCGATAGCAGGGCGGTGACAGAACAACAAAGCCCCCGTCTTAGGACGGGGGCTTCTTATTTGGCTCAAAGAGTATTCGGGCGCGTCGGTTCAGTTCTATTCTTCAGGCTTTCCGGAATCGTCGCCTTCCGTGCCTGTTCCAGAAGCATGCTGACCAGCCGCATGCAGACCGGACACATGCTGGCCTGTCGCCTGTTCTGAAGACAGCTCCGGAACCCCGGCCTTATCAGCCAGCCAGCGAACCTGCCGGCACACGCCCATGAGCAGGGCAAACTCATGCCGCCGCAGCGCCATCTTCTGCAAAAAACGACGGACCGGCAGCATGAAGTAATCCGGGTTATCCTTACGCAGAAAATCAATGCGCATAAGCGTGTCGCGCAGGGTGCGGATAACGGTCTCCTGCTCCGCATGCGTACACAGGGGCGACTGCGCCCCGCTGGTACCGGGCACCAGCGGCGTACGCACGCCCGACTTGAAACACTCGTACAGCACGATAAGCACAGCCTGCGCCAGATTGAGCGAGCTGGCCTGCGGGTTCACGGGAATGGTCAGCAGCTGGTTGCAGATTTCCGTCTCTTCATTGGTCAACCCCTTGTCTTCAGGGCCGAAGAGCACGGCAACCTTGCTGCCCTCGGCAATCTGGCCGGTAATGAGCGGAGCGGCCTTTTCAGGTGACAAAATCTCGCTGCGCCAGCCGCCGGTACGGGCAGTGGTGCCGTATACGTGATGGTACCCGGCAAGGGCGGTGGCAAGATCATCCTCCACCCGAATGGAGCGCACCAGCTCTGCCCCCTTGATAGTGGCAAGCGATTGAATGCGGTCCACATCCCACCGTTCGGGTTGCACCACCACAAGCTCGCTCACGCCCATGTTCACACAGGCGCGAACGGCCATTCCGATATTTTCAGGAAAACGCGGCTTCACAAGAACCACGGCAAGATTATCCAGCATTGCATCCATCCATTGCTAAAAAAAGAAAGGCGGGCCATATGCGGCCCGCCCGAAGATCGTAGTATGTCATATCGTATCAGGCGGCCTGTCGGCCCCCTTTCCTTCATCCATATGCGCCACGCAGTCAAGCAACGGCTGTGTCAGCCACCAGCATACAACAACTACGGCCACACGTGCGAAGCGCCAAGCACCACAAGGCATACACCTATGCCAAACTTGAGGCCCAGCCCGAGAAACTTGCCGAAGAACGCTCCCTTGGCGGCCTGACTGGCCACATCAAAGGAACGCCCCTGCCCTATCTCAAGCAGCAGGCATCCGGCATAAGCACCACCCAGAGCGCCCACAAGCGCACCAAGGCCGAAGAAGAAGGGAGCACCCACTATGGCACCCACTATGGCTCCAATTATCCCCCCCACATTGCCTTTGTTGCTGCCGCCGAACTTCTTCGCGCCAAGCATTTGCACCCCGAACTCCAGCACTTCGCCCAGCAGGGCAAGCCCGCCGACAGTGATGAAGAAGGTGGTGTCCATGCCCACTGCCTCGGGGTGGGTGAACCGCCAGAAGGCAAGCAGACCCAGCACGAGCCAGTTTCCCGGCAACGAAAAGATGTGCAGCCCAAGCGACAGGGCCATGAAAAGAATAAAAACGGAGCTTATGAATAATTCCACTATGGTTCCTATGCTTCGCGGTTATCCAGCACGCGTTGCGCCTTGCCCTCTGCCTTGGGCAGGCTGTTGTGCTGCACCAGATCAACCCGCGGGGTAATGAGCAGTTCGTCGCGCAGGCGGCTGACCATTCGCTTTTGCAGGTCACGCAGCACGCGCATGTCTTCCACGAAATGTTCTTCGCGAATTTCCACCTTTACGCGAATCTGATCGATGAAGTTCTCACGCTCCAGCACGATGAGGTAGTTCTCGCCCACCTCGGGGAAGCCCATCAGCACCTGCTCTATCTGCATGGGATAGATGTTCACGCCCTTGATGATGAGCATGTCGTCCGCGCGGCCGAGAATGCGGTCTATGCGGCGGTGCGTGCGCCCGCAGGCACATTCGCCGGGAATGATGCGGGTAAGGTCCTTGGTGCGGTAGCGCAGAATGGGCATGCCCTGACGGCACAGGGTGGTCATGACAAGTTCGCCCACCTCGCCGTCCGGCAGCGGTTCAAGGGTTTCCGGGTGCACTATTTCGGCAATATAGGCGTCTTCCCACACGTGCATGCCGTTCTGGTGCACGCATTCAAAGGCAACCCCCGGGCCGTTCATTTCCGACAGACCGTAGGAGTTGTACGCCTTCAGGCCCATCAGTTCCTCGATACGCCTGCGGGTTTCCTCGGTGTGCGGTTCCGCGCCGATAAGGGCCACGCGAAGGGCAAGAGACGCCGGGTCTTCACCGCTGTCGCGCATGGCAGCACCGAAATACAGAGCGTAGGAAGGAATGATGTGCACCGCGGTGGTTTTGAAATCGCGCATGAACTTGAGCTGGCGCGCCGTGTTGCCGGGGCCTGCGGGAATGGTGAGACAGCCGAGGCGCTCAGCACCGTAGTGCAGCCCCAGACCGCCGGTGAACAGACCGTAACCGGTTATGTTCTGGAACACATCTTCCTTGCGCACGCCTACCATGTGCATGCTGCGCGCCATGAGATCTGCCCACAGATTGATGTCGTTCTGCGTATAGTGGATGACAGTGGGCGAGCCGGTGGTACCGCTGGAAGCATGCATGCGCACCATTTCACTGGTGGGCAGCGTGTTCAGGCCGTCGGGATACTGCGAGCGGAGATCATCCTTGGTCGTGAAGGGAATGCGGCGCACATCGTCCAGCGACTTGAAGGAATCCGGCGTAAGGCCGGCCTCCTTGAGGCGCTTGCCATAGAACCGCGAGCGCATGGCCTGCGATACCACGTTGCGCAGACGCACCAGTTGCACCTGCTCCAGCTCTTCCCGACTCAACAACTCGGCTCTGTCAAAAACTTCCATGTCACCCTCTTGTTCTGCACCGTAGCATTGCCCTTCAATCCACCGCCACACCACCCGGACGAATTCTTCTGGCTGAGTATCGCCCCTGCGCACAGCCGTATCACAACAGATCGAAACGTTGTGAAACCGCCGTTCGCATTGAAGAAAAACCGTCAGGAACGAGGGCAGATTGTATCTGCAAGCACAATAATGTCAAATTCGGATTACGAAAGCTCCAAGCCCGAGATCAGGGAGTATCCTTTCAGCAGTCCGAAGCAACCGGCAAGCATCATATCACCGCCGGGTGCAATGAACTGGCCCTGTCCGCGGAGCAGTTCACGGCGCGGTCCGAGAATGAATGCGGGGCGGAATCCTTCTGCCTCGTCGGGCAGGGGCAGGTTCATGCAGCCGTGCCCGCCGGTGTTGCGCACCATATCGTCCGTCAGCCAGCCGCGGCGAAACTCCACGAGATCCTCAATGAGCTTATCCTGTTCCAACATGCCGGTGTGGTGTTCGTACACGCCGAGCACGCGCTCCTTGTAGACAAGGAAGGCAACAAGATGGCTGTTGCCCACGTTGACGACGAGCACGCCTTCTCTGTGACTGCGGGCGGCAATTTCCGGCATGAAGAGCGCACCGAGCAGGGCCGCAGCTGCGGAATCTGCCACGGGACCGAAACCGGTTGCCCGCTGAATGGCAGCAAGTCGGGTCATGGGTGCCGGAGCCTGTGCATGCAGAAGAGCAGAAAGATCGCCCTGATGCTGGGTGAGCAGGTCGCGCCACAGCTGGAAGCGCCCCACGCGGTTGCCGAGACCGGCCGGTTCGGGATGAAAACCGTGATCCTGCGCGGCCGCAATGACCAGGTCGGGGTATTCAAGCCCGGCCATGCCCAGAAAGGCACGCCACCATGCAGCATCATAATCGGCTAGCGCCACAGGCACATAGCCTTCAGGACACTGGTCGGCAATTTCAATACCCCAGCTGCGCACCTTGTCCGCATTGTCATGCAGGGCAAAGGCAGCTTCGGGGTGCACGGCCACCTTGCAGCCCGCTTCCATATGGAGTTTCAGGGCTCTGAAGAATCCTCCGCCCATGTTGCTTCCATGCAGATAGATGGAAACGCCGTTGCGGGTATGGGCCTCCACCTGCTGCGCCACCAGACGCGCAGGGGCCGGAAGAACGAATTTGGGGCAGTTTTCAAGCTCTCTGCCCGGAATGTAGTAGAGAACGTCCTGAGTTCCGCTGCCAATATCAAGCAGCAGCATGGTGCGGGGCATGTGGTATCCTTATCGTATATGATTCGTGTGCCGGAATCGCAGGTCTGAACAGCGCGCCACTCGCCGCATTATCGACCAGATTGCCTGCCATCCATAACGCGAAGCCTGTTTGTTTGGAAGGCTTTTCCCCCCGCAAGGCCATGGGGCAGGCGCGTTGAAACATTAATTTTCATTTTTTCAAAAAAAGCGCTTGCCAAGCCCATGGTGTTTTGCATATATATCGCCTCCGCGCTGACGAGGAAAAAGTCAGCAAGAAATGGTAACTCGCCGGGGTGGTGGAATTGGTAGACACGCTATCTTGAGGGGGTAGTGGGAGAAATCCCGTAAGGGTTCGAGTCCCTTCTTCGGCACCATTGAGAACAAAGGCTTCAGTCGCAAGACTGAAGCCTTTTTCAGTTACCCGTCGTAATCAACACACTATCAATCAAAAACGCCCTGCCTATTTACAAGGCAAGGCGTTCAATTTTCAGGAACCTTGACTATCTGTGGTCTGTAAGAAGACTCTTCCTCTTCATTATCCCGAGAACTCCGAGCCCCAGAAACATGAGGACGAATGTCGCTGGTTCAGGCGTCGGAACAGGAGAGCTCCCACCTGTATAGGTAATTTGCAAATACGAAGCGAGTTCCTGCTCCGCACTGCCGAACGCCATAGACTTGTATCCGAACTGGTTTACGCTGAATGCAGCCCAGTCGAATCCCGCGGTCAGGTCATTCATGATGTAGTCCGTTACATCAAATGAAATCCATCCATCTGGAGATTGGTCGGTTACATACCCTACCAACTGGTTGCCACCGATAAGCTGACTCGCCTGTCCGGTTGCTGTTGCGGAATTGGACGCGTGGTTCACAGCGCCCAGATTTCCGGTCCCGATAATGGCACTCGCAATATTGTACAGATACAGATTTACCGAAGTAACTGAAGCAACAGCTTCGGCAAACTGTGCTATCTCGTACTGCATATATGCAGCACGGTAAGACCCGCTGTACGAGTAAGAATCATACCAATGGTAAACGCTGTTTGGAGCCGCACCTACAATGGGACCGGAGTTCTCCCAGATGGAGAATGAACCGTATCGATCTTTCCCTGCAATTGCATCTCCTTGTGCGAGCACGGCAATGTTCATCATGCCTGCCATGGCATTCGCCGTCATTAGCAGAACCAGAAGACAGGTAGCACAAATTTGAGGTAGCTTCATAACTCACTCCTTGTTAGGTGCACCAAAAAATGCATGCAAGTTAGCAAAACCCAATACGGACAGCGTCACATCTTTTTTTGAGCATGCCACACTACAAAAATGAAGCCATGATAAGAAAACTACACCGACAGATTGGCACCCGCGACATAGTGCACCACTCTTACCCCAACAAATCCTCAACGCGTTAAGAAAGCCTCATTCATTAAGCCTCACCAGATCGACGCTCTCACTGGGCGAAGATTAATTGCTTCCTTCCACTCCCCCTCACCATCAATAAAAAGGCCCGCCCCCATAAGGGAGCGGGCCTTTTGCAATCACTCTTCGGACTGTGAACGCTACTTGCTCACCAGCTCGTGCAGCTTGCCGACCATGGCGGCGGAATCCGGCGGAGTGCCCTTCTCGCCTCTGCGGGCATACTGCACGGAAAGAACATTCTGCTTGTAAGGGCGCACCATGCCCACCATGCTTTCAGACTGTCCCTTGGCAACGCTTGCATCAGGGCATTCGAACGCGAGCAGGTACATCTTCTGGGCATCCATATGCTGCCCGCGCAACTTGGCCCCTTCGCAGCTGCCCTGCAGTTGTTCGCCCAGATTGCGGGCAAAGGAAACATACTGCGCGGCACTCACCTGCTTAAGCACGAGAAAGGTATACATCTCCGACCAGGCTTCAACAGTTTCGCCCTTGGGGATGTATTCCACAATCTTCACCTGGTCCGTTTCGTTGGCATAGGCAGCTACAAAACCTTCAGGAACACCGGCAAAGCCTGTGGATGCAGCAAACACCAGCACCGCCGATGCCACCAGCGTGCCCATAATTCTCCGAACCCAACTCATGCGGCCTCCTCACGAATTTCAGCAATCATGAAATCTGGGAAATCTGTAAAACATGTTTACCCGTGCCCTGTGGCATACACCCGCAGCCGATGCGGAGCAAACATCTTTGCACTTCTATGCGTTCTGCACCTTCAGATACAGCACCAGTCCGAGCAGGGTCAGGGCAATGCCTGCCCAGCCAAGGGCATGGGGTAATGCTCCGCCAAGAAGAATGGCCTCGCCCGCCAGAGAAAAGACAACTTCCATGGCCTGCGTGCAGTCTGCCGCCGCAAGCTGCGAGGGGCTGCGGGCCATGTGCCGCGCACTGAGAAACAGGCTGGTTGCCGCCACGCCGGAAAATACGGCCACGAGCAGGGTTTTCATCACCTGCCCTTCGGATGGAAGCGAAGGAGCAAATATACCGACAAGAATAATCCAGAGAGGAAGTGAGCCTAATGTGAGCAGAAGCACCCTGCACATGGAATCCTGCATGGCCGGATCATCCATGGCAGGAATGCACCGCCGCAACCGGAGCAGCCAATGCCGCCAACCGGAAGGTGCAGCACCCTGCGATGGATGATGAGTATCTGCGGATGCAGCGGCATGTGCTGCCTCCCGCGCCTCCCACACCATCTGGTTGCCGAAGGGATAGGCAAAGGCCGCGCCCAGAACGGGCAGCGCGCCCAGCAACACCTCGTGCAGGGGCAGCGAGCCTGCCTGCTCCATATTGATG
Organism: Halodesulfovibrio sp.; assembly: GCA_047972125.1. Lineage (GTDB taxonomy): Bacteria > Desulfobacterota > Desulfovibrionia > Desulfovibrionales > Desulfovibrionaceae > Halodesulfovibrio. The sequence goes on from JBKEAK010000047.1 coordinate 11,928, forward strand.
CAGAGCACCCCGGCAAACACGATAAGCGTGAGCAGCAGCGCCTTAAGAGAAACCCGCCTGCCGAACAGCAGCAGAACCACGGGCGTTGCCAGAATGGTCATCTGCCACGTGGCCGCTACCACCCAGCCCGGCGCATAGGATGCGCTGAAGCTGATGAGCGCATAAAAGACACCAAACCCCACACTTCCCGCTATGGTCCAGAAGAGCCAATGCCTGCGGTACAGACGCACTGCACCGAGCGCGAGAGAGGTTTTGCCTGTTGCAACAAACCAAGCAGCAAGCAACAGCAGCATCCACACGTATCGCAACGCGGCTGTCCAGACCCAATGCCCGCCTTCCAGACTCATGGCCCTGTTCAACACAAAGGTTGAGCTGAAGAACAAGGCAGCAAGAATGCCCGTGACAACAATCCTGAACATGAACACCTTCCCTTTCAGCATTCCGATAACAGCTTGAACAGCCAACCAGCACAGTGTCACGCCGGAAAAGGCAAGTCAACGCAGCACATAACTATCCAGAATACTGAATACTCATATACAATTCTTATACTTTGCGTCTGTTTTTCGCACGGATTCTGCAAAATTGCGTAACCAAGCAGTGCAATCCGACACAAAAGAGAGTGTCGCAATGCTGAAAAAAGGTGACATCTGCCATAATTACACCATATACTCACTACATGTCACACGATTGTGACACAACTGAAAGCATCCATTCACACACAGATTCTCCCTATTGGGTTAAACCATCCAATCCCGCAGAGACAGCTGCACCTGACGGGGCAGTCATTTCACGAATTACCGGCAGCAGAAACAGACGCTAACGCGGGCAGCGACACGAGAGGTACCCCCCTTGGGCTTCATCGAATTCAACCACGTCTCAAAATCCTTCGGCCGCACTGAAGTCATTCCGGATATATCGCTCGACATCAGCAAAGGCGAACTCATCGTCTTTGTGGGACCGAGCGGCTGCGGCAAATCCACCCTGCTCCGGCTTCTCGCCGGGTTGGAAGAAGTATCCTCCGGCACCATCAGCATACACGGTGAAGACGTAACCCACCGGCAACCCAAAGAACGCAACATCGCCATGGTGTTCCAGAACTATGCGCTCTACCCCCACATGACCGTGGAAGAGAACATAGCCTTCAGCATGAAGCTCTCACGCGTTCCCAAAGAAGAACGCCAGAAACGCGTATTGCAGGCGGCGGAGATGCTGGGCCTCGGTGAACTTCTGGCCAGAAAACCGCGCGAACTTTCCGGCGGGCAGCGGCAGCGCGTGGCCATGGGACGCGCCATAGTGCGCGATCCGCAGGTGTTTCTGATGGACGAGCCGCTTTCCAACCTTGATGCCAAACTGCGCAACCACATGCGGGTAGAGATTCGCCAGTTGCAACGCAGGCTTGGCACAACCATGATCTACGTAACCCACGATCAGGTGGAAGCCATGACCATGGCCGACCGCATCGTCATCCTTGAAAAAGGCATTGTGCGCCAGTTCGGCACCCCGCAGGAAGTCTATTGCAAACCGGCCAACACCTTCGTGGCGGATTTCATCGGCTCCCCCTCCATCAACCTGTTTTCTGCAGAAAGAACAGCGCACAACGTGCTGCGGCTCGGCGGCAGCGTAGACCTTACCGTTGCGCCGGAATGCGCACAGGCACTGGGGGATGAGAAGCGATGCATCGTCGGGGTGCGCCCCGAACATATTTCGGTGAACACCGGCCAGACCGGCAGCGGCATGGCTGCATGGTCCTCCGGCGTCACCCTGAATGAACTGCTGGGCGGAGAAAGCCTGTTGCACGCCTCTCTGGGCACGGAGAGCGTGCGGGTCAAAATGACAGGCAGGGAGGCCTTCGCCCCCGGAGAAACAGTCAACCTGTCCTTCAGTGCGGCGAGCGCCCATGTGTTCACCGAAGACGGATCGGTCTGCCTGTGCCACTCCGGCAACATGTAGCCTGCCCGGAACATGTTTGCGTTTTTCGCGGCACGGAATGCATGCGAGAAACGGGTTTGCCCGAAAGAGAAAAGGAAGCTGTACGTGGGGGCCGTCCGGCATAGGTTTGCCGGACGAGATTGTGCTCTGTCTCCGATGCCGGACCGGTAACAGGCGTCCGGCATATCATTGAACCAATCTGGAGGTTGTACATGAAACGTTTTGTTGTTGCCCTGTTCGCCGTGCTTATCATGGCCACTCCGGCCCTGGCGGAAAAGACCAAAGTGGCCTTCTGGCACGCCATGGGCGGTGACCGCATAACCCTTATCAAGGATATGTGCGACGACTTCAACAAGGCCCATCCCGACATCGAAGTAACGCCCGAATACAAGGGCAGCTACCGCGACACGCTGAATGCGTCCATTCTCGCATTCAAGCAGGGCAAGGCTCCCAACATCGTGCATATTTTTGAAGTGGGCAGCCAGCTGGGCGTGGATGCAGGCATCTTCATGCCCTTTGAAGACACCATCAAGCCCGGCGACGATGCCAAGCTTGACGACTTTGTGGACGGCGTAGCCAACTACTACCGCATCGGCGGCAAGTTCTACTCCGTGCCCTTCAACTCCTCCAACCCTGTTCTGTATTACAACAAGACCCTCTTCAAGAAGGCCGGGCTTGATCCTGAAAATCCGCCCAAGACCTTCAACGAAGTGATCGCCGCCTCTGAAAAGCTCAAGGCTTCCGGTGCTGCTCCTTACGGCATCACCTGGCCCCTGCACTGCTGGTTCGTGGAACAGTGGATGGGCAACCAGGGCGCACTGCTGGCCAACAACGAAAACGGCCGTGCCGCCCGCGCCACCGACATTCTGCTCGACTCCGAGCCCATGCTCAAGATCATGACCTGGTGGAAGAAGATGTACGACGAAAAGCTCTTCGTCTACTCCGGCAAGGTTGAAGACTGGGACGGCGCGAACAACCTGTTCATCTCCGGTCAGGCTGCCATGCTCATCACCTCCACCTCCGATATCACCTTCATGCAGAAGGCCGCCGAAGAAAACCACTTTGAACTCGGCACCGGCTTCCTGCCCGTGGCTGACGGTTCCGAAAACTTCGGCACCATCGTGGGCGGCGCATCCCTGTGGATGACCAAGGGCCATTCCGACAAGGCCAACGACGCCACCAAGACCTTCCTGCTGTGGTTCACCAACACGGCAAACGAAGTGCGCTGGCACAAGGGCACCGGCTACTTCCCCGTGCGCAAGTCTGCCGTGACCGAACTTGAAAAGGAAAACTGGTTCGATAAGAATCCCGCATACGCAGCCGCCTTCAAGCAGCTCATGGCTACCAAGCCCGTGCGCTCCACGCAGGGTGCCATGCTCGGCATGTTCCCCGAACTGCGTACCATCGTGACCGACGCCGTGCAGAGCATCCTGAACGGTGCCGACATCAAGACCACCATGAAGGAAGCGGACACCCGTGCCGACAAGGCGCTGGAACGCTACAACCGCTCCGTGAAGTAACGATTCGCATCCCGCGGTGCGGGGGGCACAACGCTCCCCGCACCGTTCACCCCTGCACAGGATAGACCATGCAGCCAGTGTTTAAGCGCCACGGAACAGCCTTTCTGCTGCTTCTGCCCACTCTTGTCATACTGATATTCTTTCTGTATCTGCCCACCATCCAGACCTTCATCATGTCGCTGTATCAGGTGGGTTTTCTCGGGCTTTCCAAGATGTTCGTGGGGGTGGAGAATTACCAGATAATCTTCACCGAGCCGGAATACCGCGACATCATGGTCAACACGCTTGTGTTCGTGCTGGGCAGTGTGTCGCTCAGCATGGCGCTGGGGCTGGCCTTTGCCGTGCTTGCCAATGAAAAGGTCGCGGGGGCGCGCTATTACCGCCTGCTGCTCATCTGGCCCTATGCCCTGCCCCCGGCGGTTGCGGGCGTGATATTCCTGTTTCTGTTCTCTGCTCAGGTCGGCATCATCAACTATTTCCTCGGCCTGATCTTCGGCATTACCCCCGACTGGCTCGCTGACCCCGAGCTTGCCATGACCGTGGTCATTCTTTCCACGGTGTGGAAGAACGTGGGCTACAACGTGGTCTTCTATCTGGCAGCCTTGCAGAACCTGCCCGGTGACGTGCTCGAAGCCGCCACCATTGACGGTGCCACGGGTTGGCAACGCTTCTGGCGCATCACGTTCCCGCTGCTCTCGCCCATGACCTTCTTCCTGCTCATCATGAACACCATTGCCGCATTCTTCGACGTGTTCGCCTTCATCGACCTTATTACAAAGGGCGGCCCCAACAACGGCACCACGGTTTTCATCTACGCCATCTACCGGGACGGGTTCGAGTACTTCAAGTCCGGCCTTGCGGCGGCGCAATCCGTGTTTCTGTTCGTGCTGGTGGTGGTTCTCACCGTACTCAAATTCCGACTGCAGAAAAAAGTGCATTACGCCAACTAGGATACCGCCATGCGCAAAACCAAGCATCTTTTCACGCACCTTGCCCTCATCATCGTCGTATCCGTTGTTGCGGCACCGGTTATCATGGCCATTCTCTTTTCCACCCAGACCCCGGCGCAGATATACAGCTACCCGCCCAAATTCACTTTCGGCACGGCCATGGTGAATAACTACGTCACCGCATGGGACCAGTTCCATCTGGGCAAGTACATGCTCAATTCCTTCATCATCGCCTTTGCGGTTACCACGGGCAAAACCATCCTTGCCTTCACCTCTGCGCTGGCGCTGGTCTATTTCCGCTTTCCCCTGCGCAGCTGGGTGTTCGTTTTCATTCTGCTCACCCTGATGATGCCGACGGAAATCATGATTGTTTCACTGTTTGAAATCGTCACCGGGCTTGGCTGGGGCGATTCTTACGCGGCGCTCATAGTACCGTTTCTCGCATCTGCCACCGGCACATTCCTGTTCCGGCAGCATTTTCTGCAGATTCCCACTTCCCTGCTCGATGCCGCCCGCATAGACGGCGCAGGCCCCGTGCGCTTTGCATGGTCCATCCTGCTGCCCATGTCTTCCAACGTCATTGCGGCGCTGGCGGTCATCCAGTTCGTGTACATGTGGAACCAGTATCTGTGGCCCCTCATCGTCATTCACGACAGCTCCATGCAGGTGGTTCAGGTGGGCCTGCGCATGGTTTTCGGCGGGCAGGATGCCACCAACTGGGGCATAGTCATGGCCGGTGCCATCATTACGCTCATGCCTGCGCTGGTGACCTTCATGCTGCTGCAGGAACAGTTCAGCCGAGGCTTTGCCCTGAGTCAGGAAAAATAGGCATCCAAATTCCTGATACACAAGCATCATTCAGATAAATATTACCTATGAGACAGCATCCTGTTGCACGGGTATGCTCGCTCTATGTTTACGTCTTCTGCCCATCCCACCCCAAACGACCGGCCCGCACAAAACAACCGGACCGTCAGCACTGGTGCGCCCCGATGCGCCGGTGCCGAATTTCCGGTTGTGCGCGTGGAAACCGTGCATGAAAAAGGCTCAGGCACCTTCAATGAAGATACCCTGCTGAGCCAGCACCCACTGTTTGCAGTCTTTGATGGAGCATCAAGCCTGAGCGGCCAGCTACACGCCGGTCACAGCGGAGCATGGTGGGCAGCCAACCTTGCACACGCGACCTTTGAAACCTGCTCGCATGCCGGACTTTCATTGCGCGAGACGGCCCTTCTGGCCAACACGGCCATAGGTACCAGAATGGAACGGATGGGGGTGGATGCAGAAAACCCGCTGAACCGCTGGTCCGCAAGCATGGCGGCCTTTCGTATCAATAAAGGTTCGGAAGATTCGGGGGATTCGCTGGAATATGTGCAGACGGGCGACAGCCTGATCATGTGCATTACCGACGACAGCTTTTTTCTGCCCGCACCCTATGTGCATCACGACAGGGAAACTCTGTGCCAGTGGAAGGCGCTGAACGAGGCGGGCGAAACAAATGTCCGGCAGTCACTGCACGTGCAGATATGCTCGGTGCGGGCCAACATGAACCGCACCTACGGCGTGCTGAACGGCGAAGAACAGGCAGCGGACTTTCTGCAATACGGCCATGTGCCGCTTGAGGGCGTACGGCAGATAGTCGCCTTTACGGACGGCCTGCACCTGCCCACGGCACATCCGGAACAGCAAACCGACTTCAGCGCCGCAGCGAGAATTCTGCGCACCCGCGGGCTGCGCACACTTCATGAGCAGATTCGCGCACTGGAATGCACCGATGCGGACTGCCGTCTCTATCCCCGCTTCAAGCAGCACGACGATATCGCCGCTGTTGCCGTTCATCTTGCCTGATTGCTGAATAATTTCTGAAAGGCTGAACCCGGTCCTTCGCTCTTCCTGCTACTCCGCATTCTCCAGAATGGATGATGTCCACTGCAACGCGTCGTTGGAAAGCTCAGCCGCACGCTTGAGGGGAATGCCCAACCAGTTCGCCTGCTCCGTGGAAGCACTCCACCGGGCTTCTTCCAATGCGGAAAGAAAATCGAGCACATCACGGACAAAATTCTTTTTCCCGCAATAGGCGTCCTTGATGACTCCATCAAGGGGCAGCTCGGCAACAAGCTCCGACATGGAACGCCCGAGCAGGGAATCGAGACGGGAAAAGAGACCGATCAGGAACATGGTCTCAGGCCCGTAGGTGGTGACCAGTCCTTCTTCAGCCAGCAGGAACAGGAAGCGTGCCCGCTGCACCGACCAGAAGGAAACCTCGCGGGCACTGGGGGTGGGGTTCAGGTCCGCCAGCAGCACCACCATGAGCCAGTGGCGGATAACCCGCTCGCCCAGCACCACAAGCGCCTGATCCAGCGCACGCACAGACTGCCGCAGCCCCACGGAAGGGGAATTCACATACCGAAGCAACCGGTAACTTAGCGACACATCCATCTTGATCAGATCAGCCAGCCGCTGCACGTCATATTCGCCATGCAGTTCCTTCACTATATCCAGCTTCACCATTTCCGCAGAAGAGACCTTGCGGCCCGCAAAGACCTCCGGCCTGCCGAAATAATAGCCCTGAAAGAGCGTGAACCCCATGGAGCGGCAGAGCGAATGCATCTTCTTGCTCTCCACCTTTTGTGCCAGCACCTGCACGGGCCACCGCCGCAACTCGCTGACGAGGGGAAACAGTTCGCTTGTCTGCAGGGAAGAGACATCCACCTTCACCACATCCATAAGCGCCAGCAGATCGTCAAGCCCTGTCTGGCCGGTGTAGTTATCCATGGCCAGCAGGTAGCCCTGCTCCTTCAGTGTCGTCAGAGCCTTCACAAGCCCCGGCGTGGCCTCGGTCACTTCCACCAGCTCAGGAACGCACCGCTCTGCCGGCAGTGCCAGCATCACGTTGTCCTTGAGCAGCCCTTCGGGAACATTGATCATGATCTTGGAGTTGGGCGGAATCCAGTTGCGGACCATGCCGAAGCCGTCGGCAATAACCCGCGCCGATGCCAGTGCAGGATTATCAAATTCCGCCTTGCCGGCATCCGCACTGTGCCGGAAAAAGAGCTCGAATCCCCACACCTGCCCGTCGCGGTCAAACACGGGCTGTCGCGCCGTGAAGATGGGTTCATAGCATGCAACCACAGCCGACATGTCAGATGATGTAGTCGTGGATGTATTCATAGGAGTATTCGCGGAAGTATCGTCGGTAGTCATCAGGCTCCCCCAAGATGGTTCCGAGATGTTTTCGATTCTATCAGTAAATATTCACTTTATCGTTTACGAGAGCATTATAGCAAGTTTCCACCCGTTTGAACACAGCCCCCCACGTATACCTGTCCAAAACAGCTGTAACCTCCCCTGAAACCGGGGGATGTTCTTCTCCAACCGTCAAGCGCACCATTTCAGCAAGGGCGTCTGCCAGCGCAGCGGTAAACGCCGGCTCATCCTCGGCAACGGGTGTATCCGCCCCATGCAGGCGCGGCAGGTTCACCATGCGGAGCACGGTTTCCGGCAGTCCTGCAAATGCCTCTTCCACCCCCGGCAGGCGCGTGGAAACAAGGCGGCATCCGCAGGCAAGGGCTTCCAGCATGACAAGGGGCAACCCTTCGAACATGGAAGGCAGGACAAAGATGTGTGCCTGCTGCATCACCTGCGCAAGCGCCTGATGATTCAGATTGCCGTGCACAACCACTCTGTCGCCCAACGCTTCCGCATGGCGCAGAATGGCCGCCTGCTCATCTCCTGTGCCTGATCCGCACAGGTCGAGCCTGACATTCCCTGCAAGAGCTTCCACGGCACACAGCAACCATGGCACTCCCTTGGCTGCGGAAAGCTTGCCTGCATAGCATATCCGCACAGGCGGCAGCGGCTCGCGGACAGCGCAGCTGAACAGTTCTTCATCATACCCTGCGCCGGTGACATGCACCTTGTCCGGCGCAATGCCGTAGAGTTCGCAAATATCCCTGCGCTGTACTTCGTGCAGGGCGCACACGGCATCAAGCCCACGGCACCCTGCCAGCACACGGGGGCGCAGGTGCGGGTTTGTTCTGAACTGCCGCAGGTCGGACCCGTGACTACTGGCGATGACGGGATGAGAAGGGAACAGCCGGCGGGCAAGAGAAGCCGCCAGCCACAGATGGTTCACATGGATGATGTCCGGCCGGAATGCGTTCACAGCCTCCTGCATCCGTATGGCAAAACAGGCTTCATAGGCATTCAGTTCGGCATCGGATAAGTCGCGGAACCGGACGGAGGGATAGGGCATGACATCACTCATGCCTGCAACGGCATGGGGCAGATCATCCCCGAAACGGACAAAGAAGGAGGTTGCGCAGGCCTCGTGCGCTGGCGGGCTGTATCTGTCAGGCACGCCCGCAAGCAGGGCATTTTCATGCCCTGCGGCGTGCGCCTGACGCATCATCTGGGTAATATAGACCCCGCTCCCGGTCTGTTCGGGACGCTGGGAAAGGATATGCAAAATCTTCACGTTGCGGCCTCCTTACCTATTCTGCCCGCTTTGAACGGAACAGGCAATGGAACGGGCAATCACGCGGGCAATGGCAGGACCGCAACGCCGTGACAGGCTACTTGTAGGAACCCGCGTCAATATCCAGCCGTGCAAGAATCTTCTGCAGCGCAACGCGCGACAGACCGGAAACGCGGGCGGCTTCCGAAATATTCCCACCCGTGGCGGTCAGCAGGTCGCGCACATACCGGTTCGTAAACTCGTCCGTAACGCGGCCCTTGGCTTCCTTGTAGGGTTCGGGCATGCCACCGGGCATGGCTGCAGAACCGGTGACAATGTTGCCGGAACGGGTGCCCTGCTCCACATGCGAGACAAGGGTCATGTCCACGGTTTCCTTGGTGCAGAATACGACAAGCCTGCGGATGTAGCTCTGCAGCTCGCGCACGTTGCCGGGCCACTGCTTGGAGGCAAGAAAGGCCACCACTTCGGGCGAAATTTCCTTTTCCTCAAGTGCCATGTCGCGGCAGGCCTGACGCAGGAAGTAATGCGCCAGAAGGGGAATATCCTCCATCCTGTCCCGCAGGGCAGGCACGGTGACCGAAAGCACGTTCAGGCGGTAATAGAGGTCTTCGCGGAACTGGCGGTCCGCAATGCGGGCTTCCAGATCCTGATTGGTAGAAGCAAGCACGCGCGTCGAAACACCGATATTGAGATTGGCACCCACAGGACGGATTTCGCCTTCCTGCAGCACGCGCAACAGCTTGGTCTGAATATTCGATGAAATATCGCCGATTTCGTCCAGCAGCAGCGTGCCACCGTCCGCTGCGGCAAAAAGGCCCTTGCGGTCCTGATCGGCTCCGGTGAAGGCTCCCTTCACATGGCCGAAGAGTTCACTTTCCAGCAGATGCTCGGGAATGGCCGGACAGTTCACCGCCATGAAGGGCTTGGCCGCTCTGGGGCTCATGCGGTGTATGAGGCGCGCAACCACTTCCTTGCCGGTGCCGGATTCACCCCGGACAAGCACGGTGTAATCGGAATTGGCCACGGCCTGAATGGCATAGCGCAGGCGCTGCATGGCAGACGATTCCCCCACCATCTCGCCCACCGCAGCCGAATCGACCAGCGCCCGCAGGCGCTTGTTTTCGGTAAGCAGAGCACACCGTTCAAGGCCCTTCTGCACGATATGGAACAGCTGATCAGGCTCCACAGGCTTGGTCACGAAGTCATATGCGCCCATTTTCAGAGCTTCCACGGCCGTTTCAATGGTTCCGTGGGCAGTGAGCATGACCATGCAGAGGTCCGGCTGCTGCTTGAATGCCTCGTGCAGAAGTTCCATACCGGTCATTTCCGGCATACGCAGGTCGGTCATCATGAGATGAAAATCACCACCGGCCAGCCGTTCGAGGGCGGCAGGCGCGCTGTTGGCCATTTCCACGCGAACATCCTTGAAACGACCGGTTATCAGTCGCATGAGACCGCGTGCAAAATCCTTTTCGTCATCAACGATGAGAATGCCGAGTCCGTTCTCGGAACCAGTCATCCGTGCTTCCGCCATAATTGCTTATACTTCCTGCTGCAGATTATCGATGGGTGCCGCAGGCAGGACGATCGTAAACCGCGCCCCGCCAAGCTGGGGATCCCGCCCTACTTCTATGGTGCCGCCTGCTTCGGTAACCATACCGTATACTATTGCAAGGCCAAGTCCGGTGCCTGCACCGGGAGCCTTGGTGGTGTAGAAGGGATCAAAAATTGTGCTTCTGTCACTTTCCGGCACGCCGGAACCGTTGTCCCTGACAAGGATGCGGATATCGCCGTTGCCGGGCAGAAGCTCCACAAACACCTCGCCCTTGCGGCCGGGAACAGCGTCGAGTGCATTGAGCAGCAGGTTGGAAAGCACCTGCTCAAGCTCGTTCTCACCCATGGCCACAAACAACTTGCCGGGCTTGGCGTTGGTCATGATGGCCACGCCCTTCTTGCCCGCCTGCACAGAGAATATCTCGGCCAGCCCCGCCGCAACGCGACCGGCATCGCACTCTCCGTAGGAAGAAGTCTTGGGCCGGGCAAAGTTCAGAAGGTCCTTGAGCACCCTCTGGGCCTGACGGGTGTGGCGCAGGATGACATCAAGGTCCTGCAGCTGCTGCTCGTCGCCAAGGTTCTGGCGCAGCAATTCGGCATAACACAGGATAACGCCGAGCGGGTTGTTGATCTCGTGCGCAAGACCGGCAGCCAGTTTGCCCACGGTGATCATCTTCTCGCTCTGCTGCATCTGCGAGAGCATGCGCTTTTCGCGGGTGGTTTCACGGGCGTAAACGACGATTCTGCCGTGGAGACGTCCGCCATGCTCTTCCGGATCGTGTACGGAAAGCGGCGAGACAATGGGGTACATGTTCAGGGCGAAACTGCGCCCGCCATCCAGCACCACCTCTTCCACATGCGGCCTGCCGCTCGCAAGCGTGGCCGCGATGTGGCAATCGCCCCTATCGCTCTTGTCACTCTTTGCCGAGATGCAGCCGAACAGTCCCAGCAGGGCTCCGTCCGTTATCCTGCCGTCGGAAAGTTCGCTGGCCAGATCGCGGGCCGCCTGATTGGCCGTTACCAGCCCGTAGGCGGAATCCATGAGCACCAGCGGATCGGAAATGCCTTCCACAATGGACTGCAGTGCGCCCATCTGGCGCATCAGGCTATCAAGGGCGGACATGTTCTCCGCCGCCATGCCCAGCTGCCGCCCGAGGGCCTGCAGCAGTTCATGGTTCTGCCGACGCGCCACACGCGGGTCCTTCCACCGGATGCACAACAGGCCTTCAGCCGTGCCTTCGCTGGATTCCACGGGTATTACCGCACTGTCTTCGCCAAGATACGTGCGGCTTTCAGTCAGCAGATCAACCCAGTTGTCAGGCAGGGTGGGATACACATCCTGCTCGGGCCATGAAAAATGTCGTTGCGAGGCAAAGGTGCATACATACGAAACGCTCGCCGCGCCAAAACGCCTGCCGATTTCGGGCAGAGTCAGGTGCCACAGGTCCGCACGGGTGTTACTGGAGCGCATATCCGCGAGCAGGTGCACGAAAAGCTCAACATCGGCACGGCGTTCCTGCGCTTCCTGCAGCAGCTCGCGGGTTCTGTCTTCCACCATGCTGCGCAGGTTTTCCGCATATCCTTCAAGCTGGCGACGTGCATCGAGCAAATGGCTGTTCAGCTCCTGCATGCCTGCTTCCAGCTCCTCAATCTCGTCGCGTTCAACCAGCTTGTTCAGCAGTTCGGTGCCGCCCGTGATTTCAAGGTTGTCGCGGAACATGGCGGAAAGGCGCTTGATGTTGTTCATGACAAGCACCTTGAAGAGCAGATTGGTCACCGAGAAAAAGACAATGGCCCCAAGGGCGAAGAACCCGAAGTAGCCGAAAATGGTTCGCTGCAACCGCGCCACACTATCGGTGACGGAAAGCCCCACGAGGTCTATGCCGTCTATGGAATCACGGACATGATTGAAGCCCCTGTCGCCATACAGGGCCAGCAATTCCTGCGGAGCATCTTCCTTGTTGCCGTGGCAGCGCATGCAGCCGTCGTAAAACACGACGGGCCGGGCCATGATGTAGAATTCCTCCCCGTCCACATCGCGATAGCCCTGCCAGAGCTGCTCCCCTTTGTTGGTGCGGAAGTAGCCGACAAGTTCGCGCTCAAGCACATTGGCCTCGAACTTGGGATTGCGGGCAGAAATGGCCACACGGCGGTAGAGATGCCCGTCTTCGCTGCGCATGCCGTCCATGATGGCGCGGGACATGAACGAAGTGCTCATGGCCTCTATGACGAACTGATCGGGGAGCACATCGTACATGCGCGGGCGCAGCGTGGAGCGCACGTAGCGCTGAACGGAATCCACCTGCAGGAAGATGAGCTTGGCCTTGTCGCGCACCTCGTCCTCCAGCACTGTCCGCATATGCAGGTAGAAGCCGACTGCAAAACAGACACCGAGAACCATGGTGGCTGCGGTGAGGCCTGACAGAAACTTGGTCTGCAGAGTGGATGGACGGGGGAAATGCATGAGAATCCTGCGCAACATTGCGCTACATTACGCAAAAGGCACAACATGCGCGACCGTAAATAACATGGCCGAAGTGGCGCAATGGGTGCGGTTGTAGACCCGGACCGCCCGGCACATGCCGGAACCCGGTCTTATCTAAACTGAAAGAACACAGCCGGAGGTGGCAGTAATCAGCCGGTACCACAGCCGACAGTACCAACCTGAATCAAACTGAAAGGCCAGAACCGGTCAGCACCATGTTCGGGCCGTCGCTAAGGCTGGGAAAGGGGTCCCTGCCCATGGGGCATGAAGCGCAGAGTGTTGCTGATTTCGTGATTGGCATCGCCCACGGCTTCGATATCGGTGTAGTAATACCGGCTCGGGTCGATATTCTGTTCTTCCAGTGCGTTAGCCATGTATTCGAGCTTGTCGCACGAACGGGTCAGCGCGGGAAGAAACACATTGGAGAACAAAAGCAGGGCCACTATGCCGATTACCAGCTTGCGAATCCTGATCGCCAGAGAGGGCTGCGTCAGAGAAGGCTGAGTCATTGTAATCCCCTTCATGATGGTTGTGGTTCCAGCAGAACCTCAGTCACCACATTTGCAGATAAAGAAGGGGGAGGCAAGAGCCTCCCCCCGCATTCTCAAAGAGGCGCTACTAGATCTGCGCGGTGATCTCGGGGAACACCAGGTAGAACATGATGTAGGCCATCACCAAGGTCAGAGCCAGGTTGAAGGACTGACCGCACACGTACAGGATAAGCGGCTTGCCACCCTTGAAGTAGTGAGCCAGTTCACGGAAGTTCGTGGCCAGACCGATTGCAGCAAAGGACAGAGCAAAGAACCAGCCGCGGAACAGACGAGTGAAGCCGCGGACAACGCCCTGGTCGATCATGGAGTAGCCCATGTCGCCACCGAGGCTGCCGTCAATGACGGAGAACAGGATGGAGGCGGAGAGGAAGCCCAGAACGAACTTGGGGAAACGGTGCCAGATTTCCATCCAG
>JBKEAK010000048.1:0-15616 GCA_047972125.1 Halodesulfovibrio sp.
CCGCTCTGCGGTGGTGGGCAAGGCGCTGGTTCTCTACTGGTCCATGGACGGCATCAGCTCCATCCGTTGGAGCCGAATCGGCAGGCCGGTACACGACCTGTAGGCCCGCAAGCCACTTGATGAAATAGCAGGCCCCCGCACAATGTGCGGGGGCCTTTTTATTGTCTCGGGCCACACAGCGGGCCTTCTTATGGTGTCTTGCCCCCTCAGCTTCGGGAGCGGGTGAAGGGATCAGATGCAGAGGGAGATTCTCCGACTGAGGTAAAGCGGACAGTGCGGGCCGATGCTGCGTATGCGTTCCATTCGGCCATCCACCCTACTGTTCGTCTGGCCGTGCAGGGGAGGGCAGAAGTTACCTCCTCTGTCGTTTCCGAACGCATCCCAGATTATGCATACAAAAAGCCCCTGCGCTGATGCACAGGGGCTTTGATGTTTCGTCAGAGTACTGCTGGGCTGATGCGGACAGCTAGCGAACGCCTTTCTGCTTCAGGAAGGGGGCGTAGCGGCGGTCCGTGCCGTTGATGTGCTTCATGAGCCATTCCTTGAGGAAGCGCATGACATCCATGGTAACGGTGAGTTTGCCGGACTTGAGGCCTTCTTCGAAGTCCAGAACCTTTTCCACGAACTTAACATGCTGCTGGATGTGTCCGGGAGTTTCTGCGTACTTGTACTTGGCGAAGAGGTCTTCTTCATACTTGAAGTGGGTGACCGTGTAGTTCTTCAACTCATCGACAATGCTGATAAGGTGGTCCTTGCTGCGACGTTCCTTCATGGCCTTGTGCAGGCTGTTGATGAGGTGAACCAGCCGTTTGTGCTGATCGTCGATGGACTTGATGTCCAGTGCAAGGTCCGGGGTCCAGGTGAAAAGGTCGCCGTTGCCGTTGGTATCCACACCGGTAGCCTTGCCCGAGGCAAGGGACTGGATGACGGTATCAAGCTCTTCCACAAGGCCGGAAATTTCCACCAGTGCGCGGGCCGCAACGGTCATGCCTTCTGCCGTGTCCGAGGCCACGCGGGTCACTTCGGATACTGCACGGTTGATCTCTTCCGAGGCGGCAGACTGTTCTTCAGACGCCGTGGCAATGGAGGAAACCTGCATGGCCGTTTCATCCACTATATGCACGATTTCTTCCATGAACCGGCCCGATTCGCTGGCGGCGTCCGTGGATATGACAATATCCTTGGCGGCCAGTTCAACGGCCTGCACGTTTTCACGTGCATGGCTCTGGATGAGCTTTACGGCATCGCCCACTTCCTTGGTGGCGTTCATGGTCTTTTCGGCCAGCTTGCGCACTTCGTCGGCAACCACGGCAAATCCGCGACCGGCATCACCGGCACGGGCTGCTTCAATGGCGGCGTTCAGTGCCAGCAGGTTGGTCTGGTCGGCAATGTCCGAGATGGTGACCATGATCTGGCTGATGGAGTCGGCCTGCTGGCCGAGCTGCCCCATGGTATCCTTCAGCGACATGATACGCTGCTGGATCTTCTCAATGGATTCCACAGCCTTGCGCACACCCTTGGCGCCGGTTTCGGCGTTGTCCTTGGAATGGGCGGCAGACTGGGCCGCGCTGGAAGCGTTTTGGGCGACCTCGTAGACGGTGCCGTTCATTTCTTCCATGGCGGTGGCGGTTTCGGTCATGCGGTCACGCTGGATGTCGACGCCGTTGTTCACCACTTCGATCTGGCGCGAAAGCTCTTCAACAGATGCAAACACCTTGTGCGAAACGCCTTGAGCCTTGTTGGCAACGGCGGTCATGGTGTCAAAGAGCTGCTGAACGGTCTGGCGCTGGGTTTCAGCTTCCTTCAGGGCCTTGGCGGTTTCTTCCGCACGCATGTTGGCCTCGCGGCCAAGTGCATCGGCTTCTGCCATTTTGGTCTTGAGGTTGCCTACCATGGTGCCGATGTCGTCCTTGAGTGAAAGCAGCTCGTGTGCGTAGCTTCCTTCAGGCTGAGCGTCCAGTTTGCCGTCTGCCACCTTCTGCGAATAGGCTCGCAGGTTGGCCAGCGGCGTAAACAGGTCGCGGCGCAGGCCAAGCAGAATGATCAGCAGAACAAAGGCACCAAAGGCGGCGCAGCAGAGTTCCAGAAACAGCAGGTACTGAACCTTGTCTTCTGCAGAAACCTGCATCAGCGAAACAGCCTTGCTCATGGATGCCACCAGCTTGTCGCTGGCAGCGGGCAGGGCGGTGGTTGCTTCCGTTTTGCCTTCGAGTGAGGCTTCAACCTGTCTGCGGTAGTCCTTCCAAAGCGTGGAAACCTGTGCAAGCTGCTCGGCAACGTCCTTATCCGGTGCGGAAAGGGTGCCCGCAGGGCCTGAGGCGTTCAGGGTGAGCGGGGCAGAGCCGCCGTTCACGAGCGCGCCAAGGGTTTTGTCGAATATGCGTATGGAATTGGAAAGACTGTCCTTGTAGGCGGCGTCCTTGGTTATTTCAAAGGCAAGGGCTTCCTTGGCAATCTTCTGGCTGAGCATGCGCTGGCGGCCGGAAAGGTTAATGGCCAGACCGTCACCTTCCTGAGAGTTGGTAACGATCAGCGTTCCGGCGAGCATGGTCAGTGAAACAAAGAAAAGGCTAAGGATTGATATGAGAATCCTTGTGCGTATAGTCATTTTTCCCCCCAAAGTGGGTTGAGCAAGAGATGTGCAGCGGCGTAAAGATAAGGAGAAAGGCTCTCAATAGCAATGTAGAACCCCATCGATTTTTAATTTTCTTTTGCGTTGAAATGCAGCGTTATTCAGGCTCTCCGGGTTTTTCTCTGTTTGGAAAGGTGGATACCGGATGCCGCTTTCGGGCGGCACGTTGACAAAAAGGTATTTTCTTGAAACCAACCCTGAACGGATACGTTTCTGACGTATGCGCAAGAGAATAGTTAAATAGACTTTCGCAAGGGCTGCTGGTTTTGTCCGTTGCCGATAACGCACCGAACTGCTTTGTTATATCGGCTGTAATTGCGGAAGCATAAGGTCTTGGAGCTATAATGATTGCAAGAAATGGCAGGCAGCCGGGGAGCATGAAACGATGATAGCACGAGTTGCCTGCGCAGCCCTGCTGGGGATTGATGCGTTCAGGGTTGATCTTGAAGTGGACCTTGCACGCCAAGGCATGCCCGCTTTCACGCTTGTGGGCTTGGCGGAAGGGGCCGTGCGCGAGTCCAAGGAGCGTGTTTTCGCTGCCTTGAAAAACGGCGGCTACAAGCTGCCGCCTTCACGCATTACGGTAAACCTTGCCCCGGCAGACCGTCGCAAGGGGGGCAGCGGATACGATCTGCCTCTGGCCCTGGCGCTTCTCGGTGCTGCCGAGGTGCTGCCCCAGCAGAAGCTGGACGGCTGGTATGTGGTGGGAGAGCTTTCGCTCACCGGCGAACTGAAGCCCGTACCCGGCGTGCTGCCCATGGCCATTCTGGCCCGCAAGGAAGGGGCAAAGGGATTTCTTGTTCCGGCGGATAATGCTGCCGAGGCTGCCGTGGTGGAAGGGCTGGATGTGTACTCCATCCGGTCCCTTGGCGAGGCTGTGGGCTTTCTTGCCGGTGAAACCGCGCTTACGCCCGTTCAGCGGAATATTGAGGATGCTTCGGCCGCTGACGGCTGGCTGCTCGACTTTGCCGAGGTGAAGGGGCAGGAGCATGCCAAGCGCGCTATAGAGATCGCAGCGGCGGGCGGGCACAACCTTTTGTTTCTCGGCCCTCCCGGCAGCGGCAAGACCATGCTTGCGCAGCGTATTCCCACCGTGCTGCCGCCGCTTACTTTTGATGAAGCTCTGGAAGTGACCAAAATTTACTCTGTGGCGGATATGCTGGATGATCAATCGCTTATCCGCACGCGACCTTTTCGCTCGCCGCATCATACCATTTCGGATGTGGGGCTTATTGGCGGCGGTGCCTATCCCCGTCCGGGCGAAGTTTCGCTGGCACACCGGGGTGTGCTGTTTCTCGATGAACTGCCGGAGTTCAAGAAGCCTGCACTGGAGGTGATGCGCCAGCCGCTTGAGGCAGGTAACGTCACCATTTCCCGCGCGGCCATTTCGCTGACCTATCCTGCCGATTTCATGTTGGTGGCCGCCATGAACCCCTGCCCCTGCGGGTACCAGACGGACGAGCGCCACACCTGCGTGTGCAGCGATTTTCAGATTCAACGCTACCGTGCGCGTCTTTCCGGCCCGCTGCTCGACCGCATAGACCTGCATGTGGAAGTGCCTGCCGTGCCGTATGAAGATTTGCGAAGCGAAAGTACGGGGGTAACATCCGGCCAGATGCGCCAGCGCATAGAGGCGGCGAGGGCTCTGCAGGCCGCACGCTACACTGGCACCCCCTGCATGACCAATGCTGACCTTTCCGGCAGGTGGCTGGAGGAATTCTGTCGTCTCGGTGCAGCGGAGCATGCCTTTCTCGGCAAGGCTGTGAACGCGCTGGCCCTTTCTGCCAGAGCATATACCCGCATTCTGCGCATTGCCCGCACCATAGCGGACCTTGCACACGAAGAGGTTATTGCCGTGCCCCATATTGCCGAGGCCATAAACTGCCGCACGCTGGACAGGCAGGGAGCTGCGTAAGGGGCTTTGAGAGCCACACCGCTTTGGAGCAACTGAAAATGAATAAGCCGGAAGCATATGCTCCCGGCCCAAGTTAATGACAAGCCCTCGTTTTCAGTAAAACCGCATTTCCGGTAAGCCGGAGCTCAGGGTCAAAAACGGATTTTCATCGTTTAGACGCGGTGCAGGAACGTTAGGTTCCTGCCCGGCGGAGCCAACAATACCAAAAATGACGTTGTCAGCAATCAGAGCCGGGAGCGTGTGCTCCCGGCTCTGTTGTATTCGGGTCAGGGAGTCTATCCCTTGGACAGGTTGTCCAGCTCCCGCGCAAGGGCGGCAAGTTCCTGCACGGAACCGGTGGATGCGTCCATGCGGCTCGACACGTCGGAAGCCATGTTGGCCACCTCGTCGATTGCGCCGTTGATGTGATCACTGGTGGCGGACTGCTCTTCAGCGGCAGTGGCAATATTGTGCACCTGATCGGAAGAGGCTGTCACCAACTGCACAATGGACTGCAGGGCTTCGCCGGAACGCGTGGCAAGGGTGCTGGCGTCTTCCACCAGCCCGCCGGTTTCATCCACCATGCGGATGGAATCCTGCGCACCGCGCTGGATGGAGCCGATGGCCTTTTCGACCTCGCTGGTGGCCTGCATGGTTTTTTCGGCCAGTTTGCGAACTTCATCGGCCACCACTGCAAAACCACGACCTGCTTCGCCTGCACGGGCGGCTTCAATGGCCGCGTTCAGCGCCAGCAGGTTGGTCTGGTCGGCAATGTCGGAAATGACGCCGAGCACGGCGCCAATCTCCTGTGCCTGCTTGCCGAGCTGGTGCATGGAGACCTTCATGGCCGATGCCTGTTCGCTGACGCGGAGAATGGCGCTTACAGACTGGTCCACTATGGCAGCGCCCTGCTGTGCCTGCTCCCGTGCGGACTGCGACTGTTCTGCCGCTTCCGTGGCGCTCTGGGCCACCTGCTGCACGGTTACGTTCATCTGTTCCATGGCGGTCACGGTTTCCTGCAGGCGGTTCTGCTGGTTGTCCAGCGCCTGCTGCACGCCGGAGAATTCGCGTGCAAGATCGGACGACGTGCTCGAAAGATGCACGGCGGCTTCTCTGGTAGCTTCGTTGACCTGACGGATGCGTTCAAGCTTCACGTTCATTTCGCGTTCGGCATGCACAAGGTCCGTCACCACGCGGGCCACTTCCACATAACCCACCTTATGCCCCTTGGAATCCTTGAGCAGGTTCGCCGAGGGTTTGATGAACACGCTGTTGCCATCGGGCTGCTTCAGTTCAATGATGTCGGCCTCGGCCCTTCTGCCCAGCTGCTTGACCATGTTGATGGGGCAGTCGGGCGTGCTGCATACGCTGGTCTTGAACTGGTCGTGGCAACGACACTTGGTGAGGTCTTTTTCTTCCATGCCAAGGAAGTCCAGCGTGGCCTTGTTGGCCATGAGAATGCGGTATTCCTCGTCCACCACGAAAATGGGATCGGGAACGGTGTTCAGCACGTTCACATAGCCTTCCATCTCGTCAATCATGCTGCTGAGCTTGGTGGTGAGCGTGTTGAACCAGCGGGCCAGATCGCCGATTTCGTCCTTCTGCGTGCAGTGAATCTGCTCGGTAAGGTCGGCCTTGTCTTCGGCAATATCCTTGATCTTGGCTTTGATGTTCGTGAGCGGCTTGGTCACGAGGTGGCGCAGGAAGACCAGCAGCACCAGCACCGGGGCCAGCGCCATGCCTGCCAGCATGATCATGAGGGTGGTGTCTGCCCTTGCAACAAGCTGCATAAGCGAGCCGGTGTGCACCGCACAGACCAGCACGCCGATCTGTTTGCCCCGGTAATCCGGGATGGGGTAGGTGGCCAGCACCAGTTCGCCGTGGTCGTCAAAGGTATTTCCGGTTTTGCCCCGTTCCAGCAGTTCGGATGTGACATACTGCTCCACGCCGGAATCCTTGGGCGTGGTCGTGCGGACAAAGCTGCCCAGCCTCGGGAACTTGGCTTCATCCTGCAACGCGGTGGTGATGCTGAGCATGTCGCCGTTCATGTACATGATCATTTCGTTCTTTCCCTCTTCCGTGGCGGCGGAAAGGATGGGATCGAAGCCGAACAGCATTTCCACTGAACCAAGCTGCCTGCCTTCAGGCGATTTGACGGGAACAAGACCGCGCACCACAAAACCGCCGCGCCCGAGCTCTATGCCGCTGACGGGCTGTCCGGTTCTGTTCACATCAAGCACGGTCTGCCGGAAGGATGAAAGGTCGTCGGAGATATCAACCCACTTGCCGTTGCGCTTGGCCTGCTGCTTGCGCCAGAGGCGGGCAAGGCTTCTTCCGTTGGGCAGGTGAAAATGCAGCTGCATGCTCTCGCCGGAAATTTCCTTGTAGCTGTTCAGCATGGGGGCAAGGGCTTTTCGCAGCATCTCGCGTGCGGCCTGCGATTCGGGAGAATTTTCGTCATCCATGTTGCCGCTGTGGGCAAGGGCATAGGCATCAAGCACGGCCGGCACCTTGGCAAACACTGCGGCAAGGTTGGTTGCCGCTTCGGCTGTCTTGTTTATGTCGGTGCTGATGCGTGTGAAGCGGTTGTGCACGGTGTCTTCAACATACCGCTGCTTCATGTCGGTAAAGGATGAATGGATCACCATGTAGCTGACGATGCCAAGAACCAGAACAAAAATGACCTGTGGAATGGACAATTTCCAGATGAGCTTCATCTGACCCCTCGTGAAGTTATTTTGAGTATGGGAGCACTTCACTCGCTCTGCATATTCTGTCGGAGTTCAACGCTCCGGAACGTACTCCCTTTCATGCGGGAAAATTTTTGAAAGGATTTCTCTATTAATAGTAATTACTAGAGAGATGAATATGATATTATGCAGTCCCGGAGAGGAAAGCGAACAGATATGATCATGGGAATAAAAGAACTTTCAGAGGGGGAAATGAAGAAGAAGTTGTGGAAATAGAGAAGAAGATTGTGATTTGTGTCACAATTGAATGGCGGTTTCGTGTCGAAATCCGTAAAATGCAGGGGGTTGAGAACCGCTGGTCAGCGGCGGCGACGTTGCTTCTTGCCCGAGGTTCTTCCGGCTATGCGGTCTGCTGCGCGGCGCTGTCTGGCAAAAATCTTGGCCTGCTGCTTTTCGTCGTCCTGTGCTGCCTGTTCCTTGAGCAGCTTGCGGTAGTTCTCTACGCGGCGACGGGTAATGCGGCCTTCTTCCACGGCTTTTCCAACGGCGCAGTCAGGTTCTTCGTCGTGCTGGCAGTCGGTGAACCCGCAGTGCTGGCCCAGTTCGACGATATCTGCAAACACCTTGGTTATGCCGTGTTCACAGGGGGGCAGGCGCAGTTCGCGGAAGCCGGGAACGTCCATGATGAGCCCGCCGTTGGGCAGGGTATAGAGCGTGCGGCTAGAGGTGGTATGCCGTCCCTTGCTGTCGGAGTCGCGAATGGCACCCGTGGGGGTGCGTTCTTCGCCGCTCAGCGTGTTGACGAGGGTGGACTTGCCCACGCCGGAAGAGCCGACGAGGGTCGCCGTCATGCCCATTGTCACCCACGGGAAGAGGGCGCTGACGGTATCAATGGTCAGCGCGTTAACCACCACCACGTCCAGCCCGTCATGCAGGGCGCGCACCTGTGCGGCGCAGTCGTCCGCTTGTTCGGCGGTGACAAGGTCGCGCTTGGTGAGCACCACAACGGGCGTGACTTCGTATTCGTAGGCAATGGCGAGGTACCGCTCAAGCCGGGAGAGGTTGAAGTCCTCGTTGAGAGATGTGACAATGAACAGGGTGTCCAGATTGGCGGCCACGAGCTGCACGCTGGTAATGTCGGAAGGCGCACGGCGGGTCACAAGGGTCTGGCGCTTGAGAATGCGCACGGGCCATTCGCCGGTTTCGTCCAGCAAAAGCCAGTCGCCCACGGTGGGCCTGTCTTCGGGATCGCTTGAGAGCCAGTTGCCGGGAATGGCAAGCTGGCGTTTGCCCTCTGCCCCCATCACGAACAGGACCATGCTGTGCACGCTGCATACGCGGACAATGGCGTTTTCTGCAGGGCGTTCGTCATCAAGCTGGTCTTCGAAGAAGCTGTTCCAGCCAAGTTCGGCAAGATGGGGATAGGTGGTGCTTGTCATGCGTCCTTTGACAGTAGCGGGAATGATGGTTGTTGCAAAGTATTTCCGGCCCCGAAGGGCCGGAATGGATAGTCGATGTGCAAGTCGCCGTAGAACGGCGCGTGCGGTATTTACGAGCGGGTAGCCTGCTCGGAGGCATACACCTCTTCGAGTATGGCGCCTGCACCCTGCTGCTTTACGGTCTCGGCAAGGGCAAGGCCCACGTTGCGGGCTGTTGCCTCGGTTCCGCTCACGGTTTCGCGGATGATGCGCTTGCCTTCAAGGTCGGCCACAAAGCCCACCAGCGTGAAGCTGTCGTCGCCGGTCATGGTGGCATGGCCTGCAATCGGCACCTGACAGCCGCCCTGCAGCCCGAAAAGGAAACCGCGTTCGGCTTCTACGCAGATGCGGGTGGGGCGGTGCTCAAGAAACGCCAGCATTTCGCGGACATCTTCGCGGTCCTGATGAAACTCGATGCCGAGCGCACCCTGGCCCACGGCGGGCAGGAAGCGGGGCGGACCCAGAATTTCGTGCTTGGGTGCGGTGAGTCCCAGACGCTTCAGGCCGGAAGTGGCCATGATGATGGCGTCGAACTCGCCGTCCATGAGCTTGCGCAGGCGGGTATCCACGTTGCCGCGCAGGGAAACGACCTTGAGGTCGGGGCGCAGGGTCAGAAGCTGCGACTGACGGCGCAGGCTGCTGGTGCCCACGGTGGCTCCCTGCGGCAGGGAATCCAGAGTGTCGTAGTTGACGGAAAGGAAGGTGTCCGAGGCGTCTTCGCGCTGGGGAATGGTGCCCAGCACCAGACCTTCGGGCAGTTCCATGGGCACATCCTTCATGGAGTGCACGGCAAGGTCCGCTCTGCCGTCCAGAAGCGCCTCTTCGATTTCCTTGACGAACAGGCCCTTGCCGCCGACTTTGGCCAGCGGAACATCCAGAATGATGTCGCCCTTGGTCTTGAGTACCAGCAGTTCGACGGAAACCTTGCCCGCATGCTGCCGTTCGATGCAATCCTTGATGTGGTTGGCCTGCCAGAGTGCGAGCTTGGAGCCGCGCGTGGCGATGACGATGTTCTTCATTTCGCGTCCGCTTGAGCTTGAGGTTCCGTGCCGGTGGGTGCGTGTCGCGCCTTGGCGCAGCGGCCGGCGGGTATTCGGGTGCGGCGGCATTCATGCTGCCGCACGGGATATCGTACCGTGCCTGCGTTTACTTGCAGGTGGAGCAGTTGCCGCCGGAACAGCCGGAGCAGCCGGAGCCGCCCGCACTGCCGGAAGGCGCAGAAACAGTGCCGCCGGGCATCTTGAACTGGGAGGCGGAAAGTAACTTGTGCGTGGCGCCGGAAGCGCATGCAGGGCATGCCGGAGTGGCGTCGCCGAAAACCAGTTCTTCAAATTCCTTGCCGCAGGCTTCACACTTGTATTCGTAAATGGGCATAACAATTCCTCCGTGAATGTTTCACGGCATGAGATAATGCCGATCGCGCGATCGTCAAATGGTGTGGTTATTCGTGGCAGGCCCCGTCCGGCTCGTTCAGGTAGGGCTGCAACTCCATGACGTTCTCGAACAGATAGTGGTCCGTCAGTTGGCAGAGCAGGTGACCTATGGCAATGTGCACTTCCTGGACAAGAGGCGTATGCCGGTGGGAAACATCAAGCAGGTGCTCGCACAGCGGTGCCATGCGGCCGCCGCCTTGTCCCGTGATGCCTATGGTGGTTATGCAGCGTTCGCGCGCCACCTTGAGGGCTTCCACGATGTTGTTGCTGTTGCCGGAGGTGGAGATGGCCACGAGCACATCACCCTCTGAGGCAAGCGCCTGCACCTGCTTGCTGAACACAAGATCGAAACCGTAGTCATTGCCTATGGCGGTGAGAATGGATGAATCAGTCGTCAGGGCAATGGCAGGCAGAGGGGGGCGTTCCATGAGAAAGCGGTTCACGAACTCGGCAGCCAGATGTTGCGAGTCAGCCGCGCTGCCCCCGTTGCCGCAGAAGAGAATCTTGCCGCCGCGGGCAAGGCACAGGGCCAGAATCTTGGCCACTTCGTTCACCTTGTCAGCGTTGGCTTCGAAATAGGCTTCGCGCAGGCGGGCGCCTGCACGGGCATGTTCCAGAATCATCTCTTTGGCGGTATCGGTCATTAATGCTCCTGCCTGTGGAAAACGTATCACGTATCCGTCGTTGTACCGTAAATCCATTCCGGCAGTATACTAAATGGCGCAAAGTGACAACGGTAAGCACTCCGCTTTTTCCCGGAGGAAAAAATATATGGTCCGAATGGCGCTTCAACCTTGATGGAATCGCGGCTTTTTACTAGGGAAATCCGATGAGCCGAACCATACAGACAGTTTTTATCGTTACCAAGGCAGGACACACTGCTGCACTTGAGCTCGCGGCCTCCATGAAAGAGTGGTTTCTCGGGCGCGGGTGCGAAGCGGAAGTGTTCGAAAACGGGCGTCTTCAGTGGCAGAAGGTTGTATTCCCCGCCACCGGGGGGCTTGTGCTTGTGCTTGGCGGCGACGGAACCATGCTGAGCGTGGCACGCCGCCTTGTGGGTTCGGACATCCCCGTTCTGGGCGTCAATCTCGGGCGCGTGGGATTCCTTACCGAAGTCTCCGTGGACGACTGGCAGTCTCAGCTTGAGCGGCTGTTTGACGAGCGTGTGCGCTACGTGCGCCGCGTTGCCTTGTCCTGCGTGGTGGAACGCAGCTCGCACCGTATATACAGCGGTGTGGCCGTGAACGACATGGTCGTGCACCGTGGTGCCCTTGCGCGGGTCATAAAGCTTGAACTGCACGTGCAGGGCGAGCGTCTTGGCGGCCTGCGTGCAGACGGGCTTATCGTTTCCTCTCCCACGGGTTCCACGGGCTATGCGGTATCCGCCAACGGGCCGCTCATCCATCCCGATCTCGATGCCTTTTCGGTTACCCCCATCTGCCCCTTCCTCAACGCGCTCAAGCCCTTTGTGCTGTGCGGCGACATGGAGCTGGGCATTGTCATTCAGGACACGGATACGGACCTGTACCTCACGCAGGACGGACAGGACGGCGTGATCCTCAAGGGCGGCGACCGTGTTACCATTTCCACGGCCGCAAAGGGGCTGCTGGTGGCCGAACTCGGCTGCGCAAGCTACTTTGAACGGCTGCGTACCAGAGGGTTCTACAAGGATCAGCAGTAGCTGCCGCTCCGCCCCGTGCGCGGCGGAACATGAACACGATGCCGGACCGCTCCGGCCCCGGCAGGCAGCAGCCGCACCGGGGAAGAGGCGGGCCGGTTTTCCACAACCATACCGGAGGCCATTCATGAGCGTGTTGCCTGAGTTGAAGTCTGTGCGGGAAGTGCGTTGGGGCAAGGATCCGTATATGGATGCCTGGCTGCACAACTTCAAGACCGAGAACAACATCGAGCACCTCATGAATCCGGAAAATGTTGCCCCGGATGAGCAGCTCCGCTTCATGGTGGCGCTTGACGAGCAGCAGGTCTACATGCCCTGTTCCGATGCCATTTTCACGCAGCTGCTCAGCAAGCAGCGCCCCAAGACCCTGCATCAGGAATATACCCGCATATGGCGTTTCATCGTGCGCCTCATCCGCCAGCACGGCCTCGACAAGTACAACGAGCGCCGGGTCATCCAGTTCTGCAAGATGCGGTTCCGCCAGCACTTCAATTCGCGGATAATGATTCCCTCGCGTCTGGCAAAGCGTCTTGTCAGCATCGTGCTTACCCAGTGCGCGGTCACGGACCCATACAGGGAAGGCAAGCTCAAGGCCAACAGGCTTGCAGGCGAGTTTCTGAAGCGCCCCTCCACCGAGCGGCTCATCCTTGCCAACCCGCCGGAATGCAACTCCGCCGCTGACATACGGGAAATGCGCTGGGAACTGGATTTTCTGGAACTGCGCCGCCTGCTCTATCTTTCGACCCTGCCCGTGCTGTGGCAGGATAACGATCCTTCGCCGCTTGAGGTGGAAGCCGAGCTGCAAAAGCCCTGCGGCGAATGCAGCCGCCTGCGCCTGCTGCTCGGACCCGAGGACGAGGAGCGCAAGAAGATTCTCTATCTCCCCGACGTGAGCGGGTCTTTTGTGTTCGACCTGCATATCATCCACTCGCTTCTGCGTCAGGGGCATCAGGTGGTTCTGGCACTCAAGGAAGGGTTTTATTTCAACACGCCCACCCTGTGGGAGATTGATCGCGATCCCGTCCTGAAGCGGGCCACGGCCGATGCCCATATACTGCACGACGACAATGTGACCAAGAACGACCTGTTGCGCATGCTGCGCGAGCACCGGTTCCTGATCATTTCCGACGGCACGCGCGAGCAGCTCAACCTGTACAAGACGAGCGTGACCTTTGCCCGTGCGTGGAAGGAATGCGACCTGATCATCGCCAAGGGCGGCCGCAACTACATGAACCTCATCGGCTGCAGCCATGAGTTCACCCGCGACATCGTGTGCTTCCACCGTTCCGAGGACGGCGAGTTCCATCTGGCCACCAAGCCCCGTGCAAGTTGGGTGCGCAAGTTCACCGAGGCCGACCTGCACGACAAGGCCAAGGAAATTATCAGCGAAATGCGCGAATCCCGTGCTGCGGGCAAGAGCGTCATGTTCTACAGTGCGGTCATCGGTTCCATCCCCGGCCAGACATCGCAGGCCATTCGGGTGGTGGATACCTTTGTACGCCACCTGCGCGAGCGGCTTGAAAACACCTTTATCATCAATCCTGCCGAACACTTTGAAGAAGGCATGGACGGTGACGACCTCATGTTCATGTGGGAAAGGGTGCAGAGAAGCGGCTTGCTTGACGTCTGGCGTTTTCAGACGGTTGAGGATATAGAAACGAGCTTCGCGCTTATGGGACGCAAGGTGCCCTCTGCGTGGTCGGGCAAGGACTCGACCTATTCCACCGGATGCACCAAGGAAATGCGCATTGCGCTGGATATGCAGAAGGTGCACCCGGAAATGCAGATTATCGGTCCCAGCGCCGACAAGTTCTTCCGCAGGGCGGAATACGGCGTAGGCAAATACTATGACGCGGGCATCAAGCAGCCTTAGGCTGATGCACGCATAACAAAATCAGGACAGGCTTACCGTATCATGATCGGTTTTGAAGATATTTCAAAGGAACTGGAACGCTGCTTCGCGGCGCAGGTGAAAAGCACCATAGACTGGCATATGGCAGAACCCGGCGATATCACCGCTGTGGCAGAGGGCCCCGAACTCGGCAATCTGCAAGGGCTGGTGCTTGCCCAGCATCTCATGAACTTCACCCTCTGGCACGTGGAAGACATTGCCCGCCGCAAGGACGTGGGGCCTGAAGTCATCGCGGACTGCAAGTACCGTATTGACGGGTTCAACCAACGCCGGAACGACTTCATGGAAAAAGTGGATGCCTGCATTGTGGGTATGATCGCCCCCATGCTGCCGCCGCTTGCTGAAGGCGCGAAGCCGCGACACAATACGGAATCGCTTGGCATGTCTGTGGACAGGCTTTCCATTCTCAGCCTGAAGATTTTCCACATGCACGAGCAGACCGAGCGAACCGACGTGGATGAGGTGCACCGTGCCTCCTGCCGCGCAAAGCTGGCCGTGTTGCATGAGCAGCGCGCCGACCTTGCCCGTGCCGTGCTCGAACTGCTTGATGACTACCGCACAGGTGCCAAGCAGCCCAAGGTGTATTTCCAGTTCAAGATGTATAACGATCCCTTGCTCAACCCCCAGCTCTACAAGGGCGAGTAGGCGGACAAGGGAAGGGCGGTCAGCCGTAAGGCCCCGCACGATATGGATTTCAAGGAGATTGTCATGGCGAAGTATGAAGTTGTCATCGGGTTGGAAGTGCATGCCCAGTTGAAGACGGATTCCAAACTGTTCTGTTCCTGCTCCACCCGTTTCGGCAACGACCCCAACGAGAACGTGTGCGAGGTGTGCTCCGGCATGCCCGGCGTGCTGCCGGTTCTGAACAAGCGGGCCGTGGAATTTGCCGCCAAGATGGGGCTGGCCATGAACTGCACGGTGCGCAACCGCTCCGTGTTCGAGCGCAAGAACTATTTCTATCCCGATTCCCCCAACGGATACCAGATTTCCCAGCTGGGCGAGGCCATCTGTCATGGCGGCCATATCGACCTGAACATGGGGGATTATGTCCGCAAAGTGGGTATTACCCGCATCCAGCTTGAAAACGATGCCGGCAAGTCCATCCACTCTGCTGCGGACAACGCATCCTTTGTGGACCTGAACCGTACCGGCGTGCCGCTTATCGAAATAGTCTCCGAGCCTGACATGCGCAGTGCAGAAGAAGCCGTGGCCTACCTCAAGTCTCTGCGGGCCATTCTGCTGTATCTGGATATCTGCGACGGCAACATGGAGGAGGGGAGCTTCCGCTGCGACGCCAACGTTTCCCTGCGTCCTGCGGGACAGGAGGAATTCGGCATCCGCGTGGAGCTGAAGAACATGAACTCCTTCCGCCATGTGCAGAAGGGGATAGAATACGAAATTGCCCGCCAGCAGGACCTGCTGGACGACGGTGACCCCGTGGTGCAGCAGACCCGTCTGTACAATGCGGAAAAGAACGTCACCGCCGCCATGCGCGGCAAGGAAGAAGCCCACGACTATCGCTACTTCCCCGACCCGGACCTTATTCCCATCATGCTTTCGGATGAGCAGATCGCTGCATGGCGCGAAGAACTGCCCGAACTGCCTGAGCAGCGCAAGGCCCGCTTTGCAGCCGGTCTGGGCCTGCCCGAGTATGATGCTGATGTGCTGACGCAGGACAAGGACATGGCCGACTATTTTGAGGCAGCCCTTGCAGCGTTCAACAACCCCAAGAAGATCAGCAACTTCATGATGGGCCAGTTCCAGCGTGAACTCAACGAGCGCAACCTGACGGCGAAAGAGGCACCCATCCGCCCCGTACTGCTGGCAGTGGTTGTGCGCATCTTGGAAGAAGGGCTCATCTCCAAGAAGATTGGCAGCGATATCGTCCCCGACCTCTTC
>JBKEAK010000049.1:0-13069 GCA_047972125.1 Halodesulfovibrio sp.
CAGAAAAGCGAACAACGCTTCGCGATAGGTTTCTTCCGCAGGTTCGAAGCCCTGTGTCCATTCGGCAAACACCCACGGACGGGCAATGCCTATGCGCCCGAGCGAAACACCGTCACACCCTGTGGCATCGAGCATGCGCAGGCAGTCTCCGGGGGTAAACACGTTGCCGTTACCGAATACGGGAACGGATACCGCCTGCTTGACGAGCCGGATATGGTCGGTCCGGGGGGGCCTGCTTCTTCTGTCCGGCGCAACGCGGGGATGAAAGGTAAGCGCATCGGCTCCCGCCTGTTCCAGCATTCTGGCAAAGGCCACAGCCGGTTCAGGTTCTGCCTGCCACCCGGTACGGAACTTGACCATGACGGGAATATCCACGGCACTGCGCACCTTTTCCACCATGCGGCAGGCCCTGTCGGGGTCGCGCATGAGGTCTGCGCCGCATCCCTTGTAGACGATGGGAGCCACGGAACAACCCATGTTGATATCCACGCCCCAGAAGCCTTCCGCCTGAATGCGTTCGGCTGCAAGGGCCATGTCGTCGGGATCGGCCCCGAATATCTGGCAGACAAGTGTGGAAAGTTCTTCAGGCCGCCAGCTGAACACGGGCGACACGGCGGGTTTTTCCGTCGGCACGGCACGTGCGCTGCACATGCCTGTGACCTGCATCCCCCAGCCGCCGAAACGGGCCGCAACCTCACGAAAAGCCACATGACCAAGTCCGGCCATGGGCGCAAGCCACAGACGATTGGCCACGCTTCTGCCACGAATCTGCAAAGGCGCGTTCAACCGTTCGGAAAGAGTGGAACGTACGGAAATATCAGTTGCCGACATACAAATCCGCCGCCATCAGGCGCACAGGCCAAAAAGGCAACGTTCCAGCACCACTTCGCCATCCAGCGTCAGCACGCGGAACACGCCGTCCTCGTACAGGCCGTAGGAAGGTTCGTTGCCTTCCTTAGGCAGGGAGCAGGAGCCGGGGTTCCAGATGCCGATGCCGTTCACCACGTGCGCGCGCGGAATATGCGTATGGCCGTAGGCAAACACATCACCTTCTGCCAGCGGGGGCAGCTTGGCCTCGCCCCATAGATGGCCGTGGGTCAGGAAGATGCGCATGCCGTCAATGAAAAGCCACGAATAATCCGTACGGATGGGGAACTCCAGCAGGGTCTGGTCCACCTCGGAATCGCAGTTGCCGCGCACCGCGATGATGCGGTCCTTGTAGCTGTTGAAAAAGGCTGCGGTCGCACGGGGGTCATACCCTTCCGGCAGAGGATTGCGTGGGCCGTGGTACAGGATATCGCCCAGCACCACTATGGCGTCCAGAGAATCAGGCTCGGCCGCGGCAAAAACGGTCTGCGCACGGGGAAGTGAGCCGTGGATGTCGGAAATAAACAATATCTTCATAGCCAGTTACAACTTCTTTGCTGAATTTTGCGTTGGTGCCGCGCTGCATGCAGGCGTAGCCCGCTTAAAAAAGGGCAACCCGCCACGCGATGGAGGCGGGTCTATACCGGTTCATACGGCAGCGCAACCCGAAAAAACGGCAGCAAACCACTGCCCTGCGGCAACGGCCTGCCACCTTTGACAGAAAATAACGCAAAGGCGCTACGGCCTTTCTATTTTGAGGCGCTACAACACTTCTATCTTGATGCGCCTTGGCACCTGTGCTTCCCGCCGGGGAATGTAAACGCTGAGCACACCGTTTTCGAGCTGCGCGCCAATGCGCTGCTTGTCCATGGTGTCCGTCAGGGAGAACTGCGCGAAATATTCCACATCGCCGAACTCCATGGCATGCACGCGTTCGCCGCCGCACAGCCCGTGGCTGGAAGCAGCCTGAATGGTCAGCTCGTCTTCCTCTATATGTACCACAAGGTCCTGACGGCGCACGCCCGGCATATCCAGATAGAGATAGAAACCGTCTTCGCGTTCCACAAAGTCCGCAGCAGGACGGATTCTCGGAGCCTTGCCGCAACGTTCCGGTGACTGGTTATGATGCATGGCCAACCTCTAGCGCGATTCTATATGAATGGTCTGCGGACGGGCCGTGGCCGACTTGGGCAATATGATCTCAAGCACGCCGTCGCGCATGGTTGCGCGCACCTGCTCGCCGCTGATGGGCACATTGAGACGCACCACCCGCTGGAAGGGGCCTGTGGGCCGCTCCTGCCTGTAGTACTTGCCCTTCACGGTCTTGAGTTCGCCCTTGAGCACCAGCGTCTTGTCGGTCAGGGTCAGCTCAACATCGTCCAGCCCCGCACCGGGTATGAGCGCACGCACCACCAGCGCATTGTCATCTTCGCCTATATACAGCGGAGGAAATGCCACCTGTCTGCTGCCGGTCGTATACGGCTGGGCCATTTCGCCCATCATGCGGTCCAGCAGATGCGGAAAATCATAAAACGAACCGAAGTCCATCACCATGCTTCTTCTCCTGCCTTGTTTCGGTGTGCCCGCGCCAGCTACTCACCTGATACTCACCTTATACTCGCCAGATACTCACCCGATGCTCACCAGATGCTCACCAGAACTCGCCGAACGGGCCTGACCGGGCTTACCTCATCAGGCCGGTCGCCTTGCGAACGGACACGGGTTTCCCGATTCAAGGTAAACAGAGCAGGCCTGCTGTCAACAGGTATCGGCCTCACAGGTATCGACCTGTTCACTGCAATCCATCCAGGGACCGGTATGGGAGAGTACGCGGGCGGCTAGCCCTTTGCGGTGCGCGCCCCACCTTCCCACTTTTCAGCAGGAACAGCTTCTTCGATGAGCATGACGGGAATATCGTCACGCACGGGGTACACCACCTTACAGGCGGCGCAGGCAAGGCCGTCTTTTTCCGCAACCATTGCCACAGGCCCCTTGCACTTGGGGCAGGCCAGTATTTCAAGCAATTCGGGATTAATCGCCACGGGGTATCTCCTAAAGAGCAATAATGTCTGCCATAACCACCGGAAAAAGGCGGCAGGCAGCGTCGTACAGCATACCCGCATGGCACGCTTTGCTCAAGCGGAGTATTGGCCCATTCCGCAGCCCCGTTGCCAAACGTATTGCCAAACATATTGCCTGATATATTGCCAGACGAGTTGCCAGAAGTATTGCCACATCAGTCACCAACCAATACCGGGCCAACTACCAAACGTGCAGCCCAAGTTGCTGCCATATTCGCCGCCCTGTTCGTCACCCTATTCGTCACCCTATTCGTCTCGGGACCTGCTGCCGGATTTGACAGCCCGGCACTGCACCACGTACATCTTTTGCATAGAGCAACGCATAACCACGGGTGCCCCATGACACGAACCTACATCGACCTGCACACCCACTCCACGTCTTCCGACGGGGGCGATTCCCCTGCGGAACTGGTTTCACTGGCCCGCAAAGCGGGCGTAACCACCCTTGCCCTCACCGACCACGACACCATAGACGGCGTTGAAGAGGCTCTGGAAGCAGGCCGCAGGCTGGGGGTAGATGTCATACCCGGCTGCGAGCTGAGCGTTGCCACCGAGCACGGGGAGCTGCACATAGTGGGCCTGTGGACATCGCCCGATGCAAAAAGGCTGAAACAGGCCATGCACGACCTGCAGGAACACAGGACAACACGCAACCTGCGCATTGTGCAGCGGCTGCAGGCGCTGGATATTCCCATCACCTACGACGAGGTGCTGGAAGTGGCCGGAACAGGCTCCGTGGGCAGGCCGCACATTGCCCGCGTGCTGATGGACAAGGGCTTTGTGCGCAGCATGTACCACGCCTTTGAAGTCTATCTTGGCGACAAGGGCCTTGCCCACGTTCCCAAGAAGGTGCTCTCTCCCAAAGAGGGGGTTGCCCTGCTCAAGGAAGAAGGCGCAACAGTTTCCATTGCCCATATGTATCTGCACCGTTACCCGCAGGACTGGCTTGAAGACATGGTTGCCACCCTTGCCGGATACGGCATGGACGCCATAGAAGCCTACCACAGCGAGCACGATGCCCGCGCCACCAGAAGGGCCGTGGACCTTGCCGCCCGACACGGGCTTGCCCTAACCGGCGGATCAGACTATCACGGCGCCATCAAGCCGGACATCCGGCTCGGACGGGGCAAGGGCGGACTCTATGTTCCCCCCTTCGTGCTGGATGACCTCATAGCACTGCGAAGAAAGCAGGGCCTGCCCGTGTAACACGGCATCCGGCCTCTTCGCGGAACACAGCGAGAATGCCTGAACATGCCAATGACACTGCCTGAACTGCTTTGTCCCGCAGGAGACATGGACCGTCTCGACGCTGCCCTCACCTACGGGGCAAACGCCTGCTACCTTGGCGGCACCTCCCTCAGCCTGCGCGCTGGCACGGGCGGATTCGACTGCGAGGCTCTGGCCACGGCCTGCCGCAAGGCGCACGCACGGGGCGCATCCATATATTACACGATCAACGTGCTGCCCCACGAGACGCATCTTTCCGGCATTGCCGCCTCGCTTGAGGCACTGGCGGAATCCGACGTGGACGGACTGATCATTGCCGACCCCGGTGTTCTGCGCATGGCCCGCCGCTATGCCCCCGACAAAGCCGTGCACCTGAGCACGCAGGCCAACACGGCCAACAGCGAGGCCGTGGGCTTCTGGTACGACCTCGGCATCCGCCGCGTGAACCTTGCCCGCGAACTTGGCGCACGCGCCATGCGCGAACTGGTGCGCAACTACCCGGACATGGAATTCGAAGTTTTTGTACACGGGGCCATGTGTCTGGCGCTTTCCGGCCGCTGCCTGCTTTCCGCATGGCTGAATCGCCGTCCTGCCAACCTTGGCGAATGCACGCACCCCTGCCGCTTTGAATACCGGGCAACCGACCTTTCCGGCCGCTGCCACGACTGCGCAGCAGAAGGCCATACCCACATGAGTGAAGCCCTGCTTGGTGTTGAAGAAAAGACCCGCGACACCGGCACAATGTGGGAAGTGACCCGCGAAGAACCCTACAGCGCTTTCTGGGCACCGGAAGACCTGTGCCTCGTCAAATACATGCCGTGGTTCGTGCGCACGGGCATTGCATCGCTCAAGATTGAAGGCCGCATGAAAACGCCGAGCTACGTGGCCCATGTGACCGACGCCTACCGCACGGCTCTTGATGACGTGGCCGCCGGATGCTTCCGTCCTGAAAAATATCTCTATGAATTGCGCAACACGGCCTCACGCAACCTGAGCACCGGCTTCTTCCTCCCTGACGGCAACCGCATTTCGCTGCCCCCCTTGCAGGAAGCCGAACGCCGCCCCATTGTCGCGCAGGTGCGGGAACGCCTTGCGGAAGACGCATGGAAGGTTGCCGTGCGCTCCCCGTGGCGCAGCGACCGGCCCATACAGATCATGCAGACCGGCCTTCGCCGTCCCGAGCTGCCCGCCGGGGCCTACACCCTTGAAAACCACAGGGGAGAAGCTTCCACCCAGCTCCACCCCGGCATGGAAGGTGTGCTGCGGTGCGATCCTGCCGCCCTGCCCTCCGGCCCGGAAACACTCGAACAGGGCTTGTTCCTGCGTTAATCATACCGCGTCATAAACAGCAAAGGGCGACCGGAAATCCGGTCGCCCTTTTTATGTGCTGTGGCTGCCTAAGCTACCTGTATTTCAATACTCGAACGAGCCCTTACAGGCTCTCCATCAATTTTCCGAAGGCACAATGGCGCTGTCCTGAAGGCATTCTGCCGGGAACCGCTGCAAAACCCATTTCTCCTTGCCGAATTCCTACGCTGCGCCTATAGTCGCACAAGCTAACCCTCATGCAGCAAAGGAGAATCATCCATGAAAAAACTGCTCATTCTTGTGGGCGTTCTCGGTGTTATCGTTGTCGGACTGGTGGTAGCAACCTTCCTGTCCATCAACCCCATCATCGAGAAAGCCGTGAACACGGCAGGTCCGAAGATTCTGCTCACCAACGTGCAGCTGGACAAGGCCGATGTTTCGTTCATGTCCGGCTCCGGCAAACTGCAGGGCCTTGTGGTCGGCAGCCCCAAGGGATTCGCAGCCCCGCAGACCATGAAACTCGGTGCCGTGGAAGTGAAGTTGGATACGGCATCGCTGACCAAGGACGTGATCATCATTGAACGCGTGCTGGTTGCCAATCCTGACCTGACCTATGAAAAGTCCGGCAAGCTGGACAACTTCACCGCGCTGCTCAACAACGTGAAGCAGACCGTGGGCACCAGCACCGAAAGCGGCAAGGCAGCTCCGGCCAAGGAAGAGGCTCCGGCCGAATCCGGTCAGGGCCCCAAGGTCATTATCCGCGATCTGCTCATCACCGGTGCCAAGGTGAACATGGCCCTCACCGCGCTGGGCGGACAGGGCATGACTGTTACCCTGCCTGACATCCATCTCACCAACATCGGTGAAGAATCCGGCGGCGCAACGCCTGCCGAAGCCATGCAGAAGGTTCTGGGAGCACTGAACGGTGAAATGACCACGGCAGTGACAGAAGCACTGGGCGCATCCGTCAAGAAGCTGCAGGAATCGGTGAAGAGCGCGAGCGATGCACTGAAGCAGGGAGACACCACGGGCATTGAAAAGCTCGGCGAGGGTCTCAAGGGCATCATGCAGTAACCCACACGACAAAAAGCAGACGGGCCGGAAGGTACACCCTCCGGCCCGTCGCAACCACAACAACAAACCACTCTATGTTCACCGCGCACGGCGCGGGTGAATGCAAATCACCTCACGGACACCGGCGTTCTGCTGCATATGTCCGGCCTTGGCAAACACCGGAAAAAACAGACAGAGACACCATCATCTCGAAGAGACAGCCGGAGATACCCGAGCGGTAAGCACGAAAGCAGGATGCAGAGGATGGATTGCGGGCGCATTGCGCCTGCATAATGGGTCACTCTGTCCTGGTACCTGAGAGTTTCACCGCTACTGGGATGCGGCTTGCTCCTTCGGTGCTCCCCACTGGGAAGGGAGACTCTCCAGAGGCTCGTCCGTACAACAGTCCTTTTGCCTGAAAGAGTTACATCTTCGGCGCCTTCCGCACCGCTTTCGCGGTCGAAGGTCTCTCCTGCTGCCGTCATTCGAGATCCATATGTTGAGGCAAGTCCCGTCTACCTTTCCCTTGCAGAAATAGCAACTAAAAAAACCATGTGATCACTCACCATGCATCTTCCGGCTGTGCACACGGGCCTGCGGAAACAAAAAATCGGCGCAAAACGCCGATTTCATGTCAGACCTGTTTCAGTCCGCTCCGGTCCTGATGACTGCAGAAATCCGCAACCACGCCCGGAAAATATCCTGCACTCGACTACTGGGCCACTTCATCCGATGAACGGAAGGCGCCCCCGAGCATGTAGAATGCGGTTTTGGACAGCTCCAGCAGCACCTCACGGGCTGAGGGCTGCGTGGACCACCACGGATCGGGGAAAGGCGGATTAGGGGTCGCGGTCATCATTATTGTCCAGCCGGGCATGACATGCCTGAAAATCATGCCTGCGCGCCGTATGTGCGGGGGCGAGGTAACCACAATAAGTCTGCCCGGCCCCTTGCCCAGCCTGTCGGCAATGGACTCGGCTTCCTCAATGGTGCTCAGCAGCTTATCGCCGTGCAGCCGAATGGCTTCCGGGGGCACCCCCTCGGCAATGAGAATACGCTGATACACGTCTTCCTGCCTGGGATACGTGACGCCATATTTCTCCAGCGTCGTGGCCGTGGGCGGATGCGCCACGCGACTCACATACACGAGAGGCGCATACCCCTTGCGATACAACTCAGCCGCATAGGCAGGACGATTAAAGTTGCCTCCCAGCACCACAATGGCATCCGCCACTGAAGGTACATCATCGGCAGTCAGCCAGTGCCCCGCATACAGCAGGCCACCACCGAGCATCAGCAGGCCAACCAGTGCAACAACACCGATCAGCCGCAACAGGGCATTCAGCCAACGCATCATACCACTTCCTGAGAGTAGATTTCTTCGTACTGCTTTTTGTAAGCGGCGAAGGTACCTTCCTTGATGGCCTTGCGCGCACCCCGGACAGTATCGAGGAAATAGGTAAGGTTATGAACGGAATTCAGGCGGAAGGAGAGAATCTCCTTGGCATGATACAAATGACGCAGATACGCGCGGCTGAACGTGCGGCAGGTGTAGCAGGAGCAGTTCGGATCGAGCGGCCCGTCATCTTCGGCATATTCCTGCCGCTTGATGTTGATTTTGCCCACCGAGGTATACAGCGTGCCGTTACGTGCATTGCGGGTCGGCAGCACGCAGTCGAACATGTCGATACCCGCGTTGATACCGTTGATGATATCCAGAGGCGTGCCCACTCCCATAAGATAGCGGGGCTTGGCCACCGGCAGCAGCGGAGCGCAGTGATAGAGCATCTCCATCATTTCTTCTTTGCTCTCGCCAACGGAAAGCCCGCCAAGGGCGAATCCGTCGAAATCATCCATGCCCGTCAGCTGAGCGATGGAACGTTCGCGCAGATCTTTGAAGAAACCGCCCTGCGTGATGGCGAACAGCAGATTGCCTGCCGTACCCTGCGGATAGGCATCGCGGCAACGCCGTGCCCAGCGGGTGGTCAGCTCAAGAGAACGGGCAGTATATGCCTTGTCCGCACCGTAGGGAACGCATTCATCCAGCACCATCATGATATCCGAATTGAGATTGCGCTGAATGGACACAACCTTCTCGGGCGTAAACAGGTGCTTTGAACCATCCAGATGCGAACGGAAGGTAACCCCTTCCTCCTGAATCTTGCGTAACTCGTTCAGGCTGAAAACCTGAAAACCGCCGCTGTCGGTGAGAATGGGCTTGCGCCACGCGTTGAACTCGTGCAGTCCGCCGCGCCGCGCCACCACTTCATCACCGGGGCGCAGATACAAATGATATGTATTTCCGAGAATGATCTCGGCTCCAATGGCCTCAAGATCGTCCGGAGCAATGGCCTTTACGCTCCCCACCGTGCCCACGGGCATGAAGATGGGAGTCTGAACCGGGCCGTGTGCCGTGTGCAGCACGCCGGTACGGGCTGCTCCGTCCGTTGCATGTATTGTAAATTCACCAATGTTTGCCATAAGCGCACCATACCTTCGGGGCAGGAATTTGAAAAGTGGATAAAGCCTCACCCCCCGGTTGGGCAAGGAATTCCTTGCCCATTCCCTGCTGTTTCAAAAAAAAGTTGCCAGCTTGTAAAATATACTTGCCCATTGTGCTGAAAAAATGCAGTACACTGAAACTAGAACTATCACTCTCGCAGTTGCGAGGGACACGACAGATACTGCCATATCGGCCTTGCACCCCCAACGTTTCGGAGGGACCACATGAGAGAATATTCAGTGAAGCGCAATGGCAAGGAAGAACTGGTTTTTACGGGCGATCTTCTGGTTACTCTGGATGATCGGGAATGGATGGGAGTTACCCCGAACTGGTGGGAACTTACTCTCTACAAGACCAGTGTCGGCAAGTATATTCTGGCTTCCACGTTCCATATAAACTACCCCGGACGCCGCAAGATGCATGGGGCCATAAGCTTTGCTTCCGCCGAAGCAGTACGTGACTACCTCGTGCACGACTGCAACGGCCCTTCCATGATTGCCGAAGCACTGCTGGCCAGAGCCGCACGCCGTGATGAAGCCTTCCGCACCAAACCGGCTCCCGTGCACAACATTCAGGCATTCACGCTTATTCCCCGTCCCGAAGTGGGCATGGCAGGCTCCGCCTAGACCGTTGCCGCAAACACGCAAAAAAGCCGAGCCACATGGCCCGGCTTTTTATTTGTCTGTGTGCGATGCTATTTTCTGCGCATCTCTTCGATGATGCCGTTCAGTTCCTGTGCAAGGCGGGCCAGATCGGCAACAGCATTGGCAGATTCCAGCATGGCCTGCGCCGTTTCGCTCGAAATGGTGTTTATCTCTTCCACGGAACGGCTGATCTGCTCGCTGGCAGCAGACTGCTGCTCGCTGGCCGTTGCAATGGCGCGCACCTGATCTGCCGTGCTTTCCACCATGCCCACAATGGTGTGCAGCATATGACCGGACTGGCTTGCCAGCTCAGTAGATTCACCCACCAGTGTCACAGCCCTGTCCGTGGCAGTGACATTGCGCTTGGCGCAATCCTGAATGGAACCGACAAAATCAACCACCTCTCGGGTGGCGGACATGGTCTTTTCCGCCAGTTTGCGCACTTCATCGGCAACCACGGCGAACCCGCGCCCGGCTTCACCGGCACGAGCAGCTTCAATGGCCGCATTCAGCGCCAGCAGGTTGGTCTGGTCTGCAATGTCCTCGATCACGGTGATGATCTGGCCTATGCCCTGTGCCTGCCTGCCAAGCTCACCCATTTCCTGTTTGAGCATGTTGGCCTGCTCAGCAACCGTGTTGATTCGCTGCACGGCCGTATCAACCACTCTGGCTCCTTCCATGGCCTGCCTCTGAGCCTCACTTGCCGATTCCGCAGCAAGAGATGCATTCTGCGCCACCTCAAGAACCGAGGCATTCATCTCGGTCATGGCGGCCGCAGAATCAGCCGTGAGCTTGCGCTGCTCATCGGCACCGGCACTGGATTGCTGAATCTGCGCCGACAGTTCTTCAGAAGCGGAGGAAACCTGTTCGGAGACCTTCCCCGCAGCATGGGCCGCATGGGTGATCATTTCGTTCTGTTCCTGCACCAGAGCCTGCTGCCTGCGCACTTCAGTCATATCCGTGCAGATGGTAAAGGCACCGATAAGCTTGCCATCCAAGTCATATATGGGGGAGGAATCAACCACCATGGTGACAGCATCGCCACGCCGGTTGGTAAATGTAGACTCATGCCCCACAAAGGAAGTTCTGGCCGCAAGCACCTGATGCGACAGGGTTTCGCGCCGGGCATCATTGAACATGAATTCCCCCACGCTCTGCCCCACATAATCAGCCGGATTACCGGTGCGGCCCACAAGCTTCAGCAGTGCCGGGTTTGTGAAGGATATGCGGCAATTCGTATCCACCACAAGGGCAGGCGTGGTCATGCCGTCAAGAATACCCTTAGAGAAACCAAGCTCCGTTTTAAGCTTCTCAACCATGTGCCCAAGGTTTTTGGAAAGAGCTCCCAGTTCGTCTTCACTGTGCACGGCAAGATCGGCATTAAGGTTGCCCTTGCTGATCTCTTCGCTCCCGTTGGCAATGTGCAGAAGGGGGCGCACAACACTGCGACGGATGAAGAAGACAACGGCCGCAATAAGAGTCAGCAGGCCGCCAAGAGATATGGCGATGTTCTCGTAGAGCTGAAAATCAATATTCGCAACAGTCGGGGTAATATCCTGCATCACGACCATCTGACCAAGGATGGGCTGCGACGCCCCGTGGCAGTGGTGGCAGGCGCGATCATTGGGAATGCTGACCACCCGGACGAAACGAGTTCCGCCGTCATACTCCACCATAGCGCTTTCCTGCGTATTTACTTTCAAGGCGCGTGCGGTAAGACCGGACAAGGTTTCGTTCTGCACCACGGCATCAAAATCCTTGCGTTCCGTCTGCGAATCTGTGCTGTAGGTGATATTGCCCTTGAAGTTGGTGAGGTAAATGGTCATGTCCTTGTACTTTTCGGACAGGAACCGGAACTCGTCACGGGTACCGGCATCATTCCCCACCACCATGGGCTTTTCAATGGATAGCTGAACGAGTTCAGAAGTTGTTGTCATGGCCTTATCAAGCTCGCTCATCATGCTTGTGCGCTGCATGTAGCTGCTTATGCTCACAAGCGCCGTAAAAATGATGAACGAGATGAACGAAACCAGCAGTGAAGTCTTGGCTCCAATAGAGTTTCTGATGAATCCTGCCATGGCTGCCTCCTAATGCGCACCGCTGTGAATCAGCGGTTTGAAGCCGAACGCCCCGATGCGGCTTGCGTTATGACATGACTCACAACCTTCCAGCGTCGGCGTTTTCACTATCGCTTCAGGATCGCCGCCGGACTCAACATGAGCTCGTCCCGGTCCATGACAGGTTTCACATCCCACGTCAGCAAGATGAGGGGTCTGCTCGTAGCTGACGAACCCACCTTTGCCGTGTCCCGTGGTATGACATTCGTAACAACCTTCCCGCTCCTCAGCGGTCAGATCATCCGCCATCACGCTGATGCTCTTCCATGAATGCGCTTTCTTGGAGTGCTTCATGAACTGTGTGAATTGCTCTTCGTGGCAATCTGCACACGCCTTGGTCCCCACGTAGTCTCCGGCCCACACCGAAGAAACCGTAAGAACCATCAACCCCAAGCACATAAAGAGAGACATCAGGAAATATCTACGCTTCGTTTCACCCACTAGCATCACTCCCTCACCCTATCTGTCTGTTGCCCACACCAGATAAAACCACCACTGACCAACTATTATGCTAGCACTCAAGAGTGTCTATGTTGCCCCCAAGTTACACTTGTGCAGGTTGCTCTAACGCGAATTATGAAAGGCGTCCAGCACAAGCAGAGAGATTGGTTGCTCACACACTTCTTCTCAATAACCATAACACCAATTAATTACGCTTTTCAATTCGAGCAAAAATACAAAACCACACGTATAAATGTTCGCAAAACACACCAAACGAATTTTGAGCAACAATATCCAAATAACAAAACACTAATTGCCAAACCCTAGCCCCAGAGAACTCTTGCTAATAACAACACTTCGCACCTAAGCACTCCACAAA
This sequence comes from Halodesulfovibrio sp., assembly GCA_047972125.1. Taxonomy (GTDB): domain Bacteria; phylum Desulfobacterota; class Desulfovibrionia; order Desulfovibrionales; family Desulfovibrionaceae; genus Halodesulfovibrio. The sequence continues at coordinate 12,621 of JBKEAK010000049.1, forward strand.
ATAAGTACACAAACAAGCATGATAATAACAAAATTCTTATAAATTATATATTTAATTAATTACAACAAACAATAACAATACAATGACAACACATCAGAACAAGCACCAACATTAAGCAGTATATATCAATCAAAATAGCGATTACTAAAAACAAAACACAAATAATACGTATCGTTTTAAAAAAAGCATAAGACTCGACGAGTTATTTATTTCTTCATCTCCCTAATCCACTTTCAAATGACCAAGCTACACAAAAAGCAGTCATACATGGTGTCTGGCATGTTAACCGCTTCTTACAATATCGTACGGCGTGCACATATCGATAGATACGGCATGATAAAACTTTAAGATTGTCTAGAGAATCATGCGAGATGCACACCAAGTCTCCGTCTGATGCCGCAGGATTGCCATCGTTTCAAACTAAAACATGCGCTTTACCCAAACCACTC
>JBKEAK010000050.1:0-2789 GCA_047972125.1 Halodesulfovibrio sp.
CAGCACTTGCGGCGTGGCATCGGTGGAACCGTTATCCAGAACGATAATGCGGTTGCCGTCCATGTCGCTGGCCGCAATGCACTCAAGTGCTCTGTCCAGATACTCGGCCTTGTTCCATGTATACAGCAGTGCCGCGCCCCGGCCTTCCGGCAGGCGCACATCCGTAGCAAGCCCCGTGGTCACATCGTGCAGGCGCAGCAGTGTGTTGATGCACCATGGACGCTGTGCGGCCGCGGACTTCCACAACGTCACGGCACGCGGGGTGTCTCCGGCCCGATATACGGCCTCGGCAAGCCGCACCAAATGCGAAACAAGCGGCAGACTGTGGGCAGCACGCTCATAATGGAATACGGCGGTTGCGTAATCGCCCGAGGCAAAGGCCACATCGCCCATTATCCGGTCTTTCAGCGGAGCCGGGATGGTGGCATCGGCCTGCAGCCACGCGGCCAGCCTGTCATATTCCGCTTCATAAAACCCGACCATGAGCGCCTGTGCGGACCAGAACAGGGCACCGGGTTCCTTCTCGCGCTGCTGTTCCAGAAAACGGAAGGTCTTGTCCGTCTCGCGCTTCTGCAACAGCCTGTTCAGATAGGACAGGTTTTCCGGCTTGCCCGAGCCGTGCACGGCAGAAACAACGGCCAGCACTTCGGGCTTGAGTACGGGACGGATTCTGTGCAGCGCAAGCAACTGCCCTGCGGTGTTCCCGTCCAGACAGTCATGCTCCCAAGCGGCCAGCAGCAGATCGCACCCCAGCTCGGTGTAGAACGCAGCGGCATGGCCACCTTTTCCGGCAAGACCAAGTGCGGCATCGGCCATGCCCAGCAAGTGCACCTTGCCCACCCCGCCCTTGAGCAGGGGGCGCGAAAGTTCGGGCGCAAGCGCCTTCCAGTCAATGATCACAAGAGGTTCCTCTGGTTCAGGGTTGACATCCGGTGCGGTCCCCTTCAAAGTTCGTTAGAACGGACTCTTTGCAGTGTGCCTTGGTTCCGGCAGGGAATCAATACCTCAGCGCGCTATCCTTCAAGCATATCATATCATAGTTACAGGCATAGTTACAGGACGGTACCATGTCTCAGGCCTTTACCGCCGACCAGATAGACGCACTCTGCGCCGCCGTGCCCACGCTGGAATACGGCGCGCTGGGGCTGGAACATCAATGGCGTCATATTTCTTTTGCGCTGCGGGCCTCCAATCAGGCTGATTCGCATACGGCTAAGGAGCTGTGCAGCCGGTTTGCCCTTGAAATGACCGTATGGGCCATGCAGGACAATCCGCTGGATGCCCGCCTGCTGCGACTCATGGCCGACATGGACGCCCTTTCCGGCTGCGCTGCCGGTCTTCCCGTATCCCGGTGGCTGGAAACGGCAACCGGCCCGGACCTCGCTGCCCCGGAATTTGCAGACTGGCATGCGGCGCATACGGCACAGGATATTCACCGAGCCCTGCCCGACTCCCGCCTTGCCGGAGAGCATGCCCTGTACTGGATAAACGCGGGCATCAATCGCGCCCTGACTTGCGGCGACTTTGAACTGGCACAGCGCATTGCGAATTCCATCCCTGCCTCCCTGCCTGCACGCGAGGCACTGCATGCCCGCCTGCATGCGGAGATTGCCTGCCACGCCCTCGGAACGGAAGAAGCTCTTGCCGCACTGCAACAGGTGACGCATCCGGGCTTTGCCCTGTGGCATGCCCGGCAGACAGCTGCCCTGCTCCTGCAACTGGGCGAAAGAAATACTGCCGCCTCGCTTTTCCGTGACCTGTGGAAGACCATGGGCTTTCACCCCAACCTGACCCTGCAGGCCTACGAAGCATCCACCCCGCAGCCCGACACACCGTTACCGACTGCGGGCGATGCCCCCGCAATCGTTCTTTATTCATGGAACAAAGCGGAGCACCTGCGCCAGACGCTGGAAAGCCTGCGGGCATCCGACACAGGCGACTGCCCCATATTTGTATTGGACAACGGCTCCACGGATGCAACAGCCGCCGTGCTCGACAGCGAAGCCGCACAATGGGCCGAAGGACGGTTCAGACGCATATCCCTGCCCGTGAATGTGGGCGCACCGGCTGCCCGCAACTGGCTGCTCTCGCTGCCTGAGGTGCGGCAACGGCCATGGACGGTCTTTCTGGATGACGACATCATCCTTCCCGGTCACTGGCTGCATACCTTGTGGAGCACCGCACAGGCGCATCCCGAAGCCGGTGCCGTGGGATGCACCATTACAGACCACACCGCCCCACACGCCATACAGTGCGCAGACTTTCACCTGCTGCCACAGGCAATGGGCCAGCGCAGCTTTGAAGACCTGCAGGAGCACGCCTTCGTATACGGCAACGCTTCCGGTGAACGCGACACCGCCTTGACCGCATTCACAAGACCGTGCATGCATGTATCCGGCTGCTGCCACATGATCAGCGCACGTTCCGTGGAAGCCTGCGGCGCGTTTGATGTGCGCTTCTCGCCCAGCCAGTTCGATGATCTGGAACGGGACATGCGCGCGGGCCTTGCCGGGTATCACGCCGTATACAACGGCTCGCTGCGCATCCGGCACATGCAGCACTCCAGCCTGCGGCAGGCCAACACCCCTGCCAAGAACGGCCACATTTTCGGCAACAAGATCAAGCTGGAACACATCCACGGCGAAAAGGCCATTGCCAAACTGCGAGATGCCAGCCGCACTCTGGTTCTGGACGACCTGAAACGTAAAACCACTCGTCTGCACAACATGGCAGGCGCATGAGACTTATGCCCCCAACCATTCTCGTTTCCATCATCATTCCCGTCTGGA
>JBKEAK010000051.1:0-1597 GCA_047972125.1 Halodesulfovibrio sp.
CCGTGACCAACGGAGGCGCGTAGTGAGCGTGCATATCTCGTTACCCTTCTGGATGGCCAAGGGCGAGCTGGAGAAGCTGCGCCTTGCAGCCGTGGCGTGGTGGGCACAGGTGGCGGAATGGGCCGCGTGGCCCATGCGCCAGCTGGATACGGACACCTGCGACGAGCTGGTGCTTGATCTGGTGGCATGGCAGCGGGACATACGCCGCTTTGCCGGTGAACCGCTCAGCCTGTACCGCAAGCGCGTGAAGTACGCCTATGCCAACGCGCGGGATGCCGGAAGCGTGGCCGGGTTCAAACGCATCTTCATGCGGCTTGGCATCGGTTATGTGGAGCTTGAAGAGCGCATGCCCGGCATTGATTGGGACATAGTGGACATACGGCTCACAGATTCCCAGCTGGCCAAGAATCAGGCGCTGTTATCCGTGCTGATTCAGCATTACGGGCGCACCTGCAGGCGCTATCGCTGGAAGATCATAACCCCCTTGCCCATAGGGGTGCGGGCGGTTGAGTTCGGCAACGATTACACCATGGAGCGGGCTGCCGTGCCGCCGTGTTCCGTGCGGGTGTGCGTCTGCGAGTTCGGCAACGACAGTGTAACCATGAACGCGAGTGAGGTATAAATGGCAACCGTAATCACACTGGCAGGCGAAAGCCTTATTGCACGCAAGCAGGCGGCGGGCGAGCCGCTGCAGATAGATGCCTTTGTGCTGGCGCTGGTGCCGGGGCTTGATCCGGATCTGCCCGTGGACCGCAGCGAGGGCAAGCCCGATGCCGCGCAGATTGTGCACACCTACCAGATTCCGGACGAGTATCGCGGGTATGTGAACCCCAATCAGGTGGTGTATTCCATGCTGCTGGGGTCTGACCTTGGCAACTTTTCGTTCAACTGGCTGGGGTTGTATTCCAGCGCGGACGATGTGGTGGTGGCCATCAGCCATCTGCCGGAAATGGCCAAGTGGAAAACCGACACCGCCACCAACACGGCAGGGAACAACCTGACCCGCAACATGCTGCTGGAATTTTCCGGCGCACAGGCGGCCACGGGCATCACTGTGCAGGCCGCAACGTGGCAGGTGGACTTTACCGCCCGCATGCGTGGCATTGACGAGCGTGAGCGCCGGAGCAACCGCGATATATACGGGCGGGCCTGCTTTTTTGCCGATGCCGCCAAGGTGGTGAACAACGCGGGTGCGTTCTCGCTGCAGGCCGGTACGCTGTACGTGGAAGGCGTGCGCGGGGCCTTTGCCGCCATGCCCCTTGAAGCCGGAAGCCTGCCCAAAAAGGTATGGCTGGACGTGGCGCTTGTGCAGCAAGGCGCGGACATGGCGGCGGATATGGCCGTGACTGTGCTGCCGCCTGAGCAGGCTGCGCCTGATTATGTCGATGGCGTGGGTAATGCGCGGTATTGCGTTCCCCTTGCGGAGATTGCCGCAGACGGCACCGTGACCGACCTGCGCCGCACGGAAGGCGTGGTGACGGACCTTGTGGCATATTTGCTGGAAAACGGCGGAGCAAAGGAAATCAAGGAGCATCTGGAAAGCGCATCCCCCCATGGGTTGCCGCTGGCCGGAGGCGAGCCGGGGCAGGTGCTCATC
>JBKEAK010000052.1:0-17046 GCA_047972125.1 Halodesulfovibrio sp.
TCATCTTTGAAGAATTCAAGGGTACCGGCAACCTCGATATCTACCTTGATCGCCATCTCGCTGAAAAGCGCGTCTTCCCCGCCATCGATATCAATCGTACCGGCACCCGCAAGGAAGACCTGCTCCTCGACGAAGAAGTGCTCAACAAGGTCTGGATTCTGCGCAAGATTCTCTCCCCCATGTCTTCCATCGACAGCATGGAATTCCTGCTGGGCAAGATGCGCGGCACCAAAAGCAACTCCGATTTCTTTGTTGCCATGACAAAGTAACGGTTATTCCATTGCGCATGCTAAGCCCGTGTCCTCAAGGACACGGGCTTTTTTGTTTCGTCCTGTTTTTCCGGACTATTTCGTCCCTCCTCCGCAATGCTTGCTCCATTTCGTGTCAATACGTCACCAATAGCTGTCTGCGCACTCAAACAGCAGCGTGAGGCATATAATAGCTCCGGCGCACCTCACTGCCATCGTTGCCGTATCAGACTTCCCACCTCGCCACTGCATTGGCACTACAGTCCTTATTGAACACTCAAACACCACCCCCTTGTCGTAACAATCAATAATATCTATCGAAATCACCCCAAAACATTGGCTATCCATTGACACAACACGAAAAGGGATTGTAACTATCTATGAGGTTACTACAAAGCTATAGGGTGTTATATAGCTAGGGGTTTTCTAAAACGCCAAAAAGTAAGGAGGCAGGGATGAGTCTCAGCAGGCGTGATTTTGTTAAATTGTGCACAGGCACGGTGGCAGGCATGGGGATTTCCCAGATGTTCCACCCCAGTGTCTGTGAAGCCATTTCCGGCACCCTGAACGGCAGCCGTCCGCCCGTTCTGTGGGTACAGGGTTCTGGCTGCACCGGCTGTTCGGTATCGTTGCTGAACGCCGTTAACCCCCATATCAAGCAGGTATTGCTTGATGTCATCAGCCTTGAATTCCACCCCACCGTTATGGCTTGGGAAGGCGAACCCGCCATGGAACACATGTTCAAGATTGCTGATGAGTACAAAGGTGGCTTCTTCCTCGCTGTGGAAGGCTCCATCCCTGTTGCTGAAGATGGCAAGTATTGCGTTATCGGTGAAGCCGGTCACAAGGAAATCACCATGGTTGACGCAATGAAGGAACTCGCACCCAAGGCTGCCGCAGTGCTCGCACTCGGTACCTGTGCTGCTTACGGCGGCATTCCCGCTGCAGAAGGCAGCGAGACCGGTGCCATGTCCGTCAAGGCTTTCTTTGAACAGGAAGGCATCTCCACCCCCGTAGTGAACATTCCCGGCTGCCCCCCCCATCCTGACTGGATCGTGGGTACCGTGGTTGTCGCCCTTGAAGCCATCAAGACCCATGGTCTTGCCGCTGGTCTGGGCGAAGTCGTCAAGCTGCTGGATGACCAGGGTCGTCCCACTCCCTTCTTTGGCGAGAACATTCACGACAACTGTCCCTACCTCCCCGATTTCGAGGCGGACAAGATGTGTGAAACCCTCAGCCAGAAGGACGGCTGTCGCATGAGCCTGGGCTGTAAGGGCCCGAATGCAATGGCAGACTGCTTCAAACGCAAGTGGAACAACGGCATCAACTGGTGCGTTCAGAACGCTGTTTGTATCGGTTGCGTAGAACCCGACTTCCCCGATGGACAGTCGCCGTTCTACGAGCCCATGTAAGCTGACCTTGACGTCTTTCATCGTTTGAAGGAGGAATAATATGTCTTCTTGTGCACGCAAGGGTGCAGCCGGCCACGGCAAGACCGCACACATCGCCATCGATCCGGTTACCCGAATCGAAGGTCACCTCAAGGCTGAAGTGACAGTTGAAGGTGGCAAGGTCGTGGATGCCAAGCTTTCCGGCGGCATGTACCGCGGTTTTGAAACCATTCTCCGTGGTCGCGATCCCCGCGACTCTTCCCAGATCGTTCAGCGTATCTGCGGCGTGTGCCCCACCGCTCACGCTACTGCTTCCGTTATGGCTCAGGATGCTGCCATGGGTACCAAGATTACCACCAACGGCCGCATCACCCGTAACCTTATCCTCGGCGCCAACTACCTGCAGTCTCACATCCTGCATTTCTACCACCTGGCCGCCCAGGACTTCGTTCAGGGTCCCGACAGCGCTCCCTTCGTACCGCGCTACAAGAACTCTGACCTGCTTACCGACCGCAACAAGGGCCTTGCCGCTGTCAACGCTGCTGCCGTTGACCAGTATGTTGAAGCCCTTGATGTCCGCCAGATCTGCCATGAAATGGTAGCCATGTTCGGCGGCAAAATGCCTCATGCTCAGGGCCTCGTTGCCGGTGGCGCTTCCGAAATTCCTACCAAGGACCGCCTGATCGAATACGCTGCGCGTTTCGACAAGGTTAAGGAATTCGTCGTCAACAAGTACCTGCCTGTCGTTTACACCGTCGGTTCCCAGTACAAGGACCTCTTCGCAGTCGGTCAGGGCCATCGCGCCTGTATCGCCTACGGCGTGTTCCCGCTGAACGACGAAATGACCAAGTTCATGATGAAGTCCGGCGTGTACTACGATGGCAAGGACCATGCACTTGATCCTTCCAAGATTCACGAAGACGTGAAGTACTCCTGGTTCGACGACAGCACCACCGGTCTGCACTACTCCAAGGGCCAGACCAAGCCTACCCCCCACAAGGAAGGCGCTTACTCCTTCGTTAAGGCTCCCCGTTACGACGGCGTTGCCTGCGAAGTGGGTCCGCTGGCCCGTATGTGGGTTGAGAACCCGCCCCTGTCCCCCATCGGACAGAAGGCTCTGAAGGAACACTTCGGCCTCAATGCCAAGAACTTCCGCGATCTGGGCGAAGACGCTGCCTTCTCCCTCATGGGCCGCCACGTGGCCCGCGCAGAAGAAACCTGGTACATGCTGAGCTTCATTGAGCAGTGGCTCAAGGAAGTTAAGCCCGGTGAAGAAACCTACGTGAAGCCCGAAATTCCGGCTTCCGGCGAAGGCACCGGTTTCACCGAAGCTCCGCGCGGCTCCCTGCTGCACTTCCTGAAGATCGAAGACGGCAAGATCGACAACTACCAGGTTGTTTCCGCTACCCTGTGGAACTGCAACCCCCGCGACGACAAGGGTCAGCGCGGTCCTGTCGAAGAAGCCCTCATCGGCATTCCCGTTCCGGACATTGAAAACCCCGTGAACGTGGCGCGACTCATTCGCGCCTTTGACCCGTGACTGGGCTGTGCCGTGCACGTGATGCACGCAGAGTCCGGCAAGGTTTCCGTTGTTGAGTGCAAGTAACTCGGCATAGAATCCGCCAAGTCGAGAGGGCCGGTTTGTACCGGCCCTCTTTTTACTGGAACCACCTGCATATATGCGGTGCGTGCCTTCTGCCAGCCGGGGGGAGCAATCCCTCCGGACTGGCAGAAAGTTCCTGACCCTGCGCCGGAAGAGCCATGCCCCGGCGTATAAAGCGGCTTGCGGCCTGCCGCTTCATCAGGGTATTGTCCGCTTTGTTCCGCTATCTATTGCCAACCGACAGGATGCATCATGGGAAAATTACTCGTATTGGGAATCGGCAACAGCCTGCTCACTGACGACGGTGTCGGCGTTTTTGCCGCAGAGGCGCTGCAGAAGGAAACGTGGCCTGAAGAAGTGACGATCATAGAAGGCGGCACTTTCACACAGGATATCTTCTATCTTTTTGAAGGATATGACAGGTTGCTCGTTCTGGACGTTATTCATGCAGGGCATGAACCCGGAACTCTGTATCAGCTGACCGAGGATGACCTTGTGTCCAATGAAAAGCAGCGTGTTTCCATACATGACATAGACATGCTCGATTCCCTGAAGATGTGTGAGCTCAAATGTGGCAGCAGACCCCGCATGGAGATCATAGGTATGCAGCCCAAGGACATCACGACATGGAATATCGGTCTTTCCGATGCCTGTCAGGCGCGATTTGATGAATTTCTTGCACTTTCAAGAAAGGAAATTACGCGCATAGTTCAAGAAATGCGTCAGGCATAGAAAACGGCAAAGCCCCGCACACAAGCGGGGCTTTGCTGTATCTGCGTACTGAGACAAGAAAAATTTCATTCTTTTTTCTGCAAGGTTTTTCCAGATTGATCAGTCGCACAATCTTTATGCTAAAAGTTGCATGAATCTGCGCAATGCAGTGCGCCATTGCGCATACGCAACAGCCCCCCTTCTCCTCCTGCGAAACGTTATCCACCAACACTCGGCTGTTCCAACAGCCCTGCAGCATCTATACATCCCGTATTGCCTACCAAACCGGGAGAGTTTTCCCCTTTTGAATTGGTTATCCATTCAAATCCGGCCAATACAAAATTGATAATACCCCATTTCCCATTATATTTTTCGATCAAACAACCCGCATTACATCGTGAAATTGTATCGCTGCTTACTTTTTTTATTACTCACCACTTTATCTTTCTGATATTTTTAGTGTATGGTTCCTGCGACTCTCGTTTTGCGTTGCTGTTAGAAACGGGAGGCTTGCGCATACCTATCCTGGCAGAAGGTAACGCACCCTCCGGACTTTCCGTCCGGGCACAGCTCCGGTGTTAGGGATGCACCGGGGAATGCAGACCCTGTTTTATTCAAGGAGGTTCCTATGAAGTTTTCCGTGGGTCTCGGCAAAGAAGGCGTGGAAGAGCGTCTGGAACGTAACGGCGTATCCCGCCGTGACTTCCTGAAATTCTGCTCTGCCCTCGCTGTTGCCATGGGTATGGGACCGGCTTTCGGCACTGAGATTGCCAGAGCCATGACCGCTCCCGGTCGCCCTTCCGTGGTGTATCTGCATAATGCCGAGTGCACCGGCTGTTCCGAATCAGTTCTGCGGGCATTCCAGCCCTTCATCGACGAACTCATTCTGGACACCATTTCTCTCGACTACCATGAAACCATCATGGCGGCAGCAGGCGAAGCTGCTGAAGAAGCCCTGCACCATGCAGTGAACAGCCCCAACGGCTTCATCGCCGTGACGGAAGGCGCTCTGCCCACCAAGGACAACGGCATTTACGGCAAGGTTGCCGGCCGTACCATGTTGGAAATCAACAGCGAAATCCTGCCCAAGGCAAAGGCCGTTATCAACTACGGCACCTGTGCCACCTTCGGCGGCGTGCAGGCAGCTGCACCCAACCCGACCGAAGCCAAGGGCGTGAACGATGCGCTGAAGCATCTGGGTGTGAACGGCATCAACATCTCCGGTTGTCCGCCCAACCCCTACAACCTCGTTGGCACCATCGTATACTATCTGACCAAGCATGCTCTGCCGGAACTGGACAGCCTGAACCGGCCCACCATGTTCTTCGGCCAGACCGTTCATGAAAACTGCCCCCGCCTCAAGCATTTTGAGGCAAGTGAGTTCGCTCCTTCCTTCGGTTCCGAGGAAGCCAAGAAGGGCTGGTGCCTCTACGAACTGGGCTGCAAGGGACCTGATACCTACAACAACTGTCCCAAGATCAAGTTCAACCAGACGAACTGGCCCGTTGAAGCGGGTCATCCCTGCATCGGTTGCTCCGAGCCCGATTTCTGGGATGCCATGAGTCCCTTCTACGAAAGCTAGGCCCGTTACACATTGATCTTGAACGAACATCCCAAGGAGGATGACATATGAGCGGTTGTAGAGCGCAGAAGGCCCCTGCCGGTATTCCGGTAACTCCTCAGAGCAATTACTCCGGTAAAGTGGTCGTAGACCCCATTACCCGTATTGAGGGGCATCTCCGTATCGAAGTTGAAGTTGATAACGGCAAAATCTCCAATGTATGGAGTTCTTCTCAGCTGTTCCGCGGTCTGGAAATCATTCTGAAGGGCCGCGATCCCCGTGATGCACAGCACTTCACCCAGCGTTCCTGCGGCGTGTGTACCTATGTGCATGCCCTCGCATCCACCCGCTGCGTGGATAACGCCATTGGCGTGCGCATTCCCAAGAATGCCACCCTTATCCGTAACATCGTACTGGGTTCCCAGTACATGCACGACCATCTCGTGCACTTCTATCACCTGCATGCCCTTGACTGGGTAGACGTAACCAACGCCCTGAAGGCCGACCCGGTCAAGGCAGCCAAGATTGCCAACACCATCTCCGGTCGTCCCACCAAGGCTGAAGACCTGAAGGCTGTTCAGACCAAGCTGAAGACCTTTGTTGAAAGCGGCCAGCTCGGCCCGTTCACCAATGCCTACTTCCTCGGCGGCCATCCTTCCTACTACCTGGAACCGGAAGTGGACCTCATTGCCACCGCTCACTACCTCGAAGCCCTGCGGCTTCAGGTCAAGGCTGCCCGCATGATGGCCAGCTTCGGCGGCAAGAACCCCCACACCCAGTTCACGGTTGCCGGCGGCGTTACCTGCTACGATGCTCTTACTCCCAAGCGCATCAAGGAATTCCGCGACCTGTGGAAGGAAACCAACGAATTCATCAATCAGGTTTACATTCCCGACTTGTTGGCCGTTGCTGCCAACTACAAGGACTGGAGCCTGTACGGTGGCACCACGAACTTCCTCACCTTCGGCGAGTTCCCCACCGATGAATACGATCTCAACAGCCGCTTCCTGCCCCCCGGCGTGATCATGAACCGCGACCTTGCCAACATGCAGGGCTTCAATCCCGATAAGATTGAAGAACACGTCAAGTACAGCTGGTACGAAGGCGACAAGGCTCACCACCCCTATCAGGGCGTTACCGAGCCCCGCTACACCGACATGCATGGCGAAGGCCGCTACTCCTGGATGAAGGCTCCGCGTTACATGGAAGAAGCCATGGAAACCGGTCCCCTTGCTCAGGTGCTCGCTGCCTACGCAAAGGGTCATCCGAAGATCAAGCCTCTGGTGGACATGGTTCTCGCCAAGCTCGGCGTGGGCGCAGAAGCTCTGTTCTCCACCCTTGGCCGTACCGCTGCCCGTGGTATTGAAACCGTTGTCATCGCAGAAGAAACCGGCCGCATGCTGGATGAACTGGAAGCCAACGTGGCTGCAGGCGACGACAAGATCTACGAAGAAATCGAAATGCCCCGCGATGCGGAAGGCGTCGGCTTCGTTACCGCTCCCCGTGGTGCACTGTCCCACTGGATCAAGATTCGCGATCACAAGATCGAGAACTTCCAGCTCGTCGTGCCCTCCACCTGGAGCCTTGGACCGCGCTGTGCAAAGGACAAGATGTCTCCCGTCGAGGAAGCACTTGTCGGCACGCCCGTGGCCGATCCCAAGCGTCCTGTCGAAATCCTGCGTACGGTCCACTCCTTCGACCCCTGCATCGCCTGCGGCGTGCATGTGATCGACAGCCAGACCAACGAAGTACACAAGTTCAAGATCCTGTAATTTTTGCAGGAAAATCCAAAAAACTCGGGAACCCGGCCTTGCGCCGGGTTCCCTTTTTCAGATAAGGTGAGGCATGAGCGAAGCTAAAAAAATTCTGGTACTTGGCGTGGGGAACATTCTCTACACGGATGAGGGGCTCGGCGTTAAGGCCGTGAAGCAGCTGGAAGAGATGTATGACTTCTCTGACAACGTTTCCCTCATGGATGGTGGTACGTTGGGCATGAAACTCATGGATTCCATGATGGACAGCGACTATCTGATCGTAGTAGATGCCGTTCTGGGGGGCAGTGACCCGGCTTCCGTATACCGCCTGACGGGTGAAGACCTGCGCAAGAGCCTCGGGTTCAACGATTCCATGCACCAGACCGACCTTGTTGACACGCTCATCTATTGCGAGCTTGCCGGCAACAGGCCTGAAACAGTGGTCATAGGCATGGAACCGGTTGATTACCACACCATGGGGCTGGAGGTTTCGCCCGCTGTTGAAGAGCGCATTCCCGCCATGTGCGGATTCGTTCTTGACGAAATAGTTGCCGCTGGCGGAAGTTACTCCCTCAAGGCGTCGTGACGGACGCTCCCTTTTTCACATACGAACGCTCCGGAGGTTGCCATGTGTCTTGCCATTCCTGCTGAGGTTGTCGAACTGAACAACAATGACATGGCCCGCTGTCGCGTCGGCAAAAGCGATACCTACGTCGACGTCTCCACAATGCTGCTCGAATCTCCCGCCGAACTCGGCGATTATCTTATAGTTCACGCCGGATTCGCCCTGCGCAAACTCGATTTTCAGGAAGCTCAGGAAACCCTGAGACTGCTGCGGCAAATGGCCAACATCAACGAAGAAACCCCCGGGGCCTTCTAACCTCAAACTGTTTTCCTGTCAGGTGTTGTCGTGAAACGTCTGAAGACCATCGTTGCCCTCGGAGATTCCCTGACCGAGGGCTTCGGCATTCCGGCAGAGGCATCCTTCCCCTCAGTGCTGCAGTCGCTGCTCCGCAGCCGGGGACACAATGTTTCCATCATCAATCAGGGCCTGTCCGGTGACACGGCATGGGGAGGCAAGAAACGCCTCGACCGCTACCTCGCCAACAAGCCGCGCCCAGATGCCGTTATCGTTGAACTTGGTGCCAACGACGCCATTCAGCTCAACGATCCATGGGATGTGGAAGCAACGCTGGACACTATTCTGCAACGCCTGACCGAGCTGGAAATACCTGTTCTGCTCACCGGCATGAAAATGCTGCTGCCCGCGGAAGCCGACTATGCCGAGGCGTTCGAGAGCATTTATCCCAAACTCGCCGAGCGCTACGACCCCGTATTTTATCCGTTTTTCCTTGAAGGCGTGTTCAGCGACCCCGCCCTTAATCTGGAAGACGGCATTCATCCCAACATTCAGGGAACAGCCCGCATAGCAGAAAGCGTGCTTCCCTTTGCGGAAGAGCTGCTGGCGAAAACACCCTGAGCACGGGGGGCCAAGCATGGCATGCCCCTTCCGCCTCTTTGTTTACGGCTCTCTCAAGCTGGGCGGGGAGTATCATGACCGCTTCTGCCGGGACGCCGTAGCCATCGCCCCCGGACTTGTTCAGGGGAGGATATTCGAGCGCCCGGAAGGCTATCCCACGCTCTTTGTTCCGCCCGGCATAATACTGGCGTACGGCACATGTGACCGAGAGACCGATGCCACCCGTTGCGATGACACCGTGCCACCGCACCTCTCGCCGCAATCCTACCTGAAGCCTCGTCCCCCATGGGGCCATGTGTTCGGCCAGCTCATGATTTTCCACCGTGCCCTCCCCTATATGGAGCGGCTCGACGTGCTTGAGGACTTTTTTCCCGGCAAGCCAAGCATGTATGAACGGGTGCTGGTTCCTGTCTGGAGTCTGGGCCAGTTGCTGCCCAGCTGGACATATGTTTCTCCCCACTCGCACAGGTTCGAAAGCGAATACCAGGCGTAATCACTCTCCCCCTCTCCCGCCGCATTGCAGCACACGAGCCTGCACGCCCTGCCAGCCGCCATTGCGCGACTGCCAGCCTTGACTTTACGAATGTATTGCAGCATTCTTCCCCACTTGCATCTTTAACGACACCAAACAGGAAAGAGACTTCAATGAGCGACTACAAGAAGACGCTGCATCTGCCCCAGACCAAATTTCCCATGAAGGCCAACCTTACTCAGAAAGAGCCGGAAATGCTCAAGTTCTGGGAAGATACAAAGGCCTACGACGCAATGATTGCAGCAAGTGGCACCAAAGGCGAATACGTTCTGCATGACGGCCCCCCCTATGCCAACGGCAATATTCACCTCGGTCACGCTCTGAACAAGATTCTCAAGGACATCATCGTCAAGTCGAAGAACATGCAGGGCCTCAAGGCTGAATACATTCCCGGCTGGGACTGTCACGGCCTGCCCATTGAACTGAAGGTGGAAAAGCAGCTCGGCGAAAAGAAGAAGACCATTCCCGAGCACGTGTTCCGCAAGCTCTGCCGCGAATACGCCGCCAAGTTCGTCGACATTCAGCGCAAGGAATTCAAGCGCCTCGGCGTTATGGGTATATGGGATGAACCCTACCTGACCATGCGTCCTTCTTACGAAGCCGCCACCGCACGCGAGCTGGGCAACTTCATGAAGGACGGCTATGTGGCGCGCAGCAAGAAGCCCATCTACTGGTGCTGCTCCTGCCAGACCGCCCTTGCCGAAGCGGAAGTGGAATACGCGGATCATACCTCCCCCTCCATCCACGTGCGTTTTCCGCTCAACGATGCAAAGCTGAAAGATATTTTCCCCGCGGCTGATCCGGCCAAGGCATACGCCGTCATCTGGACGACCACTCCCTGGACCATTCCGGACAACATGGGTATCGCCCTGCACCCCGAGCTGGAATATTCCCTGCTCGAGAAGGACGGCGAATTCTATCTGCTCGCCTCCGGCCTGGTGGAAGCATGCACCAAGGCCTTTGGCTGGGATTCCTGGAACGTTGCCGGAACCGCCATGGGCACCGCCCTTGAAGGGCTGGTGGCAAAGCACCCCATCTACAACCGCGAATCGCCCCTGTGCCTCGGCGACCATGTAACGCTCGAAGCCGGTACCGGCTGCGTCCACACCGCCCCCGGCCATGGCCGCGAAGACTTTGAAGTGGGCCAGAAGTACGGACTGGAAACCTATTCGCCCATGAACAACGAAGGACGTTTCCTCGATTCCGTGGAATTCTTCGCCGGTCTTACCGTGTTTGAAGCCAACCCCAAGGTCATCGAAAAGCTGCAGGAAGTCGGCAACCTGATGGCGCTTGGCAAGATCAAGCACTCCTACCCCCATTGCTGGCGCTGCAAAGAGCCGGTCATCTTCCGTGCAACCACCCAGTGGTTCATCACCATGGAAGCAAACGACCTGCGCAAGCGCGCCCTTGAAGCCATCCGTAACGATGTTGCATGGATTCCCGCATGGGGCGAAGAACGCATCTACCAGATGATCGAAAACCGTCCCGACTGGTGTATTTCCCGCCAGCGCATGTGGGGCGTGCCGATCATCTCCCTGCTCTGCGAAAGCTGTGACGAGGCATGGTATGACACCGATTGGGTCATGGACATTGTCTCGCGCTTTGAAAATCACCCCCTTGGCTGCGACTACTGGTTCTCCACCCCGCTGGAAGAGATCGTTCCGCAGGGACTCGCCTGCCCCAAGTGCGGCGGCAACCACTGGAAGCTCAGCAAGGATATTCTCGACGTGTGGTTCGACTCCGGCACCAGCTTTGCCGCCGTTGTGGAACAGCGCAAAGAACTGCGCTACCCCGCCGACATGTACCTTGAAGGCTCTGACCAGCATCGCGGCTGGTTCCACAGCTCGCTGCTCGCAAGCATGGGCACCCGCGGCTGCGCTCCCTACAAGGAAGTGCTCACCCACGGCTACGTAGTGGACGGCAACGGTCACAAGATGTCCAAGTCGCAGGGCAACGGCATTGAACCCATGGAAGTAATCAACAAGCACGGCGCCGAAGTGCTGCGCATGTGGGTTTCTTCCGTGGACTACCGCGAAGACGTGCGTATCTCCGACGAGATTCTCAACCGCCTCGTGGACGCCTACCGCCGCATCCGCAACACCTGCCGTTACATCCTCGGCAACATCGACGACCTGACCGCCGAAGCGCTGGTGCCTGTGGAAGAAATGGAATCGCTGGACCGATTCGCTCTTGATGTGGCTTCCCGCGCTCATGAACGTGTGCAGGCAGCGTACGATGACTACGAATTCCACAAGGTGTACCACACCCTGCACAACCTGTGCGTCACCGACCTTTCTGCATTCTATCTGGATATCCTGAAGGACCGTCTCTACTCTTCTGCCAAGGACAGCCGCGAACGCCGCAGCGCCCAGACCGCAATGCTGCACATTCTGCGCCTGCTCATCCGTGACATGGCTCCCGTGCTCAGCTTCACCGCAGAAGAAGTGTTCCAGTTCCTGCCGGAAGACCTGAAGAATGATGCCAAGACTGTTTTTGCGGTCTCCGCAGACGATGTTCCGGTGTACACCATGCCCGCAGAAGAACGCGCCGCATGGGAAAAGCTGCTGATCGTCCGTTCCGAGATCACCAAGGCAATTGAACCCGTACGCAAGTCCGGTGAAATCGGCCACGCACTCGATACGCATGTAACCCTGTTCCTGAACGATGAGCTTGCTGCGACCCTGAACGGTCTCAAGACCGACCTGCGTTCGAACTTCATCGTTTCCAAGCTGACCACCGCGTCCCTTGCCGATGCCCCCGAAAACGCATTCACCGCTGAAGAAGTGGAAGGTCTGCGTATCGGTGTGGCCAAAGCCCCGGGCGCCAAGTGCGAACGCTGCTGGATTTACAGCGAGGAACTGGGCACCGACCCTGCGCATCCTGCCATCTGCCCCCGCTGTACCGGCGTGCTGCAGACCATGACCCTCGAAGACTAGATAAAGCGGGCCCGCCGGACAAAACGGCGGGCCTTTTTCCCATTCACCATCACAGGGACGACACATTTTCGCCATGCGCTCCCGCTTTTACTACATATACGGCCTCGGCCTGCTGGTCGCTCTGCTGGACCAGTTCACCAAGTACTGGGTGGTCACCACCATCCCTCCCTTCATTTCCGTTACGGTCATTCCCGGGTTCTTCAACCTCGTCAATGTCCGCAACAGCGGTGCCGCGTTCGGGTTTCTCAATGATCCCGATACGGAATGGCAGGTATGGATGTTTGCCGCTGCGGCGATCATCGCCATGGGCATCATCAACTACCTTGCCAAAACATCCCGCAAGTCCTGCTGCCTGTTCACGGGACTCGGATTCGTTCTCGGCGGCGCCGTGGGCAACCTCATAGACAGGGTCCGCCTGCGATCAGTCATCGACTTTCTCGACTTCCACTACATGGGCTGGCACTGGCCCGCATTCAACGTTGCCGACATCGGCATATGCGTCGGTGCCGGGCTTATCATGCTCTCCATGCTCAAACAGAAATAATCTCCGGCCCTGCAGGATGTAGTCATGAACGATCTGTTTCCCATTCTGGATATCTTCGGCAAAGGCGATACATCACCCCTGTTGATGATACTGGCCCTTGCGCTTCCCATTTTGCCCAATCTGTGGTGTATTTGGCACGCCTATAGTCATGAATTTTCCACTCCCGCCGAAAAATACGGATGGATGCTCGCGGGTGTCTTCATTCCCGTGCTCGGCGGAGTCATGTATCTTCTGTTTGGCTGGCGCCGGATCCGCGGTCTGGCTGACTGGGCAAAACCCCGTAACCGTAAGTAAGGATTCTGCCATGCGTTTTCTTAGCAACTCGCTTCTCACCCTCACCTGTATCGCTCTTCTGACCGGCTGCGTGAAACGTGAGGACATGGATGCCCTCGAGCTCAAAGTATACGAGCAGGACCAGCAGATTCAGCAGCTCAACCAGAAGCTTGGCCGAACCACCAAGGAACTGGAAGCCAACCGCCCGGAGCAGGCTGACATGTGGTCGGATGTTCAGTCCATGCGCCCCCGCCTTGCCCGCATCGAATCTTCTCTGGAAGAAGTGCAGCACGGGTCCATGCAGTCTGAAGAAGACATTGCGGGAATGAAGAAGGAAGTAACCTATCTCAAGCAGATGGCATCCTACCTGGAAGCCAACCAGCGCGTCATGGCTTCGCAGATGGCCATTGAGCTTCCCGAACCGCCCGCTGCAAACGCGCCTGCTGCAACCGGGGCTGCTCCTGCCGCCGGCAATACCGATAGCCCCATGTTCGGCCCCGCCGGTGCTCCTGCTCCCGGCACTGCTTCCGCCCCTGCACAGGCCGCCCCGGCTCAGGCCGCTCCTGCGCAGCCTGCTCCGACCGATCCTAACGTGATCGTGGCCAAGGACGGCACGGAACTGGTAATCAACCCCGGCAAGCCCGCTACGGCCAAGTCTGCTCCTGCAGCCGCTGCAGCAGCCCCGGCAGCCAAGGCACAGGTCGAACCTGCTGTGACTGAAAAGCAGCTGTACGATGCCGCTTTCACCGCCTTCAAGGACCGTCGCTACAAGGACGCCCTGCGCATGTGGGAACAGTTTGAAAAGACCTACCCCAAGCATTCTCTCGTTCCCAACGCCATCTTCTGGCAGGGTGAAACCAACTACCAGCTGAAGGAATACGCGCCCGCCATTCTCGCCTACCAGAAGGTGATCGACAAATATTCCAAGAGCGACAAGTACCGCTCCGCCATGCTCAAGCAGGGCATTGCTTTCGGCAAGCTCGGCAAGAATCAGGCTGGCAGAGTCCGCCTTGAAGAACTCATAAAGAAGTTCCCCAAGACGCAGGAAGCTGAACGCGCCAAGAAGGCGCTTGCCGAAATGAAATAGCCGCACGACAAGGTGCGAGGACCGACATGACTGAAAAAGCCTATCGCAAGAACATTCATCTGATCTTCCCGCCGGACATTTCCGGCAACCCTCTGGTGTGCAATCTCACGCGCCTCTACGACCTCACCTTCAACATACTGAAGGCACAGATCACCCCCCGCAAGGAAGGGTACATGACCCTTGAACTTATCGGGACGGAAGAGAACTACCACAAGGGCATCACCTATCTTAAGGAAAACCAGATCAAGGTTTCCGCCGTGGCACAGCGCATCTCCCGCGATGAAGATTCGTGCATGCACTGTGGTATGTGCACGGCAATCTGTCCTACCAGCTCGCTGCATAACGACAGAGAAGCCCGCATTGTCCTCTTTGACAAGGAGCGTTGCACCGCCTGCGGCATGTGCGTACGCGTCTGTCCGGTCAATGCCATGAACGTGGAAGTGGAAAACGGTCCCTGGTAAGGGAATTTTCGGAGCGCTCAATGGAACAAAGGGCTTTTTCTCGAATCAGGCTTTTCATGAGAGGACGCATGCGCGTGCTTGCCTCCGAAACGGAATCTCCCAAATTCACGGGTTTTTCCCTTCCCGAAGCACCTGTCGACAGCAAAACCCTGGCCAATGCGCATATTCCCGAAGCGCTTGTTTCCTTTCTGCTGGATATGGATGCCAAGCTCAATGCAGTGCTTGCGCACCTCAAGCAGGACAGGCTGCAGGAAGACTTCCCGCTCTGGACGGATATTCACGAACTCAGCGGGGCGGGTATCCGCTGCAGCGACACCGGCTCTCTTAAAGTCGGAGATCATGTTGAAATCATTCTCTTTCTCAGCGAATTCCCCCTGCGCGTCGCTGGCGCCATGGGCCGGGTGCTGCGAAAGGAAGACGCGGACGGACAGACTCAATGCGCCATAGAGTTCTACCGCATACGCGAAGACGACCTTGAAAAAATCGTCCAGCATGTCTTTGTGGAAGAGCGCCGCAAAATCAGAACCATGCGGCTTGAAGAAGATTGATGCAGCGCCCTGTGCACTGCCGAAAGGCCCCCGGCGCGGCATACCCCGCCGATCTAGCGACAAGACTGAACTGAGAATGGGGAGAACGGAATGAAAACACAGGACCAGATAATCGATTCCGTAATGGAACGAGTTTCCACGCAGGTTGCGGAAAGCATCAAGGATGTCATTTCCAAAACAGTGGAAGAAGCGCTTACGAGCAACCTCACCCGTGCCCTGCTGGAAAGCGAGTTCTACCGCCGCCTCAGCGAAGACATGCGCGAAGGGTTGCAGAGCATCTACAAGGAAATTTCCACCGCCACCAAGAACGATTCCAACGGCGCGGAAGTAACCACTCAGGCTGCAACCAACGAACTGTTCAGCGAAGCTTCCAAACAGCTGGATGAAGTCCGTATCACCCTTGAAGAAGCCACCGGCAAGATCATGGATATTCTCGAACTGCAGATGGTGCTGCGCCAGAAGGCCAGCTCGCACCTTGAGGATCTTTCCAAACGCCACAGCACCGACAAGGACGTGCAGGCCCTGATGGGACTTGAAGATCGCCTCAACAACAACCTGACCGACATCATGACCCACCTGAGCTTTCAGGACCTCACGGGCCAGCGCATCAAGCGCATCATCAAGGCGCTGCAGCGTATCGAATCCACGGTTCTGGACCTCTACCTGTCCACCGGCCTCATCATCAAGGCCCGCGAAGAGAACCCGGAAGAGGATTTCGAAGCTCTGGAAGCCAAGTCCAAGCAGAAAGTATCCGACCTCAAGGGCCCTACCCGCGACGCTTCGCAGAACGACGTGGACGACCTGCTTGCCCAGCTGGGCCTCGGTTAACTACACAACATCGCATCATGTATCTCAAGGCCCCCGCAATGCGGGGGCTTTTTTTGTCAGCATGAAGAGACACTCGTCCGCCCCAAAGCGCTTGCCAATAGGGGAGCCGTCCACTCCACTCGCAATTCCCACCGGCCGCATCTCCCATACCCGTGCAGTGCCTATTGTCTATAATGGACACACAAAATCATAACGGCAGACGCACTGCCACTATCGCCTTTCTGTTCCTCCTACCCCATACATCGGTTCTGAAGACTATTTCTTCTTTGCGCTTGTCTTTTGCGCAAAAGGACTCATAGTTGTATATGCCGTTGCGATACGCAACGCGCGTGATATATTTCAACACAAGGCAGGCCACCATGACCAATATACCTCTCGCCATTATCGGCTCCGGCCCGGCAGGGCTTTCAGCCGGTATCTATACCGCCCGCGCGGGCATTGATACTCTGATCATCGGCAGCGGTCCCAAGATTGCCGGTGATTACGACATAGACAACTACTTCGGCTTCAGCGAGACCATTTCCGGACGCGATCTCATGCAGCGCGGCAGAATGCAGGCGGAACGCTTCGGTGCCAGCATCGTTGATGAGCGGGTGCTCGGCCTGCATCACGCCGACTACGGCGGTTTTCACATCAAAACAGACAAGGGCAGCTACCATGCCTGCGGACTGGTGCTCGCCACGGGTGTTACCCGCGTGCGCCCCGGCATCGACAATCTGTCCTTTTATGACGGCAAGGGCGTCTCCTACTGCGTAAGCTGCGACGGTTTCTTCTACCGCGGCCGCTCGGTCATGGTGCTGGGCGAAGGCATTTACGCTGCCAACCAGGCGCTTGAGCTGCTCAGCTACACCCCCCATGTTTCCGTCTGCACGCAGGGTGCCCCCCTCACCATGACCGAAGAGTTCAAGGAACGCCTCAAGGCTGCGGGCATTCCCATCATCGAAGGCAGGGTGCGCACGCTGCAGGGAGACAACGGTCTTTCCTCCGTCCTCTTTGACGACGGCACCAGCAAGGCCGTGGATGGCCTGTTCATCGCCATGGGCGAAGCATCCTCTCTGGATTTTGCCTACACCCTTGGCGTGGAACGCA
>JBKEAK010000053.1:0-9283 GCA_047972125.1 Halodesulfovibrio sp.
CGTTTGCATCGAGAATGGCCAGCGTATCCCTGTCGATGAGCATCTTGATGGCCTGGTTGGTGAAAAAGAGGCTTTTGAAGCAGGCTTCGCTCTCTTCCGTACGCCGCTGTGCTTCCAGACGTTCCATGGCCTCGTGCACAAGTCGTTCGTTCAGTTCTGCCAGCGCAGCAGTACGCTCCTTGACCCTCTCTTCAAGCTCACTGTGGGCTTGCTCCAGAATGAGCTGCCCCACCTTGCGTTCGGTTACATCCGTCGCAATGCTCAAGGCAAGCACCTCACCGGAATGAGTGGGCAGCGGCTTGATAATGGCATCGAACCAGCGGAAGGTGCCCATCTCTTCTTCAAGCTCGCACTCGAACTGTTCAGAAATACCGCTGGTGCAAATCCGGGCTGCCCTGTCGCAGCCGAACAATCTGGCGGGAGAAGATTCAGAAAACATCCCGGCGTGAAGACTCTCCGCATCAAATCCGAAAAGTGCAGCAAAGGCCTTGTTCACCAGCCGGGGGGAACCGTCTGCGGCGTAAACCGATATATAGCTGGAATCCGTATCCAGGATGAGCTGAAAGAACTCCCGCTCACGACGCAGGGCTTCTTCCGCACGCACCCGCTCGCGCATCTGCCCCTGCAGAGCCATATTCCGCGAGGCAACGCGCTGCTCAAGGAGCCGCTGTGTATGCAAAAATCCCTGACGCAGAGAAAGCCGGTTGGTTATATCCAGCATGGCCACAACAACGAACTTGCTGCCGTCCAGCATAATGGGGGCGGAACGCCATTCGCTGATGGCACCCCCACGCTGTTCAATGATCAGACAACCGCTTCCTGTCCGTGCGGCCTCAAAAGCCTGGCGCCGGGCATCGCCTTCTGAAAACAGCTCGCAGACATTACGGCCGACCATATCACCGGCTGCGTCTGGGCCAGAGCTAGCTGCAACGTCTTCAGTGTCATTTATACTGGTACCGTTGCCAGCGGCTTCACAATTGGGTTGCAACGCACACACCGTTTTTCCGCCGGAATAGAGGAGTGCGCCGTCCTCGCTGAACACCATCAGCGAATCGTGAGCATTTTCCATAACCGAACGCATTACGGGAACAGGGCAGGACAAATGGCTCAGAGAACCGGAGAGTTCCGCATTGCGAATCCGCAACAGTTCATTCTCACGCTTCAAAGCGTCCAGTTCCTGCAGAAGTTCGGCTTCCGTCTTCCTGTTCAGCAACGTGGGCATGGTTCCTTCCGGTCGTTCAATAACAGTGGGGGTCCTGTTTTTCGGCCTGACAATACGGATGCCAATATCTGACATACTTATCGGAACAGAACAAGCCGAACGCAAAAAAAGCCGCCCCGGAACATGTTCCGGGGCGGCCCAACTTTCATTGCAGGAGCGGACAAGAGGTGTGTCCAGTGCTGCCACCTCTACAGATATGATCAGGAGACACACTGCTATGCTGCCGCCTCGACAGAAGCAGATCAGGAAGCGTGATGCTGTGCCGCAGCCTCGGCAGGCGCGGACACAGGGGCCGACGAAGCCACTTCCGCCAGTTCCTCGGCCGAGAAAATTCTGTTCACGTCAAGAATGATGACAAAGTGCTCACCCTGCCTGCCCATGCCCTTGATGAACTCGGACTTGATGGCCGTGCCCATGCGGGGGGCGGCCTCAATGGTATCCTGTCCCATCTCGAACACTTCGCGGACAGAATCCACCAGCGTGCCGATGATCGTGGTGTCGCCGTCCAGCTCCACCTCGACAATGATGATGCAGGTGTTCACCGTATCTTCCACGGCAGGCATGCCGAACTTGCGTCTCAGTTCCAGCACGGGCACGGCGTGTCCGCGCAGGTTGATCACACCCCGCATGTAGCTGGGCGTGCGGGGAATGCGCGTGATGGAGGCAAGCTCCAGCACTTCGCGCACGGAACTGATATCAAGCGCGAAGATCTCTTCCGCCAGAGAAAACGTGAGATACTGATTATTTTCGGCCATGGCTCCTCCTGTACTCATTTACTGCCGGCGCCGGAGGCTGGTGGAATAAGTATGGTAACACCTTAACAACGCAGCAGGCCGGACTGTACAGTATATTTTTTACTGAACGGTCCAAACCGTCAGGCAAGAGAAATCTGCTGTGCCATTGCCCGCATGCTGTCGGTATCGGGACACCGGAGCAGTCCGTCCAGCCGTTCGAAGGGCAACAGCGCCGTATCATACTCCACCACAAGGGTACGGGTGAAGATATTGAGCCGGGTTTTGCGGATGGCAGCAAGGCCGGAAACACCGCTGCGGGACAAGTTCGCCGCTTTGGGGTGATTTCTGACAGCCAGATCGACTTTCAACGACAGCTTGCCCGGCACGTGTTTTTCCACGGCCAGATACTCCCACAAATCCGCGAGAAGGGAAAGTTCCATATATTTGTAATTCCGATATTTTTTAAGGTAGAGTGTGATAATACCCGAGTACCGCGTGTACACACTACCCCCATCGGGTCCGGGAGACAAGCCCCGCACAACGCCGCAGCATGGCTGAAAAAAATTGCAGCGCTCCGTCAGAGACATGCAGGACGGCAGGCAGGCAGATCAATAGAGGCGGGTCTCCCCCTGCGCTATGAGCCGCACTTCGCCCCCAATCCACGCACCACCAAACCCTGCCGCACCGTAATATTCAATCCGGGCATGTATGCTCTGCCCGCTCGGCTGCACCACAAGCGCGGAGAACGCCTCGCCCGTGCGCAGGGTTTCCAGCACGCCAAGGGCCACACTCCCGGAACCGCATCCTGTTTCGTGGTGGGTGGAACGGGTTTCGCGCACCCAGACAACCGGGTCTATCTGCATGGCTCCGTTTTTGCGGGCATACCAGACACAGCCCACGGCATCGTGCTGTTCCAGCTCCAGATGAGACCGGATGCGCGCACACTCCGCGACATGGTCAGCGGGCATGGGGTGCTTTGCCGCATCAAGCAGCACATGCGTGATTCCCTCCAGCGCCACCACGTCCACCCCCGGTTCCACGCGGCGCAGAAGCCCTTCGGTATTCTGCGGCAAAGACAGCCGGACAGAGGCATCATACGCCTTTCTCACCCCTGCGATGCCGGAAGAGAACACGGCCGGCACATCGCGCACAGCCACCTCCACCCTGACAGGCTCGCTTGCACCGGACACGCGGATCACTCCGGAATAGTGCGGAGAGTCCCCGTCTGCGGCAAGGGCTGAATGCCCGCGCATGACAAGAATCGCGGCAAAAGAACGCGCAGCATTGCCGCAAAACTCGCCGCCCATCATCTCCAGATACGGCACAGCGTTCCCGTCCATGGTCATGAAGCCAACCTGCTCACCCCCTAGGTGCAGCGGGTTCATCAACACGTTCGCCAGCTGCGCGCGCATCGCTCCTTCGGGGGCGGGCATATCGAGCAGAATGGTTGTGTTTCCTCCGGGACTGAGCTTGGCAAAGGGGATTTTCATCGATCCGGAACACTCCTTTTGCAATTTCCGACTAGGGCAAGGGTTGTAGCGCATCCGGCAATCAACACACAACCCACACTTTTGTTGTTCCGCTATCATATTATAATGCGCGGATGTCGAACTCTGCGGTATTTTCGATAAATCTGACGGAAAACACAATTGTAAAGACAATCTGTGATGAAACCACCAGAATGCCAAAAACACATGTGTCAATCATTATTTTTGATAACACTTTTGTCATTATCCAATAAAATCAACACATACACGCCAAACTGAATACACAGTCAATGGACATATTTTAGGGTTATTCTACATTTTTGAACCACACAAGCTGCTGATTTAATTAGTTTTATTTTATGACAATTTTGTAAATTCGTAACATACTAAAAATATTCACTTTATACAAAAAAGGAAACAGGCCAAAAATTGTTTGCAAGAGTCACAGCTTTGGATAGAGTACGTCCCACTGGGAAACATTCATTTTTGGCAAAATCATTATGTTGAGGAGGCTCTCCATGAGGAAAATCGTGTTTACGGCTCTGTTAGTGCTGCTTTTCGCCGCTCAGGCCATTGCGGCAGACACCATCAAGATCGGTTTCAACATCCCGCTCACCGGCGACATCCCGAAGGTGGGTGAAGCCTCCAAATTCGCAGCTGAAATGCTGAAGGAAGACATCAACGGCGCTGGTGGCCTTGATGTAGGTGGCAAGAAGTACATGCTGGACTTCATCTATGAAGATAACGAGTCCAAAGCAGAATCCGCTGTTAACGTTGCCCTCAAGCTCATCGAACGCGATCAGGTTGTTGCCATCGTCGGCCCCAACTCCTCCAAGCAGGCAGTTCCCGCCGGCGGCACCTGCGACGACAACCATACCCCCATGGTGACACCCTGGTCCACCAACCCTGACACCACCCTTGACCGCCCCTGGGTTTTCCGCGCTGCCTTCCTCGATCCCTTCCAGGGTCCCGTGGTAGCCAACTTTGCGGAAAAGACCTTCGGTGCAAAGACCGCGGCCGTCATCTATGATGTATCCAACGACTACTCCAAGGGTCTTGCCGAAATCTTCCAGCAGGTATGGGAAGGCAAGAAGGGCGCAGGTTCCGTGGTTGCCTTTGAATCCCACGGCACCAAGGACCAGGACTTCTCCGCACAGCTTTCCACCATTGTTGCGGCCAAGCCCGATTTCATCTTCGTTCCCGACAACTACAACCAGGTTGCCCTTATCGTTAAGCAGGCTCGCCAGCTTGGCTACAAGGGTCCCTTCATGGGTTCCGACGCATGGGGTTCTGCTGAACTCATGACCCTGTGCGGCAACGACTGCGTGGGTCAGTACTTCTCCACCCACTATGCAGCCGCCGGTGCCACCGGCAAGACCAAGGAATTCATCGACCGCTACGCTGCCAAGTATGGCTACACCCCTGACGACGTTGCCGCCCTGACCTGGGACGCAACCCGTCTGGTACTGCAGGCCGTTCAGGAAGCCGGCAAGGTTGATTCCGACGTCCGCAAGGAACGCAAGTCCATCCGCGAAGCCATGTCCAAGATCCAGAAGTTCGAAGGCATCACCGGTACCATGAGCTTTGACGAACAGGGCGACCCCATCAAGTGCGCCGTTGTCGTAAAGATCAGCCCCAAGGGTGAATTCGAATTCACCGAATCGGTCTGCCCCGAATAACCACTCGCCACACACCACGAGGCGGCGGGTTCTTCCCGCCGCCTTTTTTACACCACCACAACACCAACCATTTAACGACAGTTCCTGAATGTGCTGTTGAGGAGGTCTCCTCCCTGTGGAAACGCTGCTTCAAGGCTTCCTGCAATACGTCATCAACTCGTTGCAGTGGGGTAGTTTCTACGCCCTGATAGCCGTGGGATACACTCTGGTTTATGGCGTGCTGCTGCTTATCAACTTCGCCCATGGCGACATCTTCATGGTCGGAGCATACATTGCGTTCTTCGTTTCAACCCTGCTCATCGCTCAGCTGGGCGATGTGGCATCCGGTTGGACGCTTGTTGTGCTTGCCGTTCCCCTTACCATGCTGCTCACGGCCTGCGTGGGCGTTACCATCGAGCGGGTCGCCTACCGCCCGTTGCGCCGCAAGGGGGCTCACCGCCTCTACGTGGTTATCACGGCGCTCATGTGCGGCCTTATTCTCGAAAACGGCAACCTTGCCCTGCTGGGCGCAAGCCGCAAGAAATTCCCTGAAATGGTCGATACCGTCGTGCTCACCATCGGCGGGGCTTCCATCACCAACCTCAAGCTGCTCGTCATTTTCGCCGCATTCGGCGTGTTCCTCTTCCTGCACTGGATTGTGACCAAGACCAAGCTCGGCATGGCCATGCGCGCTGTCTCCTTCGACAAGTTCGCTGTTCCGCTCATGGGCATTCCGCTCAACACGGTCATTGTGTTCACCTTTGTTCTGGGTTCGGGCTTTGCCGGACTCGCAGGGCTGCTCTTTGCCATGTCCTACCCCATTCTTGAGCCCTACATGGGGGCACTGATCGGGTGGAAGGCCTTTATCGCAGCCGTTGTAGGCGGCATCGGCGATATTCGCGGCGCGTTCATCGGCGGCTTCCTGCTTGCCTTCATCGAAATAGGCGTGGCCTCCGTGCTGCCCTCTTCGTTCCGCGATCTTTTCGCCTTCAGCATCCTGCTGGTCATCCTCTGGATGAAGCCCACAGGACTCTTCGGCATCGCCAAGACCACCAAGATCTAACTCAGGAAACAGGAACTCCGATGCAAAAACACACGTTCACCATCGCGCTCTTCCTCTCCTGCCTTGCCTTGGTGGGTTGCGCGCAATACAGTTTTCTCGATCAATACATCCTCACGGTCATCATGTTCATGGGGATCAACATCATTCTCTCTTCCAGCCTGAACATCATTAACGGCTACATGGGAGAATTCTCCTGCGGGCACGGCGGGTTCATGTGCGTGGGGGCGTATGTCTCCTCCGTCCTTTCCGTGGCACTGTTCGCCAAGGACAAGGTTTTCGGCGCCCCTCTGCTGCCCCCGGACCTTGCATGGCTGGGCTTTCCCGTGGTCATTCTCGGCGGTGCTGCCGCTGCAGCCGTTACCGGCCTGATCGTGGCGCTGCCCTCGTTCAAGACCCGCGGCGACTACCTTGCCATCATCACCATTGCAGCCAACTACATGATCATCTCGGCTATCGAGAACATGGACATCATCGGCGGCCCGCGCGGCTTTCAGGGCATGAAGCGGGTCATCAACTCCATGGGTGACGTGGCTGACATTCCCTGGATGCTGATCTGGATCATCATCGGCACCATCTTCTCCATCTGGATCATCCGCCGCTTCGTATCTTCCACCTACGGCAAAGGCATTATCGCCATATGTCAGGATGAAGTGGCTGCGGAAATCATGAGCGTTGACACCAACAAGATGAAGATAGCCGCATTCATGCTCTCTTCCGGCCTTGCCGGTCTTGCCGGCGGCCTGTTCGCGCATGTGTACGGCTATGTTAACCCGCAGTCGTTCAACATCATGAAGTCCACCGAGTGCATGGTCATGGTCTACCTCGGCGGCATGGGCTCGCTCAGCGGCTCGGTGCTCAGCGCCATACTCTTCACCATGCTCATTGAGGCACTTCGTTTCGTCATTCCGGAAATCGACAGCCTCATGCATGCCGTGGGCGTTCTGCCGGACAGCTATGAGATTTCGCAGGTGTGGAAGTGGGTTATCATCCCGCTCATCCTGTTCTTCCTCATGCAGTTCAGGCCGGAAGGCATTCTCGGCAACAGGGAACTGCCGGATCTTTTCCCGAAACTGCGTAAATACTACAGCTTCAAGTAGGGGGAACGGTCATGGCATTACTCGAAATATCCAACATGACGCAGAGGTTCGGCGGCCTGCAGGCTGTATCCGACTTCAACATCAGCATAGAGGAAGGGCAGCTGCTCGCGCTCATCGGCCCCAACGGGGCGGGCAAGACCACCGTGTTCAACCTTACCTCCGGTTTCTACCAGCCCACCGAGGGCACCATCATGTTCAACGGCAAGCCCACTGCGGGCCTCAAGCCACATCAGGTTACCTCCATGGGCATTGCGCGGACCTTCCAGAACATCCGCCTGTGGCACGACATGACGGTGCTCGACAACATACGCATATCCCAGCACTACCGCATGGGCTACAGCGTGTGGGATGCCTTTTTGCGCACGCGCAGATACCAGAAGAGCGAGGCGGCCATAGACAACACGGCGTGGGAAATGCTGGAGGCAATGAGCCTCAAGGAATACGCCCACGAGCGGCCCAAGAACCTGCCCTATGGCATGCAACGTCGGGTGGAGATTGCCCGCGCCATGTCCATACGGCCCAAGTTGCTGCTGCTGGATGAACCGGCTGCGGGGCTCAACTCCTCAGATGTTGAGGGGCTGATCAAACTGATCAGGTGGATTCATTCCGAATTCGACATCACCATCTGGATGATCGAACATCAGATGAAGGTGGTCATGTCCCTGTGTGAACACATCAAGGTCATCGACTTCGGTTCCACCATCGCCGACGGGACCCCGGAAGAGATTCAGGCGAATCCCGTGGTCATCAAGGCATACCTTGGAGACGATACAATCTGATGCTGCTATCTATCGAAAACTTATACGTAAAATATGGCAATATCGAGGCGCTGCACGGCGTAACCTTCCATGTGAACGAGGGAGAAATTGTCACGCTTATCGGTGCAAACGGGGCTGGCAAATCCACCACCCTGAACAGCATCATGCGTCTGCCTCCCCCGGAAGCTCCGCGTGTGATATCCGGCGACATCAAGTTCAGGGGGCAGTCCATCCTGAACGTGGAGCCGCACGACGTGGTAGCCAAGCTCAACCTCGCCCTTGCGCCGGAAGGCCGCCGCATTTTCGGCAACCTGACGGTCATGGAAAACCTCACACTGGCAACCTATGCCCGCAAGAACGACCCGGATTCGGAGATAAAGCGCGACCTCGCACGCATCTTCGACCTCTTCCCCCGTCTTGCGGAACGCAAGAACCAGCGCAGCGAATCGCTTTCCGGCGGTGAGCAGCAGATGCTGGCCGTGGGCCGCGCCATCATGACCAAGTGCGATGTGCTGTTACTCGACGAGCCTTCCATGGGTCTTGCCCCACTGCTGATGTATGAAATGTTCCGCACCCTGAAGCAGATCAATCAGGAAGACGGGCTCACCATCGTGGTGGTTGAACAGAACGCCAAGGTGGCACTCAGCCTTGCCCATCGAGGCTACGTGCTGGATACGGGCGAAATCGTTGCCAGCGGTTCCGCAGAGGAACTTGCCAACGATCCCGAAGTGAAGAAAGCCTATCTTGGTGGCTAGCCAATCGTGAACTGCAAACAAAGTCCCCGCCGGCGAAAGCTGGCGGGGACTTTTAACTGCTGGCTAAGTCAGTTCGGGTATTTTTGGCTCCGCCGGACAGGAACCTAACGTTCCTGCACCTCGTATATGCGATGAAAATCCGTTTTTGGACCTTGGTCCCGGCTTAACGAAAATACGGGGGTACTGAAAACGAGGTTTCTTCTTTACCCTGAAAACCCCGTCTGCTTGTGCTGACGGGGTTATTTTATTTTTCATGCAGAATAATTTGCGTATGACGGGGGAAGACTCGAAGCTCTGCTCTCATTGCCGTCCCTTGCTACCGAAAAAGGCAACCTGATCCTGCCCCGGTGTCATGCCCATGAGCTGCCAGAAACGGTGGGCAAAATGGCACTGATCAGACAAACCGGAAGCCAGCGCCGCGTCGATGATGGAAGCGCCGTCGGCAAGCAGGGAAGCGCCGTGCCGAATGCGGCAGAGCATCTGCCATGCAACCGGAGGCAGCCCGACCA
>JBKEAK010000054.1:0-19395 GCA_047972125.1 Halodesulfovibrio sp.
AAAATATACAGAATTTCGTTGTCCTTAACGAAATTGAGGCGCTGCCGTATCACTCTTTCAATGTAGCCGGCGTCGGACTGGAGCAGGCGTATTTCCTGACTCAGCTCCAGATTCTTCTGCTGCACTTCCGTCAGTTGTGCCTCAAGAGCAAGATAGTCTGACTTGAGCTCCCTGTATGCGAAAAAACCCTGATCGCTGACCAGCATGCGTACAAAAAGGAAAATGTTCAGGGCGATGAGGCACCCGAGAATTATGCGTTTCCAGAACATGATTAATGCAGGAACCGCCTGGCTGCACTGCGCTCACGCAGATTCGACAAGGGTCCTTTAAGTTCCTCGAGAAAATTGGCTGTTGCTGTTTCTATGCGGCGGACATCTTCTTCCTGCAGATCAACATCCTCCAGCTTTTCCATAAAGGATTTAAGCAGGTCAAATTCCTTCATGAGATCCTGTCCAAGTTCAAGACCTTCCAGATCAGGCTCTAGCTCGAGGATTGTTTGCAGGCAGTTTCGCAGTCTGCTTTGCAGTTCTTCATACTCTTGCATGGTCAAACTCCTTGAGGAGTACAACCCGACCTGAAAAAGCGGAAGTCGGAGCTGTGTTCAGGCGTGTTCGTCGCGCCCAGGACATGCGGCACCGGCAGTACCTTACTACCCTTTGGCGGTTTCCCGCAGCCAGTTTCCGTAAAAACCGTACAGGTAGTTTCCACCAGAAAATACAGTGAGAACAAGAGCGATGTAAAGAAGAATCTCTCCAATGGGTTGCATGGGAATGCCGAACAGCGGCTCATGGATGATAAGCGGCGCGCAGGCAAACATCTGCAGGATGGTCTTTATCTTGCCGTATCTGTCTGCGGCTATAACGATACCTTCGTCTGCGGCCATGGCGCGAAGCCCGGTCACGATCAGTTCTCTGCAGATAATGACGATGGTAATCCATGCGGGAACCCACTCATGGTAGGTAAGCATGATAAGAACGGAGCTGATGAGCAGCTTGTCTGCAAGCGGATCAAGGAACTTGCCGAAGCTGGTTACCTGCCCTTCTCTTCTGGCAATGAAGCCGTCCAGCATGTCCGTTGCAGAAGCCACAAAGAAAAGGAAAAAAGCAATCAGGCCCGAAATCTTGCCGGGGAAATACATCAGCAGAACAATAAAGGGAACTATGAGAATGCGGGCAATTGTGATCTTATTTGCTAGGTTGAACATTCTGTCTGACCTTTGATCGGTTGTACCGGTATCGTTTCAGCACCTTGGTAACATACTTCCTTGTTTCCGCAAAGGGAGGGATGCCACCGTATTTTTCCACATTTAAAGGACCGGCATTGTATGCGGCCAGAGCCAGTCGTACATCTTTAAAGCGATCAAGCATCATACGCAGATAACGCACCCCGGCTTCGACATTCTCCACCGGGTCGAAAGGATTGTCCAGTCCGAGATCTTTCTGGGTTTCCGGCATTATCTGCATAAGCCCCTGCGCGCCTGCCGAAGAGGTGACCTTGGGGTTGTAGTCCGATTCCACTTCTATCACAGCCTTAACAAGACTGGCGTCCACTCTGTAGCGTCTGCCGAAGATATCGGCCAGTTTGTCTATCTGTCTTTTGGAGAGGGATTTGTAAGACTGCCTGCGGACAGATTCCTTTTTCACTCTCGGCACAAACCCTTTGGGCGGCGACTTGTAGAAGTGGTATATGCCCGAAGGGTCCTTCCAGTAATAGATTGTCTCCGCTTTGGAAACAGTAAAAGCCGCAACCTGCAGGGCTGCGCTGACCACGAAGACCGCCAGGGTCTTTCGCGCTAACGAGCTCCTGCCGTGGTTGCGGCTTTGCATGCGTATGTTCCGCTAGGCGTTGGAACTGGAAATGGCTTCCAGACTGCTATCCAGCGCGGCTACAATGTTGTCGGCAAGGTTCAGGAAGCCGGTCTTGGCGTGCGATTCCTCTTCAAGCATGACAACGGGCACGCCCTTGTCTGCGGCCACAACGGTTGCGGGGTCCAGCGGCACGCTGCCGAGGAACTCAAGCCCATACCGTTCGGCAAGCTCTTTGCCGCCGCCCTTCTTGAACAGCGTGATTTCGCCGCCACAGTGGGGACAGGCAAGGCCGCTCATGTTCTCAACCACACCAAGAACGTTTGCATTTGCGTACTGCAGGAAGTTGATGGCCTTGCGCACGTCTGCAAGCGAAATTTCCTGCGGGGTGGTCACAACCACACACAGGGCTTCCGGAATGGTCTTGAGCACGGTCATGTGTTCATCGCCGGTTCCGGGAGGGGAATCGATGAGCAGAAAGTCCAGTTCACCCCAGTTCACATCGGAAACGAACTGACGGATGGCAGCAGTCTTCTTGGGGCCGCGCCACAGAACAGCGGTATCCTTGTCCTTGAGCAGGGAGTCCATGGAAACAACCCACAGGTTTTCGTTCACCTGTGCGGGGTTGAGCAGGCCGCCGCGGTCCGCTTCAAGGCCGAGCTGGGTTGCGCCGAGCAGGTTGGGCACGCTGGGGCCGTGGATATCCACATCAAGAATGCCCACCTTGTAGCCCTTGGCGGCCAGCGCTGCTGCGGTGTTGACGGTGACGGAGCTTTTGCCCACCCCGCCCTTTCCGCTCATGATGAAAAGCTTGTAGCGAATCTTGTCCAGCGTCGAAGAAATCAGGGCATCCTGAATATTCTGCTTGGCGCTTGCCTTTATTTCTGCACCGGGCTGAATGCCGCCCGATGATGAACACCCACTGCATGAAGACATACCGTACTCCTTTTGTCGAAAGCGTTTCCGCATGCCTGTCGGCGATGACGGAAGGTGCTGTCCGAAGATGTAATCAACTATGCGCCGCCGTCAAGTGCACTGCGCATACGGTCCGCACCCGGTTCAAGTCAGGCCCGTACCCGGTTACAGAAACTTTATGACCGCGAAACCGGCTATGCCGAGAATGAGCGTGGCCAGCAGCACCAGATCAAATCGTTTTTCAAGAAAATAGCGTGCCTGTTCGCCGAACATGTAGATCAGGCCGGCAATGGCGAAAAAGCGCGCCCCGCGGCTTATGGTCGAGGCAATGATGAATACCCAGAAATCAATCTTGAAAGCGCCTGCCGTGAGCGTGCACAATTTGTACGGAATGGGTGTAAGCCCTGCCGCGGCAACGGCCCAGGCGCTGTAGGTATCGTACCACTGCTTGACGACAAGGTATTTGTCATCAAGGCCGTAGAAGTGGATGATGGGCATGCCCACAACATCCATGAAGTAATAGCCTATTCCATACCCCAGAATGCCGCCGAGCAACGAGGTAAAAAGGCATATGGCCGCAAGGCGGAAGGCCTGCTTTCTCTTGGCCAGCGCCATGGGAATGAGCAGCAGGTCCGGGGGAAGCGGAAAGAATATGGATTCGGTGAAGGAAACTGCGGCAAGCACGCGGAGCGCGCCCTGCGATTCTGAAACTCGCCACAATTTATCCAGATATTTTTGCATTATGCCCAAAGGCGTTACCATCCGTGGGTTCCAACCAGGTCTACGAACTGAACGCCGCACAGACGTTCAAGGGTTACATCACCATCCTGCTTGCGAATGCGGACAAGCTGCTGCATGCGCTTGTTCTTACCCACGGGAATGAGCAACATGCCCGGGTCGGCAAGCTGGTGCACGAGCGGTTCGGGAATGGTCGGTCCGCCAGCCGTTACTATGATGCGGTCAAAGGGGCCCATCTCGGGCCAGCCCATGGTGCCGTCATCCAGCTTAAGTCGTATATGATAGTACTTGAGTTCGCGCAGGAGCTTCTGAGTGGCGAAATGCAGTTCGCGCAGGCGTTCGACGGAATAGACGTCCAGCCCCATCTCTGCAAGCACGGTTGCCTGATAGCCCGAGCCGGTGCCTATTTCCAGCACGCTCATGCCCGGTGCGGCATCCAGCTGTTCTGACATGTAGGCCACGATATACGGTTGCGAAATGGTCTGCCCGTAGCCTATGGGCAACGGGTGATCTTCATACGCCTGCAGCCGGAGTGCTTCCTGCACATACAGGTGCCGGGGAATCTTGCGCATGGCGGCAAGTACCCGCGGATCGGTTATGCCGCGGGCTTCCAGCTGTTCGCGTATCATTCTGTCGCGGTTACGCCGCATATCAACAATCAAACCGCCGATCCTCTTTCCTTTCAATATGCTGACAGCCCCGGGAACTTTGAACGTCTTTCCCGCGTATGTCAAAATAAACGTGCTTGGTTTGAGAAGCAGATTTTTCCTTCCAAGTCAACAAAATGGAGTCCCTTGACATACGCGCAGAGTGTGCGAAGATCGGTTCAGTACACTTTAAACCCAGGAGCGACACCAATGCTGTATGTCAGCGATCTCATGTCAACCAATCTGTTCACTCTGAAGCAGACGGATTCGCTCAAGACTGCCCGTTCACTCATGAACCTCGCCCGGATCAGGCATATCCCGATCGTGGATGAGCCCGGCTATTTTCTTGGCCTGCTGACCCACAGGGACCTGCTCTCCTCCACTGTTTCGCGTTTTGCGGAAGTGGGGCAGGACGTGCAGGACGAAATAGACGCCGGAATACCGGTCAGTGAGATCATGCGCACAGATGTGCTTACGGTAACGCCCGACACGCGCCTGCGCAGCGCGGCGGAGATTTTGTTCAACCATAAATACGGCTGTCTGCCCGTTGTAGAAAAGGATCGTCTTGTCGGCATTCTCACCGAAGCCGACTTTTTGAAACTGACCATTACCCTTATGGACGCTGTTGAAGCATTATAAAGGGATACCTTCATACGGCTATGATCCCAGCCATCCGCAAGGGTGGCTTTTCTCTTACCCACCAACCGCATCACGATGATGCACGACGAGTTATCTAGTAAGGAACCATAATGTCCAAGCCCAAAAGTATCGCACTGACCCTGTTCTTGATCATATTGTTAGGCGCCGTAGGTGGTGGGGGCTACCTTCTGCTCAAGGACCAGCAGGCTCCTCTTATTACCGTAACGCCGGGGGACGGACGCCTGAGCAAGAATTCCTCTCTGGAAATCTCTCTTGCCGATCAGGCTTCCGGCCTGAAGAACCTTACTGTTCTCATCAGAAAGAACACCAACACGACCACCATCTACCAGCAGGACTGGATGGATCGTCTGCCTGAACGCAAGGAAGTGATCAACCTCTCTTCCATTGACCTGAAGGAAGGTGCCTTCGAGCTTATCGTGAAAGCATCCGACGGCTCCTACGCGGCGTTTGGCAAGGGTAACACCGCCACCCGTGAGTATTCCTACCGTCTGGATACCACTCCGCCCCGTGTTTCCGTCATCACCATGCCGCCTTACGTACGACGCGGCGGCGTGGGCGTTATCGCCTATTCCGTTTCCGAGGAGACCTCTTCCACCGGCGTGCAGGTGGGCGATACCTTCTTCCCCGGTTACCAGCAGAGCTCCGGCAACTACCTGTGCTTCTTCGCGTTCCCCTATTATCTGACCGTGGACGAATACAAGCCGCGCCTCATTGCCAAGGACATGGCCGGCAACGCGTATGACCGCCCTGCTGCCGTATATCCGCTCGACCGCGAATTCACTGCCGACCGCATCAACCTGAGCGAGTCCTTCCTTTCCACCAAGATGCCTGAATTCGAGCAGGAATTCCCCGGCGAGATGACGCATCTTGAGCGCTTCCTGAAGGTCAACCGCGATATGCGCGTTGCCAACCGTGCATCCCTGATCTCCATCGGACTGCAGACCTCTCCTGAAATGCTCTGGAAGGGCCCCTTCCTGCGTCTTCCCAACGCTGCCAACCGCGCCCGCTTTGCTGAAAAGCGTACCTATGTCTACAACGGCGTGGAAGTGGACCAGCAGTACCACCTTGGCCATGACCTCGCCTCTACCCGTCATGCTCCCGTGCCTGCTGCAAACGACGGCAAGGTCGTGTTTGCAGACACCATGGGTATTTACGGACAGGTTGTCATCGTGGACCACGGCCTCGGCCTGCAGACCCTGTATGCCCACCTTTCCGAATTCGCCGTTCAGGCCGGACAGAACGTGCTCAAGGGCGATATCGTCGGCAAGACCGGTATAACCGGCATGGCTGGCGGCGACCACCTGCACTATGGTGTTCTTGCTTCCGGTATTCCGGTCACTCCTCTGGAGTGGTTCGACTCCCACTGGATTCAGGACAACATCACCGGTCGCCTGAACTAGTACCGGCACGACAGAACGATTCAAGGGCAGTCACCTCGGTGGCTGCCCTTTCTTATGGTCTTCTGCGTACAACTTACGAAACAGCCCTGCCCTGCGCTTCTTTAAGAATGGCACCTTCATGCAACGGCATGCTAAGGCAAGTTCCCAACCTCTTTCATACATGCTCAGCGTGAAACAATTATCTTCTGCTGAGGCCATCAGGGATCTTACAAACTGCTCAGATCCAGTGTTTAAAAAAAAACTTAAAGTAGAACAGGCAAAAC
This sequence comes from Halodesulfovibrio sp., assembly GCA_047972125.1. Classification (GTDB taxonomy): domain Bacteria; phylum Desulfobacterota; class Desulfovibrionia; order Desulfovibrionales; family Desulfovibrionaceae; genus Halodesulfovibrio. Next base: position 6,429 of record JBKEAK010000054.1, read on the forward strand.
TTAAGAGTAGCCTGATATTACAAATAAAAAAACGGGGCAGTCGTGAGACTGCCCCGTCGGGATAACCAATTACAAGTCTGTTACCACTTAACTTCACGCTGAGCGGCAAGAGCCTTGGCCTGCTCATCAAAGTTGGCAAAACCGGCCTGGTGCAGAGCGTCTTCAACGGTCTGGCTCCAGTTCCAGCCTGCGTAGATAACAGGCTTGTGGAAGGTCGCGCGGAACTGTTCCAGCTCCTGACGATAGAACTTCTCCTTGGGAGTTTCTATGGAGTCGCGGAGCTGTTCGTGCAGGCGGGAAAGTTCGCCTTCGTACCAGTCCATCACATCCTTCGCGGTCTTGTACTTCTTGAGGATATGGCCGTAGCCGTTGTTCTCCAGCAGGGTGCGAACCTTGTTGAGGAACTGGTTACCGAGCCATTCACCCAGCTTGCTGGTGGGAATGTTTTCGCTTTCCACAGCAGCCATGTCTACCTTGGTGCGGTAGTAGGTGTCCGGCACAACAGAGGCGGAAACGATGCCTGCAATGGCCACGAGGCCGCGCAGGATAACGCTGTTGGATACGCCCTGTCCGCAGAAACCAACCTTCTTGCCGTACTTCTGACCGGTGAAGATGGTGCTCAGAATCGCCCATACAACTGCCGGATCTTCCTCATCGTAGATGTGGGAGAGGCTTGCGTTGTCACGGTCGGTGGCAAGAACCATCTGGGTCATGTCGTTGGAACCGATGGAGAATCCGTCGAATTCCTTGATGAATTCCTTGGCAAGAATGGCGTTGCTGGGAATTTCGGACATGAGAATGACCTTGAGTCCGTCCACACCGCTCTTGAGCTTGTGTACCTGCTCCAGATAACGGCGCATGGAGCGGCCTTCTTCCAGCGTACGCACGAAGGGAAGCATGATCTGCAGGTTGGTGCCGCCGAAAACGCCACGGGCGAGCTTGAAGGCTTCCAGTTCCCAGTCGTGCAGGTTACGGGAAACACCGCGGTAGCCGAGCATGGGGTTGTCTTCAAAGTGTTCGAAGAGCGAACCACCGAGCAGGTTGCGGTATTCGTTGGATTTGAAGTCGGTGGTACGGTAGATGATATCCTTTCCGTAGAAGGCCATGGCGAACAGGGCCAGACCCTGCGCCAGAGTCTGCACATAGTGCTCCTTGCCGGAACGGAAACCGCGTGCACGGATGATTTCACGAATCTTCTCGGGAATGCCGCGGATATCGTCAATTTCCTTCTTCATGCCGGTGGTCAGGGCCACATCATCACGCAGTGTCTTGATCTTCTTGATCATCTCGGACACTGCGGGAATCTTGGAAGCTTCTTCCACACGGCCCTTCACGATGGCATCAATCTCGGCCAGACGGCGTTTGGTTTCAGGATCGTTGCCCTTGAGTATGGCAACTTCGTCCTTGAAGCCCATAACGCACAGCACGTGCTCGTACAGGTCGGCAGAGGTCTTCAGCACATCAAGGCGGCGGGTGGCAAAGGCCACGTAATCGTCCAGCTTGTGGTCGAGTTCGCGCATCTTGCGGTGCACGGCCAGCACTTCATCAGTGCCGCGCAGGTTTTCCTGCTCGGTGAGACGGGCAATTTCCTGTGCCAGACCGGTGAGGTGGCCGACGTATTCGCGCAGCTTCATATCCACGCCGACAATACCGGCGGCGAGCTGTTCGCGCAGAACCTTGGTCAGCTTGGCGTCCAGTTCCTTAACCTTGGCGTTAACCACATGCTCCAGTTCGCCGTTGTCATAGGCTTCCAGCGCACGGGGGTGAACACCCACGTTGCCGAGCATGAATTCGGCGCGCAGCAGGCCCACTTCAAAGTCGTCCACATTGCGCAGACGGGAAAGGAACAGGGCCTGACCCACGTCGGCAAGAATGAGGCCGACCTTGGTCTTGGTGGCGGGCAGCTGGGAAAGGTCCATTTCGCCGCCGACCACGTTCAGGGGCAGCAACCCGCGATAGACCTTGCCGCGGGTGCCGTCTACGGTCACGTCCTGACCGTCGAGGGCGCGCAGAACTTCCGGACGCTGAATACCGATGATGGCGGGAATACCCAGTTCGCGGGAAGTAATGGCCGCGTGGCTGGTGTCACCGCCCACGTCCGCGAGAATGGCTGCGGCAATACGCATGCCGGGCACCATGTCGGGGTCGGTACGCTCTGCGGCGAGAATGTCACCCTTGTTGATCTTGTTGAGTTCAAGAGCGGAGCGCAGGAACTTGACGTTGCCCTGCCCTGCACCACGGGAAGCGCCATTGCCTTCCACGATGACTTCGGCTGCAGCGGCTGCCTTAGCATCCACTTCCAGACGACGCATGAAGATGGTGTGGGGGTGCAGTTCCAGTTCTTCGTTCCAGCGGGTTTCAGGACGGGCCTGCACGAACCACAGACGGTCGGAGCTGTCGATGCAGAACTCCGTATCCATGATCATGCTGCCATACGTGGTGGAGATGTTACGCACACCCTTGGCCACTTCTTCGGCCTGCGCAAGAGACAGGGACCAACGATAGGCTTCGTTGTCCGGCACCTTGACCATCTTGGTGCCGCCCTTTTCGTCATAAACGATCTTCTTGTCCTTGCAGCCCATCTGCCGGATGACCACTTCCTGCTGGTCGTCGCGCTTGAACACGTAAAATTTGTCGGGGGTGACCATGCCGCCCACAACAGCTTCGCCGAGGCCGTAGCTGGCGTCAATGGAAACGAGGTCCTTGCGATCCGTGCCGCGGCAGCCCGTAGCGGTGTCCGCAGAGAATGCGGTACCGGAAATGACCGGGTTGATCATGCGCATGATGCATACGGAGAGCGAGGTGTTTTCAATGGCCCACTCTTCCTTGGCCTTGATGGCGATGGACTCGTCACCGGTCTCTTCGGCCTTGGCCATGGCATCGAGAATGGCTTCGCGACGGTAGGTCATGGAACGCAGGTTGTAAGCAGATGCGCAGTCCCAGTGATAGGCTTCCACGCACATGTTTTCGCCCACAATGTTCAGGTAAGTATCCTGCAGACCGGCAAAGGCCTTCTTGCGGGAGTCTTCGCCCGCAGCGGAAGAACGCACGGCCACGGGAACATCTTCCCCGCCGGCTTCCTTGCAGATGTCATTATACGCCTGACGCACGCAATCGTTGACATCCTTGGGGATTTCAACAGACAGAATGCCAGCCTGCACAAGCACGGAACGCTTGCGGAGCTGGTCGATACCTTCGGGAGAGGTGGCGAAACCTTCGACCACGTTGTTGACGAACGTGCGGGTCTTGAGCTGGTTGGTTACGCCGGTAGCCTGAACTTCTGCACGAATCTCTTTGGCGAGATTGCGTACAAACTTCTGCAGAAAGTCGGAATCCTTATTTATTTCAGGGTCGTTCCAATCGATACGATTGTATTCCTTATCAACAATGGAACGAACGAGAGAGGCATTTACCTTGGTTTCATCCAACACCTTATGGAAGGCGATGGAGGAAATGGCGCGAAACTGCGGCGCACGGATACCGGGCACCTGACTGATTATGGCGGTGTTGTAGTTCTTGCCACCGACCCAGAGTTCGGCTTCTTCGCCTATCGTGACGATGTCGGAGCCGGTAAGAACCAGCTTCTTCTTGATATCTTCTACATTCACTGCCACGGGGGCCTTGGTGGCCTTGGCCTCTTCAGCCTTGGTTTTGGCCATATAAGTTACTCCTTCGGAGAAAGGCGAACGCGCCTTTCGTTGAAAACCGGAAACGTTGACTTCTCGGGGACCCGATGCCCCATCCATTAACAGTCTGAATCTGGTTAGGAATTAACTGTCACGTATAGGCATTGTCCTATGTATCTCTGATGGTTAGTCGCGTCAATGAAATCATTGGCACGAGACTCCTCTTCAACGCTTATGCCGCCCGCCGGTGTGAACCGGCGGGCGGCTTTCCAATTACGCTTCCAGTTTCATACCGCAGAAGGGGCAGAAACCACCGCCTTCAATGGTCAGAGGACGCTGGCACGCCTCGTTAAGACAACGGCGGGGCACAGGGCCAAGTTCCACAAGCAGCTCCCCTTCCTTGACGGGAACCATGACCTTGTTTTCCTTGAAGTCCGCAGTCTTGAGCACTCGTACCACCATGCCGTCGGCAGGAGCCAGAACAGCCTTTTCCTGCTTCATGATGGAGATGTTGAAGAGTTCTTCACCCTTCTTCACCAGGTCGCCGGGGTGAACATACATGACCCAGAGGTCGCCGTTAGAAGGAGCGGCCACGTGGTTCGTGTTGGTCTTGTCGGCCTTTTCGTATCCGATGCCTTCTTCTTCCTGCGGCACTGCGACCTGAACGTCGTAGCTGAGGATTTCGGAATCGAGCACGTAACGCACAACACTCTTACCGGATTTATCCGGAGAGGTCTTGTGCAGAATGGTCATGGTGTGGGGCTTCTTGTTGCTGTCCACGAACTGCAGTTCGCGGCCGATTTCAAGTCCCTCAAACCATACATCCAGCGGCACCTGATTGGGGTTGCCGAACTCGTTGCGGAACTGCACGGTCTTGAGCGCATCTGCCGGATGGTTGAGATACATGACGAACTCTTCATCCGTGGGCTTGCGCTTCATATGATCGATGTAGCTCCGCTCTTCGGAAACAAGATCGATATCCTGAAGCGTTTCCAGCGGAGACTGTTCGGTGCGAGAGGCAATGGCCTGCTTCCATTCGTCGCCGAAGGCGCTCTGGTATACCCAGTCGGGCGGGAAACCGAGCGGCAGGCGGCCGAACTTGCCGAGCAGCAGATCGCGGAACGCATCGTTGCTGTCCTGATACAGAGCAAGACGTGCTTCTGCAAGCTCTGCCTGACAATCCTGACAGGCGTCCATCTTGTTCACTTCATCAAGTACGCTCAGAAGGTATTTCACCTCGTTCTCGCCGCCGCGCTTGTAGGCGCTGGAAACCGCGAGAAACGCCGTGTTCCAGGTAATCTGGGAGCCGGGGGTAACATCGTGGTAGCGCACGATCTTGCGGGTACCGGCAAGGAACTTGAGCATGTAGGGCAACAGGTGGATATACCCCTGCTTCATGGCACCTTCCTGCGAAGAGGAAGTAGCGCCGCCGGGCATGCCGTGTTCCACCACATCGTGGTCAATGCCCTGGAAGAAGGGCGTGGTGTAACGGTCGTAGTACGGCATGATCTGCTTGAGCACGAAGTTGCACTCGCGGATCATGTCCTTGTTGAGATTGGTCTTGAGACCAAGCTCGTCTTCAATGTACGCGGCAGTGGAAAGCACTTCGCCCTGACCATACCAGCGGACAGCCGCGCCGATGCCGGTATCCACGATGTGCGCGCCAGCCTTGGCAGCAGCACCCACGGAAGGAACGAACAGGCCGTCGGTGTAATGTCTGTGGTAGTGCAGAACCAGCATGGGCCACTTCTTGCGCAGTGCGGCAATAAGGGCGGAGATGAAACGGGGCGGGCATACGCCTGCCATGTCCTTGAGGCCGAGAATGATGAGTTCGCTGGCCTTGTTCTCCCCTACTCCGGCCACTTCGCCCACCATGCGCAGGATGGCGGAAGTCACACCGATGTAGTGATCCACGTCGAAGCCCTTGGCCCACGAAAGGGAAATGGCAGGTTCAAACACCACTTCCTTTCTGCTCAGAGCCACTTCCGCGAAGGGACGCATGTTGTCCACATGGTTCAGGAAGTCAAAACAGCGGATGATCTGGTAGTGATCGCAGATCATTTCGCCGGTCAGCCGCATGAGGTTGCGGGGCTGCGGTTTGTAGCCAAGCACGTTGGTGGAGCGGATAAGAATCTGCTTCAGCGTCTTGGGGGCAACTCTGTTCCACTGTTCCGCTTCGGTGAAGGGATAGGTCATGTTGGCCATCATGGCCACGTGGAAGTGCGCGCCACCGCCGTTTTCAATGGAGAAGAATCCGCAGTTGTCGAGATGCGGCGCAATGAGCATGTCTTCTGCCAGACGGAAACGGTTGCCCGAGTTGGACTGCGTAATGTCGCGCGGGGTGGTATCGCAGAAGTGCACGTAGTCGGAATCACGCACGAAATCCAGCAGCGCCTTGCGGTCGCCGCGGGGATAAGGCGGTTCACTCTTCAGCTGCTTTGCGGGCACTGCGGGCAGAACAGGATCGAACTTGCCATTCCCAACGCGCGGGTTGTCAGGCGTGCGGTATTCACCCAGCAGAACGTGCGGGTTGTATCCCTTGGCGCTGATACCGGCGATGAGCCGGGAAAGACGCACGGCTTCCGGTGCCACGTCGGTGTAGCAGAGAAGTTCGGGAGTCTTGGCAATGAAGTTGGTGTCATAAGAAGCATCGCGGAACTTGGGATGCTTGATAACCTGCTTGAAGAACGGAATGGTCGTCTTCACGCCGCCGATGGCGTATTCATTCAGCGCGCGCTCTATGGTACCCAGCACCTTGTTCCAGCCACGGCCATAGGCGATGAGCAGTGCCCCTGCCGAGTCGTAGTTGGAGGGGAACTCATACCCTGCGGAAAGGTTGGAGTCGATGCGGATGCCGGGGCCGCCGGGCGATACGTAGCGGGAGATAACGCCGCAGTTGGGCGAGAAGTTGGCCTGCGGATCTTCGCAGTTGATGCGAAGCTGCATGGCCCACTGTGCGGGGGGGCATGCTTCCTCGGTAAGACGCAGTTCCGCGCCAAAGGCGACAGCAATCTGCTCTTCCACAAGGTCGATGCCATAACGGCATTCGGTGATGCCGTGCTCCACCTGCAGGCGGGTGTTCACTTCGATAAGATAAGGGGTACCGTCGGCGGTAACGAGGAATTCAACCGTCGCCAGCGAATCATAGCCCACTTCGAGCACCAGCTTGCGGGAATATTCCTTGAGCTGGGCGCGCAGTTCAGCCGTGATGAGCGGCGAGGGAGAAGGCGTGATTTCAACCAGCTTCTGGTGGTTACGCTGTACGGTGCAGTCGCGTTCGTCAAAGGCGAACACGTTGCCGTATTTGTCGGCAATAACCTGAATTTCGATATGACGGACAGAGGCCAGATACTTTTCGACATACACGCGCGGGTTGCCGAAAGAAGCCTGAGCCATGGTGGAAGCCTTTATGAAGGCGGATTCCAGCTCGTCCTGATTCTGCACGAGGAAAATGCCGCGACCGCCACCACCACCTTCAGCCTTGAGCATGATGGGGAAGCCGATCTCTTCTGCAAGCTGGCGGGCAAGGGGCACGTCCACGGCACCTTCGGAGCCGGGAACCACGGGAACGCCGATCTTCTTGGCGATCTTGCGCACCTGCACCTTGTTGCCGAGCAGGTTCATGGCCTCGGCGGAAGAGCCGATGAAAATGATGCCCTCTTCAGCGCAGCGCTTGGGGAAGGTATCGTCTTCAGAGGCAAAGCCCCAGCCGGGATGAATTGCTACAACACCGCGCTTCTTGGCGAGGTCGATGATCCGGTCTATGTCCAGATACCCTCTGGGATCTTTGCCGAGGAGCATGAGTTCCTGAGCGGCAGAGGCGGCCGGAGACGTTTTATCGACGTCAGTCGCAGTCATGATGGCGATTCCATCGAACCGCTCACGAATGGAACGACAGATGCGGCGTGCGGGAATACCGCGGTTGGCAACCAGAATAGGCTTGCCCTTCACTTCGTCCAATACCTGATGAAACGTCTTATTGGCCATTCAATCCTCGTATACCAATATCCGGAGACAGCAAGTCACCGGGTTAAAGGGCGAGCCGAAACATCAAATGGGAAGGTCTATATGCGACGAGAGGGCAATGCTGCCGGAATGGACAGCAATTTCGTGACCGGACAGGAGAAGACGGAGCGCTCCGTTTTCGTTGACACCCAAAAGCCTGCCCGGACGATACTCCTCATCTCCGCCGTGAATGATGATTTCACGGCCCACCCAGGCAAGATGTAATTGCACGCGTCTTGTCAACTCTTCTCTGTTGTAGCGAACAACCTGCGTCTCATAACAAAAACGTACTCGATTCACAAGCGTTTGCCACAAGGTCATCACGGAAAGCTTGCAGCCTTCCGCCCTCAGGTTCGTGGCAGGCACAGCCCAGCCATCCCTCAGTTCCGACACAGGCGGGCTTGAAACCACGTTGATGCCTATTCCGGCAAACAACGCACCGCCAAAGTCCTCCAAAAGGACTCCACCCGTCTTCTTGTTTTCCAGCAACAAATCGTTCGGCCATTTCAAGGCAACGCGCACACCCTGCGCGTTCAGCGCTTCAGACAGCAGATAGCCCACTGTGAGCGAAGCGATGTCATCCAGATGCGGAGCACCATAGGGCAGCCTTATTGCTGAATAAATATTACCGGCCGGAGAGCTCCACGGCCTGCGCAGCTGACCACGTCCTGAAGATTGCGAAAGCGCCAGCACGGAATCCCATTCCTGAAGCAATCCTTCACGTGCAAGAATACGCACCACATCCAGGCTGGATGTGCATGCGCCGCATATGAAGGCGGACCCGGCTGTTTCATCTGCCCCCCCTGCCCCGCTGCAACAGGCGCAGGAAGAGACCCAGAACCGAATGCCTTTTTTTTCGCATTCGGTCCACCGTGCATTGCGTATTTCATCACCCCATGCCGGATCGGAACCTGCCAGTTCGTCCGGAGAAAGGGGCGACGCCACGCCGGGAAGACCATCTTTAAGGATATACAACATTACGCCACACCTGATAGTATGCCATCATCAGACTTCAAATGGAAAATGCCAACGGAACTGAGTCAATGCATACTACCGGAATGGAAGAATATTTAGTGGGCGGAGCTGTCAGGGATCTGCTGCTCGGGCGCACTCCGCACGAATTCGATTATGCCTTCGCGGACACCGTCGAAGGCTTTATATGCCGCAATCCTTCTGCACGCAAGGCAGGAAATGATTTTTCAATCTGCATACTCAACGGGCTTGAACATGCCCCTTTACGCGGAAAAAACATTCATGAAGACCTTGAGTTGCGCGATTTTACCATCAATGCCGTAGCGCTTGACCGTAACGGCAAATTATATGCCCATCCGCATGCGTTTGCGGATTTGCGCAACAGAACATTGCGCCCCACCAGCGCAACCTCGCTGAAGAACGATCCCATACGAGCCTTCAGGGCTGCCCGTTTTGCCGCAGATTTTACCGATTTCACCCTGCATCCCGAGCTTGTCGGACAAATGCAGGACATAGCCGCTTCAGGCGTGCTGCACCACATGACACCGGAACGGGTGGCCGGCGAACTCATCAAGGCCATGCGAACCCCGCAGCCCGGCCGTTTTCTCCGCGAGTTGGATCGTGGCGGATGCCTTGGGCCGTGGTTCAGGGAATTGGAAAATGCAGACAATATTCCTGCCGGTCCACTCCCCTATCATCGGGAAAGTGTTCTCGAACACACGGCGCAGGTCATGGACAAATGTGCAGGAGACCCCACTGCTGTATATATGGGGCTGTGCCATGACCTTGGCAAGACGCAGACCCCAGACGAAATCCTGCCGCATCACTACAAGCACGAACACCGGGGCGAAGAGTTGGCCTGGGCGCTAGGCACGCGGCTCAAGCTTTCAACCAGACTCATGCGCGCAGGCATGGTGGCCGCACGCCAGCACATGAAAGGCGGCACCTATCTTTCTCTGCGCGCAGGAACGCGGGTTGACCTGCTTATGGAGATCAACAAGCACAGCCTGCTTGAACCGTTCTGTCGACTCGTGCTCGCTGACAGCGGCATTGATCTGCTTGAAAGGATGCGTGAAGACCGCGACACCATTCTGCGTGTGGTTTTACCGGATGAGTTGCGCAACAAGGGGCCGGAATCCGGCATCCGGCTCAGGGAAATGCGCTGCGCCGCCCTTGCCGCGCAGCACGCGTAGACAACATTTCGTTAAAGTAAATAAAAAAGGCCCGGTGCATAAGCACCGGGCCTTGGCATTTCATGCAAGAGGCTGTTTGATTAGCCCTTGAAAGCCTTTTCGAAGTTCGGAACAACCTGCTTCTTACGGCTCATGACGCCGTCGAGCCATACGCTCTTGCCGGCAACTTCAACACCGAAAGCCTTCTTCACTACGGAAGGATCGTCGGAAACGATCAGCATTTCGGAACCTTCCTTCATGATGTCGGTCAGGAGCAGGAATACGGAGTGACGGCCGCCGGCCTTCACCTTCTGGATTTCTGCGAACAGACCTTCCTTAACGGCGTCCAGCATGGACAGGTCGATCACTTCGAGCTGGCCGATGCCGACCTTGTTGCCGTTCATGTCGAAGTCCTTGTAGTCACGGAATACGAGGGATTCCATGGAAGCGCCGTCAACAGCGGACTTAACCTTGAACATGTCCATGCCCACGGTGGTGGTGTCGGCTACGCCGGCGATGGCTGCCAGTTCGGCAACAGCCTTCTTGTCAGCGGGGGTGGTGGTAACGGACTTGAACATAACGGTGTCGGACAGGATGGCACAGAGCAGGCCGCCTGCGATGCCCTTGGGCACTTCGATACCGTAGAAGTCGTACATGGCCTTGATAACGGTGCCGCAGCAACCTACAGGCCATACCCACATTTCGAGGGGGTTGGAGGTGGTTACGTCGCCCAGCTTGTGGTGGTCGGTAACGCCAACAACTTCGGCTTCCTTGATGTCTGCGGGCAGCTGAGCACCGTCGGTGGTGTCAACGAGCCACAGCTTCTGGCCGGCAACAGAAGTAACAACTTCAGGAGCGGTCAGGCCGAACTTGCCAAGAACGAATGCGGACTCGGGGGTCACTTCGCCCTGTGCAATAGCCTTTGCTTCCATGCCGCGCTTGCTGAGCAGGTCGGCAACGGCAATGGCGGAAATGATAGAGTCGGTATCGGGGTTCATGTGACCCATCACGAGAATTGCCATGGTATAACTCCTCCAAATTGGGTTTGACTATGCGATTGCTCGCCTTCTTCCGAAAGTAGTTTGTGCCAAATAGCACAAAGTTAAAAGCCTGCCAAGTGGGTCTAGAGGGTCGGCACGATTTTTTTTAAAAAAACAAATGATCAGGCGGTTCCGATAAGCACGACGCAGACAAGGCACAGCAGAAAAACCACATAAGAACGCCTGACGCGCAGTGACATAACGCCACCAATGCCCGCGGCAAACCACAAATGCATCCACCCTATTCCGGGTATGGCGGGCAGGTGTCCCATATACCAGGACAATCCCTTGATCGTGACAATAAGCACAAGCTGACAGAGACAGAAGAAGAGAGCATGCATGACAAAGCTCTGTACAAGCGAACGCACCACTACCCTGCCGGGCACGCTGTCTTCAGCATCCTTTCTGCCCCAATGGATAATGCGGTTATACCCGGCATTCTGCATCTTGCGCTGACGGTATTCGATACGGGCTGCCAGCAAGGCGGCAGGCAGACTGACCAGAATGGGAAAGGCGAGCGTGGGTGCATCCTGCACATTGAAATAGTGGGAAATGCCGAGCGTCAGCAGCATGGGAGCCACTGCATTGGGAGGTATGTAAGTTCCGGCGGGGAAAAGATCGAGCCAGATAAGCTCAAAAAAGATGGAAACGTGAATGGCAAGCGCCCATTCTCCCGTTATTAAGCCCCATATGAGACCGGCAGCAAGGGGGCGCTCAAAGAAGCCCAGATTCAGCGCAAAGCGCAGTATGGACGAGAAGGCAAAAAAAAAGCGAGGGGGGTCACCCAGATTACGGTACTGAACAGAGTATCCATCCTACCATCCCTTTATCTGGACCGGATCGTTGGGAACACAGCGGAAATCAAGCTCCACACTGCGCTTGGTGAAATAGCGCAGGCAGGCTTCATCCTCTTCGGTTACGGCAACATGTGCACATAGTTGCTTTTTGCCGGGAGAATAATGCAGGTTGCCGATATTCAGCACGCCAAAAGAAAAGCCGTTTTCAAGAATGCGACGCGCATCACCACAGTTGGCAACAAGAACAAGAGTGTCCTGCATGTCGCCGGAATGCTTGCGTGCATAGTCCACGAGTGAGTTCACATGGATGAATTCGGCATGAATGCGCCCCGGCACGGCCAGAGAAGCAATCTGCTGCTGCAGATCGTCCGCTGCCATTTCGTCGTTGACGACGAGCAGGCGCTTTGCGCGGGTGTAGGGCAGCCAGGTTTCGATGACTTGCCCGTGTATGAGCCTGTTGTCTATACGAACCCACTGCATGCTGCGTTACCCGTTTTTGACTTTTCGGCGAAGAACCGCGCCCGCAACGACAATACCTTTGTCGCCCGACGCTTTGGCCTCGTCCGCCAGAGTGTGCAGATCCATTTTTCGACAACCGAAAACCTTGAGCAGCATGGGCAGATTCACGCCCGTTACCACTTCAACATTTCCGGCACTGAGAAGGGAAAGGCTCAGGTTGGTCGGCGTTCCGCCGAACATATCGGTAAGAATGAGAACCCCCCTGCCCTTTTCAACGCGGGCAACCGTTTCCTTGAGGCGCGCCACGGTTTCGGCCACCTCGGAGGTGCCGTCCACGCTGACAGTGCCGCAGCCTTCCTGCGTACCGAGAATGACCTCTGCTGCACGCAGCAAAGCGGAACCGTAATCAGCGTGGGTTACAATCACCACGCCGACAGGAGCAACGTCTGTAATGGGTTCAGTCATGGGGGTAATATTCTCCACCGGCGGAAATATAGATCTGCGAAGAGTGCAATCTGTTGAAGCTAAACCAGCTCCATATGCCGGTGTTCAATAGATACAGCAAAATCAAAGTTTTTCAAAGCCTCAAATAGCGCCTCTGCTGCGGCGACCGACCTGTGCCTGCCACCCGTGCACCCTATGGCCACTGTGGCGCGATAGCGCCCTTCGGTCTCCATCTGGGTGAGCGTGAAATGCAGGAACTCGGTCAGCCGTTCCATATACTCCTTCCCCACTCCGGCACCAAGCACGTATTGCGAGATGGCCGGGTCCTTGCCGGAAAGCGGACGCAACTCCGGCTCATGATAGGGGTTGGGCAGAAAACGCAGGTCGAACACCATATCCGCTTCCGCGGGCGTGCCGTACTTGAAGCCGAAGGTCAGCAGGTGCACGCGCAT
>JBKEAK010000055.1:0-35049 GCA_047972125.1 Halodesulfovibrio sp.
CTTGCCTGCGGCCTTGAGTTCCGCAACGGTGGGACCTACGCGCATGACTTCCGTGTGGCCGTAAATGCAGGCGGGCATGGGGCCGGACACATAGTCGCCCTGTGCCTTGCCGCAGATGTGACGGACCACATAGCGGGCCTGATGGTCGGCAGCGTGGGCGAGCAGGGTGCGGCCGTTCACGTCGCCGATAACATACACACTATCGCTTGCCTTGAGGCTGCCGTCCGTGACAATCCACCCGGCCCCTACGGTCTTCGCGCCAATGGCGTCCAGATTCAGGGTGCCGCTGGCAGGCTTGCGGCCCGCAGCCATGAGCGATTTGTCTGCCGTGAGGGTTTCGCCATCCTCAAAGGTGAGCACGGCTTTGCCATCAACGGTCTTGAGCGAGGCAACCTTGCGGCCGGTATGCATCTTCCAGCCTTCGCGCTTGAGCTGCTTGGCAAGCACATCGCCGATATCTGCATCCTCGGTGGGCGCGAGACGGTCCATGCCTTCCACTATGGTGATTTCCGTTCCCAGACGGTTGAAGAAATCACCCATCTCAAGCCCTATGGCCCCGGCACCCACGATGATCATGGATGCAGGCGCTTCGGTGAGCGTCAGCACGTGCGATGAATGCAGCACGCAGTCGCCGTCCGGTTCCAGACCGGGAAACGCCGTGGGCATGGAGCCGGTGGCCACAATGCAATGCCTGAAGCCAAGCTCAACAGCACCATCGGCCTTGTCAACGACAAGGGTTGCAGCATCCTTGAAGCTGGCTGCTCCGGTATGCACGTCCACGCCCAGCGACTGCAGCTGCTTGCCCACTGCGGTGCGGCTTCCCTTGAGGAAGCGGTCCTTGCGGGTCTGCATGGCAGGCAGGTCAAAGGACAGCGTGCCGGAAGCGCTCTTCAGCTTCTCCTGGCTGTGCAGCATGGGAGCGGCAGCCGTAGAGCCGAGGAACAGCTTGGTGGGGATGCATCCCCAGTTCAGGCAGGTGCCGCCAAGGTCTTCCTTTTCCACCAGCGCGGTCTTGAGTCCGGCCTGTGCGGCATCCATGGCGGCGCGCATGCCGCCGGGGCCTGCCCCGATGACTATGCAATCGTACGTCATGGCATCACCTACGCAGGTTCGATGAGAATCATCGAACGGGCGGCCTTGGTTTCGTCAAGACGGCGGACAGGGGTTGTCAGCGGTGCATCCTGCAGGGCCACGGGATCAGTCTTCGCGCTTTCAAGAATCTCGATGAGATCATCCACAAAGGCGTCCAGCGTTTCCTTGCTTTCCGTCTCGGTGGGCTCGAACATCATGCATTCCTTGACGATGAGCGGGAAGTAGATGGTGGGGGCATGGTAGCCCTTGTCCAGCAGGGCCTTGGCAATATCCAGCGCGCGCACACCGCAGGATGCCTGCTGGTCGCACGCGGAAGCCACGAATTCGTGCATGCATATCCTGTTGTAGGGGATGTGCAGGTAGTCTTCGAGGCGTTTGCGCATGTAGTTTGCGTTCAGCACGGCGTATTCGGAGGCGCGGGTAAGGCCTTCGCCGCCGAGACGCAGGATGTAGGCATAGGCCTTCAGCACAACGCCGAAGTTGCCGTAGAAGGGTGCCATGAAGCCGATGGACTTGGGATAGTCGTAGTTCAGGAAGAAACGGCCATCGCGCAGCTTGTCCACACGGGAGATGGGCAGGAAAGGCTTGAGGCGTTCGGAAACACCAACGGGACCGGCACCGGGGCCACCGCCGCCATGCGGGGTGGCAAGGGTCTTGTGCAGGTTGAGGTGCACCACGTCGAAGCCCACGTCGCCAACACGCATCTTGCCCATGATGGCGTTCAGGTTCGCGCCATCATAGTAGAGCAGGGCGTCGATCTTGCGCAGCTTTTCCACGATCTCGGGAAGATGCTTTTCAAACAGGCCCAGCGTGTTGGGGCAGGTCATCATCAGTGCGGCTACGTCGTCGTCCAGCACGGCATCCAGCGCCTCGGGGTCGAGCATGCCGTCCGTGGATTCGATGGTCACCACTTCGAATCCGGCCAGTGCGGCAGATGCGGGGTTGGTGCCGTGTGCGGAGTCGGGGCAGATGACCTTGGTCTTCTTGTTGCCCTTGTCCTTGTGATATGCGGCAATGAGCATTGCGCCGGTGAGTTCGCCGTGTGCGCCCGCCATGGGGTGCAGGGTGAAGGCGCTCATGCCCGTGAGTTCGCAGAGCATGCGCTCGGTTTCGTACATGACTTCAAGCGCACCCTGCGTATACAGACCGGCACTCTTGATCTGGGGCAGCAGCGGGTGCAGCCTTGAGAAACCGGGCAGCGCAGCTACCTGTTCGGTGAACTTGGGGTTGTACTTCATGGTACAGGAGCCAAGCGGGTAGAAGTTGGAATCAACCCCGTAGTTCAGGCGGCTCAGACGGGTGAAGTGACGCACCACGTCCAGTTCGCTCATTTCCGGCAGTGCGGGCCGCTTGGCACGCAGCAGGTTCTTGGGAATGAAGGATTCCGCGCGTTCTTCCGGCATGGGGGGCAGACAGGCGGTACGTCCGGGGACGGATTGTGCGAATACAGTCTTCATTACAGTATCCCTCCCAGCATTTCGGCCAGAATGCCGACCTGTTCAAAGGTGTGTTTTTCCGTGCAGGCAACGAGCAGGACGTCGTCCATATCCTTGTAGTAGCGTCCGAGCGGCACACCTGCCACGAAGCCGCGTTCCACCAGCTTGTCCACGGCTTCAAAGGCGCTGATGGGCAGGCGGATGGCTACTTCGTTGCCGAAGGGGGCGTCGTTCAGCAGTTCCACGCCGGGAATGGCGGTCAGGCGGTCTGCAAGATAGTGGGCGCGTTCCATGGAAAGCTCGGCCGTGCGGATGAGTCCTTCAGGTCCCAGCAGGCACATGTGAACGAGGGCGCGCAGGGCGCACAGGGCCTGGTTGGAGCAGATGTTGGAAGTCGCCTTGGCGCGGCGGATGTGCTGTTCGCGGGCCTGCAGGGTGAGCACGTAGCCGGTGCGGCCTTCAAGGTCTTCGGTGCGGCCGACAATGCGGCCGGGCATCTGGCGGACCAGCTTTTCGGTGCATGCCATGATGCCGAGGTAAGGGCCGCCGAAGGACAGGGGCTGGCCGAGGCTCTGGCCTTCTGCCACGGTGATGTCTGCGCCCATTTCGCCGGGGGTCTTCAGAACGGACTGCATGACCGGGTACACGGAGATGACGCCAAGGGCCTTCTTCTCGTGCGCATGGGCAAAGAGTTCGGTGAAGTCGTTGACATTGCCGAAGAAGTTGGGGTTCTGCACCACCACGGCTGCGCATTTGTCGTCAATGGCGGCCTTCAGTCCCTCGATGTCGGTCATGCCGTCCATATGCGGCACGGTGACGAACTCGATATTGAGGTTCGAGGTGTAGGAGGTGAGCATGGTCCGGTAGATGGGGCTCACGGCCTCGGAGACGACGATCTTGTTCCGCTTGGTGGCGCGCACTGCCATCATCATGGCTTCGAAGATGGCGGAGCCGCCGTCATAAACGGATGCGTTTGATGCGTCCATGTCCAGAAGGCGGCATACCGCAGTCTGGAATTCGAAAATGGCCTGCAGCGTTCCCTGCGAAGATTCGGGCTGGTAAGGCGTGTAGGCTGTGTAGAATTCGCCGCGGGAGATGAGCCCGTCAACGGCCTTGGGGATATGATGATCGTAGAAACCGGCACCGAGGAAGCTGACAAGGTCGGTGCGGTTCTTTCCGGCCAGTTCTTCAAAGTACGAGCAGACTTCCATTTCGCTCATGCCTTCCGGCAGTTCGAAGCTCTTGGGCCGCATGGCTGCGGGGATGTCTGCGAAAAGATCTTCCATGGTGGTGACGCCGATGACGTCCAGCATGGCCTTCAGGTCTTCCTGAGTATGAGGAACGAAAGGCATAGGGCCTCCTGTGGCCTGTGCGTTGGAAAACGCGTGTCTCTGCCGTTGGCAGGGTCATGCAGTTGCCTGCAATTGCATGGGGAGCGGAAAGGTTGCATGGTCCGCTCCCGCCTGGAAGACAGGGGAGGGCGTCGTGTGTTCAGGCGGCGGGGTGCCGGTTTGCTGATCGGCAGGGCAGGGATGCACTTGCAGAGCACATGTTTGCTGTGCCCCTGCGGTACAGATAATCCTGCCCGGATGGGGAACAAAGCCGGCATGTGCTTGTCATCTTGCAAGGCGCATCAACATAGCCAATGCGAAAAGACCCGCCCCGGATTCTGCAAGAGGAAGCAGGCTCGGGACGCACCGTGTGCCCGCGGCCGAAGCCGCGCCTAGTGGTCTTCGCTGGCAGCCAGTTCCGCGTATTCGGTGGCGGAGAGCAGGTCGGCGGGTTCGTCGGAAATGCGAACCTTGATCAGCCAGCCGTCTTCAAAAGCCGATTCGTTAACCTTTTCAGGGTTGTCTTCAAGGGCTTCGTTCACGGCAATGACTTCACCGCTTACAGGAGCGTACAGTTCGCTGGCGGCCTTTACGGACTCGATGGAGCCCATTTCTGCGCCTGCTTCCACAGTGTCACCCACGGCAGGCAGTTCGACGAAGGTGATATCGCCGAGCAGTTCCTGTGCGTAATCGGTAATGCCGATGACTGCGGTGTCGCCGTCAATGTCGGCCCATTCGTGGGATTTGCTGTAGAGAAGATTCTCAGGGGTTTTCATAGAGGGAGGCCTCCTGCGTTAGGTGTTGTTGCGGTTGTGGTTTGCGGGGAAAACCCCGCGAGTGGTTCTTGGTTCTGCATACCCTCGGACTCGGCTATGGGCAAGCCCTCGGCATGCGTTTTCTGCAAAAAAAGCTTTGTTTAGTGATCAAAGCCTCAGAAGTCTGTGAAAAACAAATGGCCAGCGCACACTTGGGTGGGGCTGGCCATTTGCAGTATTCAGTCTTTGTTATTCTGCAGACTTCTCAAGGGTGACACCCAGAGACTGGATCTCATCCAGAAGAGTCTGCTTGCGGATGGGTTTTACGATGTAGCTGATGGCATCACCAAGGAAGAATGCATCGTGCACTTCCTTGTTGTCATCAAGGCCGGAGATCATGATGACCTTCGTGGCCTTGTCGCCAGCTATGCCCATTTCCTTTTCAACTTCACGGATTTCGCGCAGGGCATCCTGCCCGTCCATGTTGGGCATCATGATATCAAGAGTGATGACATCATAGGGTTCACCGTCTTTGAGGGCGGCACGGAACGCCTCCACACCTTCCTCTCCGTCAGCCGCAACTTCGACATATCCGTAGGGGTGCAGAATCTTCTGAACCAGTCTGCGGCTGTCAAAGTCATCATCAATGACAAGAAATTTCATTCAATTCCTCCAAATGTTCCAGAGAGCTATCGCGCGTAACTCTACTCTCCATCCTTGCGGTCTTCAACACGCTTAGGCACCTGCGGCGGCAAACGCATCAGCCACAATCTGCCGTGCCTCGGCCTGCAGGGTTTTCAGGTGCTCGGCTCCGGCAAAGCTCTCGGTGTAAATCTTGTACACATCTTCAGTGCCGGAGGGGCGGGCGGCAAACCAGCCCTCTTCAGTTACAACCTTCAGCCCGCCTATAGGCGCGCCGTTTGCCGGAGCACAGGTAAGCTTGGCCGTTATGGGGTTGCCCGCCAGCATGTCGGCGCGCACGGCGGCCGGGTCCAGATTCTTCAGCGCTTTTTTCTGCTCCGGGCTGGCCGGTGCCTCAAGGCGTTCGTAAATGGGGGTGCCGTGGCGTTCTGTAAGTGCGATATACTGCTGCTGCGGGTCCTTGCCGGTAACGGCGAGTATCTCGCAGGCCAGAAGATTCATGATTATGCCGTCCTTGTCCGTGGACCACACCTTGCCGTTCTTGCGCAAAAAGCTTGCCCCCGCGCTTTCTTCGCCGCCGAAGCCGTAAGAACCGTCAATGAGGCCGCCGACGAACCACTTGAAGCCGACAGGCACTTCGCTGACGGTGCGGCCCAGTTCCTTGCCCACGCGGTCAATCATGGAGCTGGACACCAGCGTTTTGCCGATGGAGGCATCCGCACGCCAGTTGGGACGGTGCGTAAAGAGGTACTGAATGGCAGAAGCGAGATAATGGTTGGGATTCATGAGCCCTGCACGGGTCACAATGCCATGCCGGTCCGTATCCGGATCGTTGCCGAAGGCGATGTCGTAGGAATCGCTCAGGCGGATCATGTCGCTCATGGCCCATGGCGACGAACAGTCCATGCGGATCTTTCCGTCCTTGTCCACGGGCATGAAGCGGAACGTGGGGTCCGCCTCCTTGTTCACAACCGTGATATCCAGCTTGTAGCGTTTGGCAATGGGTTCCCAGTAGGCGAGGCCTGCACCGCCGAGCGGGTCTACGCCTATCTTCAGTCCCGCCTTGGAGATGGCATCCATATCAAGGATGGAGGCAAGGTCGCGGACGTAGGGAGAAATATAATCGTATGAACGGGTTGTATCCACCTTGCGCGCACGGGAAAGGGGAATGCGCAGCACGTCCCTGTTGGCCCCAGTGAGCAAGTCGTTTGCACGGCGTTCTATCCATGCGGTGGCCTCGGTATCTGCCGGACCGCCGTGGGGAGGATTGTACTTGAAGCCGCCGTCGGCAGGGGGATTGTGCGAAGGTGTTATGACAATGCCATCCGCAAGGCTGCCGCCTGCCGCGTTGAAAGACAGAATGGCGTGCGAAATGACAGGCGTGGGAACATAGCCGTCCTGCGCATCTATGCAGACAGTGACGCCGTTTGCGGCGAGCACCTCAAGCGCTGTGTCGTGTGCGGGTTCAGAAAGGGCGTGGGTATCACGGCCCATGAAAAGCGGGCCGCTTATGCCGTTCTGCTTGCGGTAGTCGCATACCGCCTGCGTTATTGCGGCAATATGCGGCTCGTTGAAGCTGCATTTCAGCGAGCTGCCCCTGTGCCCCGATGTGCCGAAAGCCACTCGTTGCGAGGGTTCCTGCATGTCGGGTTGCAGCGTGAAATAAGCGGAGACCAGCTTGGGGATATTGACGAGCAGTTCGGGCGGGCACTTCTTGCCTGCCAGCGGGTGGATAGCCATGCGGATTCCTGTTCAGGTATGCGGTTACAAACGGATCATCGAGCAGTTCTAGACCTGTAAGAAACCAGAATCTCAAGAGATGGTGCGAAGTTATAACATGGCGTGCAATGAAATGCCGGAGAGAAGGACGGGTGTCTGGCGAGAACCTCTTATGTTTACGGTATGTTCTAAGTATGTTGATCTCTTAGCCAGAATGCCGTCGCTTCGCTCCGGTATGCACTGAATAAAGCAATAGGCATGCCATATTCCGGGAAATATAATGGCAATCAACAGGCAGATTCAGGGGGCATGAAGGCTTGTGGAAAAAGAGAAAAGAACTCTGATGGGTTGCCCATCGTTCCGGTTCAATCGCCGGAGAGAAGTTCGTCTATGCGGGACAGATAGCACTTGGCTTCGGACACTGTCTGGTGAATGCCAAGGCGCAGGCTCGGAAAAATGTGCATTGCCTGTGTCAGATCTTCGTCACGGGCGGCATCTTCCAGTTCCTTTGCCATGTCGGCCAGCGCTATGGCGCCGATGTTTCTGATGGACGATTTGACGGAGTGGGTAAGCCGCTGCAGTTCTTTGCAGTTGCCTTTCATGAGGCACTCTTCAAGAGCAGTGGCAGTGCCCGGCATGGTCTGGGCATACAGCGTGAGCAGCGTGATGATGACGTTTTTTCTGCCGGAAAGCAGGCGGCTGATCTCTTCGAAGTCCGAGAGTTTTGCCGTGGGGATGGTTCCCTGCGTTTCGGCAACCTGTAGCTGGCCGGGGCCGGCCTCCTGACCACGATGCGGGAAGAGGTCGAGAAGCAGCTGGCGCAGGTCCTCAATTGCAAGGGGTTTGGAAAGATAGGCGTTGAACCCTGCATCGGCAAAGCGGGGCTGTTCTTCTGACCGGATGTGCGCACTCAGGGCGATGACGGGAATGTGCGGGGGAATGGCCGCGCGCGTGCCGGAACGTATGGTCCTTGCCGAATCTATCCCGTCCAGAACCGGCATCTGGATATCCATGAGAACGAGGTCGAATTCTTGTTTTTCCAGCAGTTCCAGTGCCTTTTCACCGTTTTCGGCAATGGTTGCCAGATGGTTGTCGAATTCAAGCATCTGGGAAATGACGATCTGATTGAAAGGATTGTCTTCGGCAACGAGAATGCGCAGTCCCTGCACGATCATGTGCGCGGAGGTGTCCATTTCCTGCGATGCGGGCGGAGGAGTGCCTGCTTTGCACCGCCCGAAGGGGATGGTGACGGAGAAGGTTGTGCCCGCACCCATGGTGCTGTTAACGCGGATTTCACCCCCCATCATTTCTATAAGGTGTTTTGATATGGCAAGGCCAAGACCGGCCCCGCCGAACTTGCGGGTTATGGAACCGTCAGCTTGGGCGAAGCTCTGGAATATGAGGGAGAGTTTGTTTTCCGGAATGCCGATTCCTGTGTCACGTATGGTAAAGGTGAGCCATTCGGGAACATCCTTCATGGTATCAGCTTCAGGGACAGCTCCGGAGGTTGCATCAGGCTGTTCCGGTTTTGTCATGCCTGTCGTCAACGGGAGAGCGCCATGTTCGGGGGTGCCGGGGGCGCAGCCGATGGTTACGGACCCTGTTTCCGTGAATTTGACGGCGTTGCCCACAAGGTTGATCAGTATCTGTCTCAGTCTGTCTCTGTCGCCGATAACACTCATGGGCAGGTCGGCCGCACATTCGGTGTGCAGCCTGATGCCCTTATTCTGCGCCTCAACCTTGAGAAGATCGCGTATGCCGCTGACGAGCTTGCGCGGGCTGAAGTCCGCATACTCCATATCAATGGCACCGGCTTCTATGCGGGCAAAGTCGAGCAGCTGGTTGAGCAGCTTGAGCAGAGAGGATGCGGCATCCCTGAGCACCTGCAGGTTGTGCATTTTCTTGGGGTCTGTCTCAAGACGCAGGTTCATATCTGCCATGCCCAATATGGCCATCATGGGAGTTCTGATTTCGTGGCTGATATTGGCGAGGAACTGGCTCTTGGCCCGGTTTGCGGTTTCTGCCGTTTCCTTGGCTTCTATGAGCAGATTTTCGGCTTCTTTCTGCAGGGTGATGTCGTGGATGAAGCCTTCAAAGCCCGGTGAGCCATCCGGGGTGGTAAATACCCGGGCGTTTTCAATTACCCAGAGTTTCTTTCCTGTGCGTGTCACCACCTGTGCTTCGAAATTGTGCACAAAGCCGTGCCGGTTCATGCGGCGAAGATATTCCCTGCGGCTTTCCGGCCTTGCGTACAGAGCTTCAAGCCTGTCCTGCAGGGCCGTGCGCATTTCTTCTTCGCAGGAATATTCGAACATGGCGACCATGGAAGGGTTCAGGCTCAGCAGGTGGCCATCTTCCGTACTTTGGTAGATGCCGTAAGGGGCGTTGCTGAAAATGGTTCTGTAATTTTCTTCGGCAATGGCCAGAGCTGCCAGCGTGCGCTGCTGGTCTGTGATGTCTTCGAAGCTGTCCACGGCACCTATAATGCTGCCTGCGGAATCGAAAAGCGGTTCCCTGTTTTTGATAACCGTACGGGTTGACCCTGAGCGGGTGCGTATTTCGTATTGGATGCCCCGGCTGGAAACCGGGCTGATCATGTGGCTTGCGGCGCTGGTGGCGGCATACAGAAAACTGTAGTGCTTGCCTATGGCATCTTCCGATGGGTAGCCGGTTATTTCCTCAGCCCGGTTGTTCCACGCTGTGACAAGCCCGTTCTGGTCAAGTGAGACAATGGCGCTGGGAATGACCATGTTGACCTTTTCGGCCTGGCTGCGCAGGGTAACTTCTCGTTCTTCCGCGCTCTTTCTGTCCCGTATTTCCTGTTGCAACAGGGTGTTCTGCAACTGAATTCGCTCCCTGTTGTTGCTTGATTCTTCAAGCCGCGCCTTGAGTGATGTGTTCCGCAGGTCCATCCTCACCGCGAGCAATGCGGTGACAAGTGTAGCGGAAGCGATGAGCGACAGCAGGAAGAGTTTCAATTGCGGGTGCGCAAGGCTGTAAACGTCGTCTATTTCGAAAACGGAAACCAGTTCGTATGATGAATTGGGTATGGTTAGCCGGATGGCCTGCAGTTTGGGAAGAAACGAGCCATCGCCGCCGGAAAAATTCAGAGGCTCTATGGAGCCGATGCGCAGTCCGCTGAGCTTGTATGCCGGGAAGGGCATGGGGCCTTCGTCCGTTATGGGAATAGGCGGATTGTCCGGGTGCAGCAGGAAGGATTTGTGCGGAATGTCAGTGGCAAACTGCGAGAGGTATGTCTTCAGCGAATGTACGGGGATGGAACTGAATATGTGCCCCACAATAATACCATCGTGGATGTATGGCAGCGTGATGACGATGTTTTTGGAATTACCGGCGTATATGCGCGAGGCCTCAGCACCCTGATAGTTGTCAGCCTCCTGCTGCAGAATGAAGTCGGAATTGCAGTAGTCGGCTGAAGGATATTTCTTGAGGATGTTCAGCGAATTGTCTGCAGATTTGTAGCCTGCATGGCAATAAATCGGCGTTCCGTTAATAACGTTAAGAAAGAGAAAACGCTCGAATTGCTTTTCCATCAGGCTGATGCTGGCATCCAGCCCGTACTGGCGAAGCATGCCCAGATCTTTTGTCCGGTAATATGATGCAATAGTGGGGTGCTGAGCCAGTTCCGTTATATCGACAAGGCGTGTCTGAAAGAAATAGGATATGGCGTGCGCTTCACTGTTGGCAGATGAAAGAAGGTGGTGCCTGTTTGTATCATTGAGTACAACATTCTGCTGATGCAGTTTTGCAATGAGCCAGAACAGGAATATCCCTACAGTGAATACGGCTGCATACAAGGCAAGCCGAGTGTGTTTGGAAATTTTGGTGAGAGAAGTGTGATCAGTCTTCATTTATGTGATTCTGCTTCTCGATGAATGCATCTACGTTTCGTGCCGCTTCAGGGTAGTACCGGTTGATGATGACATCATAACTTCCGTCATTCATGCAACTATGCAGGAATGCATTGAATGCTTCAAGAAGTTCTTGAGACTCGGGAGCAAAGGCCATGGCTATCTGCTGTTTTTCAGATATGGGGCCAATTACCTTGAGTTTGCCCGGCCAGATACCAAGAAGCAAAAGGGCATCGGGCTCGTCGGCAAGTACCGCATCCACCTTGCCTTGCAGCAAGGCCCCCAGATGGTCCCGAAAGTCTATCGGAGGAGTGGGAGCTTTGGCTCCGTAAGCATCCAGTTCATAGAGGTCCGGGTCGATGGAGGTATTCCTTACCCCGGCAACTACAACGCCCCTGAGCTGCTGTTTGACTGCAAGAATGTCATCTTCCGTCTGTTTTGCTGGGATGATCGGCTTGAGCGGAGAATCGGCTCTTGCCATCAGCCATACCTGCGTGGGGAAGGTGGGAATGGAAAAGCGGACAACCTTTTCCCGCCATGGAGAAACCGTTATGCCCGCCGCGGCAACGTCTCCGCGAACCGGCGTGCTTCCGGTACACGCCATTCCTTTGGCTGTGCGGGTGAATTCTTTGCCCGTAAGGTCCGAAAGCATTTGCGGGTGCGGTGATTCCACAAACTCGTAGCGTACCCCCAGATGCTGGGCAAAGAGCTTGATGATATCCACATCCAGCCCGTTGTGATTGGGGGTGACGAACTGAGAATAGGGAAAGCCCAGATGCCGCAGGGTGCCGCGCTCTCGGATCTCTTTCAGGGTCACGGCCCATGAGGAGTGGATGCCGGTGCAGAAGAGCAAAAGAAAAACGCCGAGGATTG
Source organism: Halodesulfovibrio sp. (assembly GCA_047972125.1). GTDB lineage: Bacteria > Desulfobacterota > Desulfovibrionia > Desulfovibrionales > Desulfovibrionaceae > Halodesulfovibrio. Next base: position 11,721 of record JBKEAK010000055.1, read on the forward strand.
TCTGAAAGGACAAATATCCCCGGCGTTTGCTTTTCTGTGGCATAAATCCTCCGGTGTGTGGCGGCTGCGGATGCAGGGCCCAGTTTCACTGGAGGAGTACTACACCATTACACGTTGAAAAGGAAGTGAACCACGTCACCGTCTTTCACGATGTATTCCTTGCCTTCGGACCGAAGCACACCGGCCGAGCGGCAGGCTGCTTCCGTCTTGTACTGGACGTAATCGTTGTAGCCGATGACTTCTGCACGGATGAAGCCGCGCTCGAAGTCGGAGTGGATGACACCGGCTGCCTGCGGAGCGGTCCAGCCGGTGCGGATGGTCCATGCACGCACTTCCTTCACGCCTACGGTGAAGTAGCTGATAAGGCCGAGGGTGTGGTAGCCGGTGCGGATAACCTGCACGAGGCCGCTTTCGCTGATGCCGAAAGATTCCAGCATTTCCTGTGCTTCGGCTTCTTCAAGACCCTGCAGCTCTTCTTCTACCTTGGCGCAGATCTTTACCATGTCGCAGCCGCGCGATGCGGCGAATTCTGCAAGGCGCTGCACGTGGGCGTTGTCTTCCAGCAGGCCGCCTTCGTCCACGTTTGCGCAGTAGATGATCTTCTTGTCGGAAAGAAGAGCCAGTTCCTTGAACTGTGCGGCAAGGCAGTCGAGCTTGCGTTCGGGGAAGGTGGAGGCAGGGTTGCCTTCGCTCAGATAGGCGAGCAGGCGTTCCATGGCTTCCACGGTGGGACGCATGGTCTTGTCACCCTTGGATGCACGCTGCAGCCTGTCCAGACGTTTTTCAACGGCCTGAATGTCTGCCAGCAGCAGCTCTGTTTCAATTGTTTCAATATCGCGCAGCGGGTCAACAGAACCTTCAACGTGCGTGATGTTGTCGTCTTCAAAGCAGCGGACAACTTCAAGAATGGCTGCCGCTTCACGGATATTGCCGAGGAACTGGTTACCGAGACCTTCGCCCTTGCTTGCGCCGCGGACCAGACCGGCGATGTCGATAAAGTCAACAGTGGCGTTCAGGGTCTTCTGGGGCTTGGCTATTTCGGTCAGCGTGTCGACGCGCTTGTCAGGCACAGGAACAGTAGCCTTGTTGGGCTCGATGGTGCAGAAAGGATAGTTTGCGGATTCCGCGTTCTGCGCCTTGGTCAATGCGTTGAAAAGAGTGGACTTGCCCACGTTGGGCAGCCCTACGATGCCGATGCTCAATGCCATGATGATTCTCCGGAAAAAAGATGGGAACGCGGTGCGTCCGCGGGGCTAATACGTTTTTTTCGCGCGAAACACAAAGGAAATCTGCATGCCTTCCCGGTGCGGCCATTGAAGATAGCTGTATTTTGCGCATGCGGGAATGGGCCGGGGCGGGCAGGCGCAGAGAGAAGGATAGAGATGTAGGTACGTCAGGGGCAGGCCGTCTGCATGAAAAAGCCCCCGAAGATACTCCGGGGGCTTGCCGTTTTTCATGGTGTGCCTGTTAAGGAACAACGCGCATGATGTATGCGGAGTCCGGCAGCAGGTACTTGCGGGCGACGTTGCGCAGGTCTTCCGCCGTCAGCTTTTCGGCCTTTTCAATGGCCTCTCTGTTCATGTCCAGCGGGAAGCCGGAAGCAGAGAGCGATGCGGCTTCAGAGCTGCGGCTGCTCAGGCTCTGATGATCGCGGTAGTAGTCGCCGCGCAGCAGGTTCTTGCCGCGTGCAAGCTGTTCCGCAGGCAGCAGGTTTGTCTGCAGGTCTGCGATAACGCGCTTGAATCCGTCCAGAGCCTGTTTTTCCTTTTCCGGTTCCGTGCCGATGTAGAAGACAAGCAGGCCCGTAAGGTTGGACTGCCACGGGAAGGCGGTTACGGTGTAGCCGAGGCCGTGCTTGTCGCGGAGGTCGCTGAAGAGCAGGCCGCTCTGGCCGGAAAGGATAGCCTGCAGCAGGTCAAGGGCAGGGCCGTCTTCAGCACCGAGAGGCGCCGTTTTGAAGATCATGAGCAGGTGGGCCTGGTTGCGATCTTTCAGCGTAAGCGTCTTCTCATGTTCGGTGTTCCATTCCGGCTGTGCGGGAACGGTCTTTTCCACAGCGGGAACGGGCAGGCTGTTTGCCAGCTTGAGCATGGCCTCGCGGTCAAAGTTGCCGCATACGGCCAGCGTCCACGGGCGTGCAACCTGTTCCTTCCAGAATGCGTTGATGCTTTCCGGGGTGTAGGTGTTCAGGCCTTCGTCCGTGCCGAGCTGGTAATAGCCATAGGCATGGTTGCGGAACAGGAAGGGGAACATGTGGCGGAAGGCAAGCCCGAGGGGCTGGTCTTCACGCGACTTGATGGCGGCCTTCATGTTGGTGATTTCGCGGGTCACTTCTTCGGGAGCAAAGGCAGGCTCCTTGAGCACATCGCGGAACAGGCCGAGCATGTCGTCGCCGAAGCGCTCGGGGAACTTGGCCCGCAGCGTGAAGGTCTGTCTGCCGGAGCTTGCGCCGATGTCGGAAGCCCGGTTGGACTGGAATTCTTCCATGGCAGTGGCGTCGAGCTTTGCTGTTCCCTTGGTCAGGGTGCGGGCGGTAAGCTCAGCAAGGCCCTGACGGTTTGCATCGACAATGCTGTCGCCACCCTGAAAGACAAGGTCCATGGAGATGTAGGGCAGGGTGTTGTCAGGAATGAGTACCAGCGTTCTGCCCTTGCCGAGATCAATGGTCTCAGTGCCGGTGGGATGCTGCTTGCTGTCGGCCTTTTTCACGGCAACGGCACTTACGGGCCATATGGTGCGTGTGGCTTTTTCCAGCGTGGTGGCATTTACCTCTGCCTTTTCGGGCAGCAGCAGAACTGTGTGCATCCGTTCGGGGCGCACATAGGTGCGGATGGCGTCCTCAAGCTGGGCGCGTCCGGTCTGGCGAAGGGTCTGTATATAGTTGGTTTCGCCCTGTTCACCACCGCTGAAGAACTGGAACATGCCCACCTTGGAAGCAAGGCCGGGCAGGGTTTCCTTGGTGCGGTACATGGAGTCTTCAAGGTTCAGGCGCGCACGCTGCAGCTCTTCGTCCGAGAAGGCGTTAGCGTTCAGGGAAGACAGGGTCTTCATGAGTTCCTGCCAGAACGTGTCCAGCTTGTCCGCGTCGAGCGAGGCGGAAAGGTACAGGAAGCCGACCCGCTCGAAGGCATAGGCCCCAAGAGAGATGTCATCCACAAGCTGCTTTTCGTACTTGAAGGTCTTGTAGAGCGTGGAGGTGCGGTCGCCGCCAAGCAGCTGGGCAAGCACTTCAAGGGCGGTTGCACGCGAGTCGTTGAAGCCGTGAATGGGCAGGGCAACGCTCATATACACCTTGTTCCACTTGCCGTGCTCAACGGTGACAGTGGGACCGTCCGTGAACTGGGTGATATCAATGGATGCCGGGGGAACGGAATCGCGGGTGTTGCCCAGCGAGCCGAACTGCTTCTGCGCTTCATCAAGCACAGCCTTCTTGTCCACCTTGCCGCTCACCACCAGCAGCATGGACTGCGGCTGGTAATAGGTGGCAATGTAGTCCTTGATGTCCTGCCTGCTGAATCCGCTGACCGTTTCGCGGTAGCCGATAATGGGCCGCGCGTACGGGGTGTTGGGCAGGGTGTTTGCGGAAATACGCTTGAAGAGAAGCTGGCCGGGATTATCCTCGCCGCGCTCAAGTTCCGAAAGCACGACCTTCTTTTCGGATTCCAGTTCTTCAGGATCAATGGTGGCGTTAAACGCCATGTCCTTGAGAACATCCATGCCGGTCTTCCAGTGGCTGACGGGCACATCGGCCAGATATACCGTATAGTCAAAGCTGGTCGCCGCGTTTATGTAGCCGCCGATTGCCTCTATATCGCCCGCAGCGCCGCCCTTGGGACGCTTGGCGGTTCCCTTGAACACCATGTGCTCAAGCAGGTGGCTGATGCCGGCCTGAGCAGGCGTTTCATACGCGGAGCCCGCATGCACATACAAACGGATGGAAGCGAGCGGGAAACGATCGTCTTCCTGAACCAGCACGGTCAGTCCGTTGGGCAGGCGGGTTATGGTTGCGCCCCACGGAGGCGTATCCATGGCGGGGGCATCCGTATCGGCGAGTTTGGGGGCGGTTTCGGGGGCAGACAGGCGGGAAGTGGTTTCGGACAACGTCTTCTCGTTTGTTTTTTCAGTTGGTTTTTCAATAAAAATGTACATCGAGATCATCGTTATCATGACGACGATACCGAACAGGAAGCCGGAGAACCGCTGAAACATCGTTTAAGCTCCTGTGGTCAAACTTTTCGGAATAATGACAGCCCGGAGGGCATGATACTTCAGAAGCGGCACCAAGCATAGCTTTTGTGCCACATTGCATACAGGTAATCGTAAAAGTCCTCAAGGCAAGGCTGATGCATAATAATTTGCCCGCAGGCGTAAAATGGGTAATGTTCCCGAAGTGGTTGCGATAGGGTCGCGGCCTGTTGTACCTTGGCCGCACGGCGGCGTATCCGTCAATGGAGATATCTATGCCTGAGGCATTATTGGAACAATTCTATCGGCGCTCTGCCAGTTTGGTGGAAGAGCTTGAACCCTACCTTCTGGAACTGGAAGTGGCTGACGAGCAGGCGGATTCCGAACTGCTCGGACGCATTATTCGTGTGGTTACCAGTGTAAGGATGGGGGCCGGACTTCTGGGCGAAGCGCGATTGCTGCGAATTGCCCGGCTGCTCGAAATTGCGCTTGAACGCATGCGCTCCGGTTCGCTGAAACTGGCACATGGGGGAGTTCGGACCATTCTACGGGGATGTTCCGTGCTGGCCGCCATTGCGGGCAATGAAGATATCTCCAAATATGATGAGGCCGTGTCCGCTCTTGAAGCGCTTGCACAGTCTCACATGTCTTCCGAGGGCATGTTCGACCCCGGCTATCCCATCTGTCTTGCAGACGGAAAGCCGATTATGCATCTTTCCGGGTATGAGCTGGAACAGTGCGGCGGCGACGGTGCCTTCCTGTACATGCTTACATTCAATCTGCATGCGGATATCGGGGCGAAGGATATAACCCCTCTTGATCTGCTCGAATTTCTGCAGAAAAGCGGGCACGTCATTGCCACCCATTGCGAATGCGACCTTGCGGCAACTGTATGCTGCGAGACAGATCTTAAAGGAATACTTTATGTTCTGTTCTCGTCCATTCTTGAGCAGGACCTTGTGGAAGCCGTGTTCATGCTGGACTCCCGTCAGATTCAGGCACTGGATGTACTGACACTTGCCTCCGGAGCGGTTGAGCTAGCCTCTGAAGATGTTTTGTCCGTAGCTGACGAAATGCCGTATGATCAGCAGGTTACGGATGCTCCCATGGAAGGGCTCGATGAATTGATGGATGAGTTCGACCGCGCCATGGCCGAAATGCGTGAAAAATCCCGTGTGCCGTTTGAGCCCTGGGATGGTTCGGAGGAGCTTGGATCAGGCCTTGCAGCGCAACCCGCCGCAGCGGTACCCAAGGATATTTTTGATTCCATTGTGGACGAGGTTGAGTCGGCCATTATGGAGAGCGAGAGCACACCGGAAGCTGACGCTGTGGCCGAGTCCGCGCGCGATCCCTTCGGCGATCTGGCTCCCGTGGATGATCTTATTGAAGATGATTCGCCGGAAATGGCGGCAGAACCGCAAGACGACACGGAACTGCTGCTCGCAGAACTGCTTGGCGAGCACGACCCCGAGGCTTCCGGCGGCTATTCAGGCATGGCCAGTTCCATCGCCCATGCAGCCGGCGATCTTTTTGTGCAGGGCGAAATTGATGCTGTTCTTGCCAGTGACGAAACACCGGAACAAGGCCTGAACACTGAAGATTTCTCCATAGATAATTCTTCGGATGGAAACGTCAGTCTGGAGTCTGCTGAAGCGTTGCTTGCGGATGTGGGCGAAGCGCAGCGCTGGACCGAACCGGCAGAAGACGACAGCGAAAGTGCGTCTCTTCTGGAATTGAGTGAAGAGGCGGAATCTCCGACTGAAGAGAATTTTGAAGCGCAATCGGAAGACGAGCCAGCCTTCATGGCGCAGGAAGAGGACGCCTCTCCCGCGTTAGATACCCTGTTTGAAGACGATGCGGATGCCATTTCCCCGGAATCCGGGGCAGAGACTCCGGTTGCGGGCGACTCCCTGTTTGTTTCCGATGATGCAGTCAAACCTCAGGACGACAGCCTTGAGTCCGACTATCCTGAAGGGGATCAGAGCCAGCTTGCAGCGCTGGAAGCCGAATTTGAAGCCGCATTGCTTGAAGAAGCCCGTGCAGCCGGTATTCCTGTGCCGGACGAGGCTCCTGACCTGACTTCCGGCACGGACCCTGACGCGGATCTGTTTATGGATTCTGGTGATGAGCCGGATCTTTCCTACCTGAATCCCACAAGGGATGATGTGGAAGGAGGAATAGTGCTCACCATGGAGGGACAGACCGAACGTCTGCACGGTTTCAGCGTGACTGCGGATGAATCCCGCGCCGTGGTGAATCTGGCTGGTGATGTGACCATTGCCGCCGCAGAGAGTGTGCGCGACTTGCTGCTCGACCTCATGCAGGAGCATGCAGCTATTGAGTTGGATATGCGCGAGACGCAGGGGATGGACATATCCTTTATCCAGCTCCTCATTGCGGCATCGCGTTTTGCGGCAGAGCACGGTGTGCAGCTTACGGTGCGCGGCGGGTATGCCGGTGCGCCCGGTGAGACCTTCAGCCAGTGCGGGCTGAGTGACGAAGTGCGGGCGCGGTTGTCCCTTTCTTCGGTATTCGTCGCGTAACGGCAGGTATTCAAAATGGAAAAGGGAGGCTTTCGCCTCCCTTTTTTTTATTCCATATGCTGTGCTGTCTTTGTCAGCTTGAAGTCCAGCAGGCCGAAGTCCGGCACCACTGCGAGAATAAGCTTCAGGGGCGAGACGTACAGATCGGACCAGTCGAAGGTGAACTTGCAGCCGTTATCCGTCTCTTCGATTTTATGGAAGATGGGGCGGATGTCTACGGTGCGCTCTCCCTTCTTTGTTTCGCGGGTCCAGTCGAATATCTCGTAGTTTGCAAACGTGGCAAAGGCGGCCTTGAATTCGGCAAGGCGCTCGGGTGCGCCGCAATATTCAAGTTCAAACTCCTCTGCAATGGCCTGCGGCTGCACTCTGCGGAAATCGAGAAGTTCAATGCGGGTGGGGTGCATGCCCTTGGGGAATGCGGTCGCAATGGCATTGAACAGGGTCTGTGCGGGCATGGGCTCGCGCAGGTAGATGTTTACCCACTCAGCCGTGCTGGCCACGCCGACGGGCAGAGCCTTGCCGAACGAGATGAGCGGCAGGGGATGGAAGCCCTGAGAAAAGGTCATGGGCAGGCGTGCGCGGCGGAACACCTTTTCGAAAACGGCCTGCAACTCAAGCTGCGAAAGGAAGATGGAAGGGCCTTCCTTGGTGTACCATATGCGGTAATGCACGGCCTTGTTGCCCAGTTCCTCGGCCAGCTGAGGTGGTGCGCTGCTTTCGGTCTGCAGCTGAATGACGTTCCCCCTTTCGTCCGTTTCCGGCTCGTGGGTCAACTGGTCGCGTTCCGTGCGGTTCAGAACATTCTGATAGGTCGTGTCCGGGGTGATGCGGTCCAGCAGAGAGGGGCGCTTGCCCACATCGCAGGTGCCGCACAGATGGCAGCTGCCGTAGCGGCAGTCGTCCGTTATGGCCATGTCGTAGGCACGTTGGCGTTCCTTGAGCAGGTATTCCTTCGAAACACCGTTGACGATGTGATCCCACGGCAGGGGAAGGTTTACATCACGCTCGGCAATGTATTCCTCATAGGTAAGGCCGTGTTCTGCAAGGGCTTCAAGATAGGGCTCAAGTTTGAAGTGTTCCATCCAGCTGCTGAAAACAGCGCCTTTGCGGTAGGCCGTTTCCACAACGTCTGCAAGGCGGCGGTCACCACGGGAGAAAATGCCTTCAAGCGCACTGGAGCTGGGTTCGTGCCAGCGCATGCGCATGCTCTTTTCCTTTTTGAAGGCATCGCGCAGGTAGAAAACGCGGTTCTTGATTTCTTCAAGCGGAATCTGGCTTTCCCACTGGAAAGGCGTGTGCGCCTTGGGTACGAAGGGAGAGATGGATGCCGTTACGTTCAGGCGGCGGACATAGCCCGCAGCACCGCGCACCTTGCGGCACAGTTCCACAATGGCATCAAGGTCTTCGTACGTTTCCGTGGGCAGGCCGATCATGAAATAGAGCTTCACCTGTTGCCAGCCGTGCTGGAAGAGCTTGCGGATATGCAGCAGAAGCTGCTCTTCGGTAATCCCCTTGTTGATGACATCGCGCAGGCGCTGGCTTCCGGCTTCCGGCGCAAGCGTTGCCCCGGTGCGGCGTATGCCTGCCATGCGGGCCATGATGTCGTCGTCGATGGAGCCCACGCGCAAAGAGGGCAGGGAAACGGAAATCTGTTCGCTGCTGCACCGGTCCACGGTTCTGGTGAACAGGGTCTTGAGGGCAGAGAAGTCACCCGTGGACAGGGAGAGGAACGAAAGTTCGTCGTAGCCCGTGGTGGTGAGGGTTTCATGCAGAATGCGTTCGATTTCCTCAACGGAGCGTTCACGGGCAGGGCGGTAGATCATGCCAGCCTGACAGAACCGGCAGCCGCGGGTGCAGCCGCGGCCTATTTCCAGCGCCAGACGGCTGTGCACCGCACCGAAGGGAACCGGCTGCGATACGGGGAAGGCAGCTGTGTTCATGTCCGGGATAACGCGGCGGGCAGGGGCGGTGTGGTCTTCATACAGGGGCACAAGGGGCTGGTCCTTGCCCTTGAATTCGAAGAACGAAGGCACGTAAACGCCGTGCAGGCGTGAGGCGCGACGCAGAAATTCGTGGCGGGTTGTCTTCTCGGCCTTGCACTGCTGCAGAACATCCAGCAGTTCCACCATGAGCTCTTCACCTTCGCCAAGAACCATCAGGTCCATGAACGGTGCAAGGGGCTCGGCAGCAAGGGTGCATCCTCCGCCAGCCATGACAATGGGAATGTCAAAGCTGTCACCGCGGTCAGCAGTGCGCAGGGGAATGCCGCCAAGGTCGAGCATGTACATGATGTTGGTGTAACAAAGCTCATGCGTTACATGAAAGCCCACCAGATCGAGGCGCGAAAGCGGCGTATCCGATTCCAGCGTGGCGAGCTGCACCTTGTGCTCGCGGAGAATGGCGGCCGTATCAACGCAGGGAGTAAACACGCGCTCTGCCCACCAGTCTTCCCGGTTGTTGATGATTCCGTACAGAATCTTCTGGCCGAGATAGGACATGCCCACTTCGTACATATCGGGAAAAGCGAGGGCCAGATGCAGGTTGACGGCATCTTTTCGCTTGTGAATGGCCCCTTCTTCAATTCCCAGATAGCGGGTGGGTTTGGGGATGAGGGAGAGCAGTTCGCGCATGAGAAGCTCCTTACGCCTTGAAAAATGTGAATGCAGCCTGCCGTGAGCAGATTGCCTGTCGGTAACGATAACAAAGGGGGGTGGCATGTGCCACCCCCCTTTCGGGTATACGGAACTGAGCGTTCTTACTTGAGCAGCTTGGAAATGTCGGAAACATTTCCGCCACCGGGATTCTGCAGATTCAGGCCGCCGAGGCCGCCCGTGCTGAGAGTCAGGTTGGAAATGGCTTCAATGTACTTGTTCTTCAGTTCTTCAGGGCAGTTCTTGTATTCATAAAGAACGTGCGAGGTTTCAATGGTGCCGTTGAAGTCCTGTTCAAAGGGATAGCCAAAAGGCAGCAGCATCATCTGCACCCCCTGCTGGGTGGGAACGGTCTGCAGGGCGGCTATTTCGGTCAGCTTCCCGATTTCCACACCGGCCTTGCCGATGACCATATCGCCGCTTACCAGCTTAACCAGCTTAACTTCATATGCCATGAGATTTCTCCTTGGGGGTTGTTACCGCGCAATAGGTAGGGCTTAGCCCTCTACCTGTCAAGCTGCGAGGTTATTCTGCCTAAATTTCGGATGGCTGGCAGGCATATCACCCCCGTAAGGCCGAGAATGATGAAACCGGCCCCGAAACTGCCCATGTCGCCGCAGAATCCGATCATGGCAGGTGCGCCGCCCGCAGCGAGAAACGCTACAAGGGGCATGGTCATGGAAAGAACCAGTGAGCGTTCCGTGGGGGAGAAGGCGTTTGCAAACATCTTGAAAATGGCGGGGAACATGAGCGGTGGTAGCGCCGCTTGCATGAAGAGCGCCATGGTCAGCCACTGCCCATGCATTGTCGCCACAAGCATGACGGCAATAATGCTGCCGACGAATGAGACAAACAAAATGCGTTCTTCGCCCATTCTGTCCGTGAGCCAGCCGCCTGCAAGTGCCATGAAGGGCGTGGGGATGCGGGTGAGCGCCACAAGCGCGTTGGCCGATGTTCTGTCCATGCCTTCCGCATTCACCAGAAACAGGGGCATGATGCTGTACGGGGCCCACTCCATTGCCACGGCAACGCCGATGATGAGGACGAACAGCCACGTTTCCCTGCGTTTCAGCAGGGAGGGAACCGTGCTTTTTCCGGGTGGCTCGCCGTGAAAGTTGCCCCCTCTTCCCTTGAGCAGAAAGAGCAGGGCTCCGGTGACTGCGATGCCGCCCATGGTCTGCAAGGTGCCACGCCAGTCTGTGAACTGCAGGGCAATTTCGGCAAACGTGGGGGCGACGATGAAGGCAAGGTTGGGGGCAAGCTCATGAACGGATATGGTTTTGCCCCAGTCCTTGCGGTCGGCAATGGAGCCGAGTGCTGCCAGCCCGGACGGAAAATACATGCCGCCGGACATGCCGCACAGGGTAAAGCCGATGCGCAGTTCCTCAACGGAGTTGGCAAAGGAGAGAAATGTGAGCGCAAGCCCGTAGCAGCCGATGGAAAGGGGAATCACATACCTGTGACGCAGCCTGCTGGAAAGAAAGCCGCTGCAGAATACGCTGAAGGCATTGCCCGCCGAGGTAAAGAGCAGAAGCGAGCCCGCAGCGGTGTAGGAAAGATTGAACTCATCCTGCAGGGGAACAAGCATCGGCGCAAGCAGCATGCGCGATGTCTGGTTCAGAAAGAACATGAAGGTAATGAACAGAATCCACGGCAATGCCTTGGCAAACGGGGATGTGGATGTGGTCTGGGGTGCCGTGCTCATATTCTTTGAGAAAGTTCGTGTAACTTTAGCTTGTTGTGCATGTTTTTTGCTGCATCCTGCTATGAACGCAAATCGGGCAAAGATTGCCGAATTGCCCCGCATATGCTTTGCGGGGCGAAAAGGCGCCATGTGAACGATTTGCAAGAAGCAAGGAGCGGGATATGCACACCGCGTTATCGTTCATGGGCAAGGCTCTTCTTGTTGCGGGAATCGCCTATGCCTGCATCATTGTCGGAAGCAGCTATTCGCAGAGGATAACCGACGTGGCCAAGGGCAAGGGGCAGCATTCCATACGCAGGAGTGTAACCCCGCCTGTCTATGAGTCGGTCGGAAATCCGTATCGCCCGACAGAAGTAGCCAATTAGCTGCACCTTCAGTCGTTTTCTGCCGGATACGCAGCTTTGTCTGCGGCATTGAAAAGGGGGGCTTTTGCCCCCCTTTGCTTTGCCAATGCGTAAGGGACAATTACAGCCCCATGCGTTCCTTGAGATAGTTGAAGTCGATGGCGGAGCTTACGAGCTGGGCACCCTGACGGATCTTGATCACGTCGCGCAGCTTGTGGCGGGAGAGGATTATCTCCATCTTCTTGGCCACGGTGTAGGTATCGTCGCGAACCACAACTATGGGAATGTTCAGCACTTCCGAACGGGTAAGGATGATGTCGTTGGGGTAGAGGTTGCCCGTGAGCACGAGGCAGGGGCAGTTTCCTTCAAGCGCCACGAGCTGAACATCGGAACGGTCGCCGCCGACGATGATGGCGGAGTTCTTGTTCTTGCGGAAGTGGGTCATGAAGTTCTCGACCTGCATGGTGCCGATGAGGAAGTTTTCCACCACCTTGTCGGACTTGTTCTGTGCGGAAATGACCTTGCCGCCCAGACGTTCTGCAAGATCACCAACTTTGATGGCGCCCATGAGCGGGTCTTTGGGGATAACGCCGAGCACCTTCACGCCGTTCTTTTCAAGGAAGGGGCGGATGAGGCCATCCACCTCGTTCATGAAGTTCTGGGGAATGTCATTCAGCACAACGCCGGCCATGTTATCGCCGAGCGTATCCTTGAGAACGACGAGGTAGTCGTAGTTGAGTTCCTTCTGCAGACGGTCGATGACCACGGCCTGCAGGTTAAGCTCGCGCACTACGCGTATGCCGTCCACGTTGCAGTAGCGGCCGGAGTACATGCTGCCGGAGCCCGCAACTACCATGACATCCTTGCCCTGCTGCAGGGTGTTGTAGCCGTTCACGATGGAGGGCATGAGGTCGTCGCACTGCCCGCTGAATGCGCGGACCTTGAAGTCCTGCGTCACCACCACGGGGGTGACGAGATTGGCCGGGGCATCCTGTCCCAGAATATCCTGTACGAAAAAAGCGTCCTCGTCGCCGAGAATGCCGTCACGTTCTTCAGGCATGGCTCCCACGGGCTTCATGTAGCCCACGTTCAGGCCTTCTTTCTGAAGGCGAAGCCCAATACCCATGACGACCATGTTCTTGCCGGAATATCCGGCTGTCGATCCGATGTAGATACCGGCAGCCATAGTCTCCTCCTCTGATGTTGCCGTTGGGTGCGATATGTGTCTGTTCCACCTGCATGCGTGTCCCGCGCACTGTGTGGAGCGGCTATTCTTTCAAGCCGCAGGTCCCGGCATCTGGGGCCGGAGCCAATATCACGCGCACATCCGCTACCCACGCTCCTGTACTGTTGACAAGGACGGGATTGAATTCTGCCTCATGAATCTCCGGAAAATCAAGTGATAACTGTGACATGATCAAAAGAATGTCTTCAATGGCCGTGAAGTTGACGGATTCTTCACCGCGCACCCCCCGCAGAAGCGGAAAGGATTTGATTTCACGTATCATATCGTGTGCATCGCTCAGGGAAAGGGGAGCCAGCCTGCACGAAATATCCTTGAGCACTTCAACATATATGCCCCCCAGCCCAAAAATGATCATGGGGCCGAACTGCGGGTCGCGCTTGAAGCCGATGATCACTTCCTTGGCGTTGCGGGCCACCATGCCCTGCACAAGACAGCCCATTATGTAGGCATCCTTGCGCTGGCGTTGCGCCTTTGAGGTGATATCCAGAAAGGCTGCCTGTACCTCTTCCGGCGACTTGAGGTTCACCTTTACCCCGCCCACATCGCTCTTGTGCGAAATTTGCGGCGAGGCGATCTTGAGCACCACGGGAAAGCCAATCTGCTTTGCGGCGGCTATGGCGTCGTCGCTGGTGCGGCAGATTCTGGTTTCCGGAATGGGCAGCTCGTAGGCTTTGAGGAGCCCCTGAGCCTGAAATTCCACAATCTCCTGTGTGCCTTCTTCCTGCGCCTTGCGGATGATTTCGCGCGCTTTGCTCAGGTTGCGCCGGTAGCACACCTCAACAGGCATGGGTTGGTCTTTCCATTCCCTGTAGCGGTTGAGGGCTTCAATGGCCTGTATGGCAGGCTCGGGAAAATCGTAGCAGGGTATGCCTGCCTGCACGAGTATTTCCCGGCCTTGCTTAACTGCAGGGCCGCCCATGAGGCAGGCAAAGACCGGCTTATCATGCCTTGCCACAACCTCCACAATGGCCCGCGCCACATCGGCCACACCTGTGCGTGCCGTGGGAGAGACGAGAATGAGCAGCGAGTGCACCATCTCGTCTTTCAGCACAATGTCTATGGCACCGGAGAACCTGTCTGCCTTGGCATCGCCTATTACGTCCACCGGATTATAGAATGCGGCAAAGGAGGGAAGGATTTCCTTGAGGGCTTCCACCGTGTTTACGGCCAGTGGTGCCATGATCAGGCGTGACATTTCTATTGCGTCTGCAGCCATGATGCCGGGACCGCCGGAATTGGTAACCACGCCGACATTGGGCCCGGCAGGCAGCGAAAGGCTGGAAAAGGCCTGCGCCAGATTGAAAAGATCCCGCAGCGGACCCACCCGCATTATTCCCGTCTGGGCAAAGGCCGCTTCATAGGCCTGGTCAGCCCCGGCCATGGCTCCTGTGTGGGAGGAGGCTGCCTTGGCACCGGCACCTGTTCTGCCCGATTTGATCATGATGACAGGCTTCTCGCGGGTGACATTCTGCGCGACCTGCAAAAAACGCTGGCCGCATTCCACACCTTCCACATAACCGATGATGACCCGTGTGTCAGGATCTTCCGCCAGATAGGCAAGGATGTCGGATTCGTCGAGAATGGCCTTGTTGCCGATGCTGATGAATTTGGAAAAACCGAGGCTGCGCTCCTGTGCCCAGTCGAGAATGGAAACGCACAGGGCGCCGGATTGCGAGAAAAAGGCTATGTTGCCCCGGGCAGGCTGGCCCACGGCAAAGGTGGTGTTGAGGTTTGCCCCGGTATTGATGAGGCCGAGGCAATTGGGGCCGAGCAGCGCTATGCCATATTTTTCTGCCAGTTTTTTGACATTCTCTTCGAGATACCAGCCACTGCCGCCAATTTCCTTGAATCCTGCAGTGATAACGACAATTGCTTTGACACCTTTCTTGCCCAGTTCTTCAACTGCCCCGGCAACTTCTGCCGGGGGAATGCAGATTACGGCCAAATCAACCGATTCAGGCAGGTCACGGATGTTGCGGACAACCCTGCAACCAAGTATAGTCTCCGACTTCGGGTTTACAGGATATATCCCGCCGGTGAAACCTGCCTCCAGCAGGTTTGCCAAAACCACGTTTCCAATTTTTCCGGTAGTAGCTGAGGCTCCGATAATGGCAACACTTTCGGGGTTGAACAGGGCCGGGATGTTACGGTGATATGTCATGGGCCCCCACTGTGGAGAAAGGTGAAAATGCTCAACACTCTACAAGATTCTATCCACTATCGCTTCCGGCAAGTCAAGTTGCTGGAAACGGCGCTTACCCACAGCTCACATGCAAATGAGCAGGGTGGCGATATTGAACATAACGAACGTTTTGAATTTCTTGGTGATGCCGTGCTGGAGCTGAGCGTTTCCGAGCGGCTGTTTGCCATGTTCCCCGGCGCACGGGAAGGACACCTGACCCGCATGCGGGCCAAGCTCGTGAGCAAACCCTCGCTGGCGGAGCTTGCCAAGGAACTGAGGCTGGACGCCTGTCTGCTGTTGGGCAGGGGAGAAGAAAGCCAAGGCGGAAGAGACAGGCATTCGCTGCTGAGCGATGCGCTGGAAGCCGTCTTGGGCGCCGTGTTTCTGGATGGCGGATACGCCTCGGCGCTCGCAGTTGTAGACATCCTTTTTGCCTCTCGCTGGCCGCAGGAGCCGGAAGGAGGCAAGAGCAAGGATTACAAAAGCAGATTGCAGGAACTTACACAAAAACGCTTCAGGGAGCGTCCCGTGTATTCCCTGGCCGGCAGCAAAGGGCCGGAACATGAAAAAGTCTTCGAAGTGCTGCTCACATTACCCGATGGCCAAAATGTTACTGCAGACGGCCCGAGTGTAAAACGGGCTGAGCAGAAGGCCGCCGGACTGGCGCTTAAGCTGCTAGAACGTTCAGCGGACCAATAGGTTTTCTGAAAAGGCCGGGGAGGGGGAGCTCCCCGGCCTTTTTCGTCTTTGGTCGCCTTGAACGATGTTCGACGCGCGGTGCTATTAACCGCCGATAAGCTGCATTGCCATCTGCGGCAGAGAGTTGGCCTGCGAGAGCATGGCCACTGCAGCCTGCGTCAGAATCTGGTTCCGCACGAATTCCGTCATTTCAGTGGCTACGTCCACGTCGGAGATTCGGGATTCAGAAGCCTGCAGGTTTTCTGCCTGAATGGTAAGGTTCGAGATCGTGTTCTCAAGGCGGTTTTGCAGGGCACCGAGAGCGGCACGGATCTTGTCCTTGGAAATAATTGCCTGGTCAATCGCATTCAGTGCCTGCTGTGCAGCGGACTGAGTGGAGATCGTAAAACCGCCATGCGTGGAAAGGGTGTTGTTACCAATGCCGAGGGCGGATGCGGTGGATATGCCGATCTGGATGTAGTAATAGTCTTCGGCAGAGTCGTTGCCTGTACCGAAGTGCACCTTGAGCTTGCCAGTGGCGTTCAGGCCGCTGCCGTTGTGCACATTGCCGGAAAGCGTACCGTTCAACAGGTGGATGCCGTTGAAGTCGGTGGCGTTGGCGATTCGGGTAATTTCCGATGCCATTGCCTGATATTCCGATTCGATCATGAGACGCTGGTCGGAGTTGTAGGTACCGGTGGCAGCCTGTTCCGCCAGTTCCTTCATTCTGATCAGTTTTTCGTCGATGATCTGCAGAGCACCGTCGGCGGTCTGGATCATGGAGATCGCGTCGTTTGCGTTACGGATCCCTTGGTTCATGGTGGAAATATCTGCCCGCATGAGTTCGCGGATGGCCAGCCCCGCTGCGTCGTCCGCTGCGGTTCCCACTCGCAGACCGGAAGACAGGCGGCGCGTGGAGTCAGACAGTCTGTTGTAACTTGCATTCAAGTTACGAGACGCGTTCATCGCCATAAGGTTGTGATTTATGACCAAAGACATGGTATAACCTCCTTGTTGTACTGTCTCGGACCTAGCAATGGCGATGCCAAATGATAAAAAAGCTTTTATTTCAGTATATTGAAAAATCAAAAAATGAGCATTTCGGGTGCATGAGGCGCAGATGGTCAATATTTTCCGCCTGCTGGGGCGGATATTCGACGCTCGGGAAAAGGTGGGAAAAAATTGTTCATCCCGCCCTAAAGCAAATTAAAGACGAGTCGATAAGGTGTATGTAAGGAGTTAGTCCCATTCCGGCATAGTGCCGGTTTTTCAACCGGGAGGAATCGTCATGAGACTGCAAGAACTAGATAGCGGTCTGCTCCATTCCTATGGCGAGCCCGGCCCTGTAAGAGGGGCGGACCCCGGAAGCAACGTTTATGCAACCTCCACCAGCAAGCAGACATCTCAGGCACACGTTGGCAAAACCGGGGACGGGAGCAGTGACCAGAACACAGCACCTGTCAGTGAAAAGGAAATACGGCAGGCAGCCGAAGAACTGCAGAAGCGCATGGAAGAACAGGGCGTACATCTGAAGTTTGAGGTTATGCATGCCGAAGATGGACAGATAGAAGTGGAAGTAACGGATGAGGACCGCAGCAAGGTGCTCATGCGCATTCCTCCCAAGGGCGTCCTCCGCATCAACGCTCAGGGCAAGACTGCCATAGGGAATTTTCTGAATCTGCGCTCCTGACCGATGAGCTGGTTCAATATTGCTTATAAAAGGCATGGTACAACCATGCCTTTTTTTGTGTCCTCGGGTATGCGGTATGTCCCTGTCAGGGCCTGTAACGGCCCATGATAGCTTGTTATGACCTGTTATGACTTATTGTGCCCTGTTGCTAACTGTTATGCCCTGCCCCGGACTGTCGCAGGCAGGTCAGAACTGACGCAGAATCTTCGCCGCATGCAGCATTATAATGGAGTCACTGTGTAACTGATATAGTATGGCATGGTGCAATACTGTTGTGTTCCATCAACGTTTCTTTCCGCCCAAGGAGAGGGGACTCCATGCTATCAAGAATGAGCCTGCGCGCAAAAATGTTGCTTGTGGCCGTGGCCGGACCGCTGGTCGTGGCTGTTATTCTTTCACTTCTCCGGATTCAGGATATCCGGCAGGGCGCTCAGGAAAGCGTTATTGCCAAAAGCCGGGCTATTGTGCTCATGGCCGAGGCAGGGCGAAACGAGATGTCCAAAAAGCTTGAGATGCACCTGATAAGGCCCTTTGCCGAGATTCCTCCGGACAAGGTGGTCGAGGCTGTGCCGGTTATTACCGCCATAAACATGGCCAAGGTGAATGCGCGTGAGGCCGGTTACGAGTTCCGCGTACCCAAGAACAGACCGCGCAATCCGGCCAATGCCCCCACTGATCTGGAAAAGGAAGTGCTGGAAAAGCTGGAGCAGGGCAACCTGTCCGAGTACATCATCTATAGTAATGATGAGATCAGGTATTTTCGTCCCATCCGCCTGACTGCAGAATGTCTGTATTGCCACGGTGATCCCGTAGGTAAAAAGGACGTGACTGGCGGAACCAAGGAAGGATGGCGCGCGGGAGAAGTTCATGGCGCGTTCGAGATCATCAGTTCCCTTGCTGAGGCCAATGCTAAGATACGGCAGGCGCAATTCAATGTGGCAGGCATTGCCGGGGGAGCTCTGCTGATAATAATTCTGCTCACGTGGCTGATCATGAAGGCCAGCCTGCTTTCGCCTCTGGCAAAGATAAAGGTCTATGTAGCCTCGCTTGCCGGTGGCAATCTGGATGCCCATATCCAATATGAGAACGAAGACGAGATGGGCGAACTGGTTGCCAGCCTGCGCGCCATGCTCGATAAGCTGCGCAGCATCATAATGGAATCAAAGGAAATATCCAGACAGGTATCAATGGGCAGTAATGAACTGGCCAGCGCTTCGGAGTCGCTGGCGGAAGGAGCAAGCCGTCAGGCCGCTGCCGTGGAGGAAATATCTTCGTCCGTAGAAGAGATGACTTCCAATATCGAGCAGAACGCCCACAATGCCAAGCGGACGGAAGAAATGGCCCTCAAGTCTTCGCAGAATGCGCGCGAGAGCGGTGAGGCCGTGAGCAAGTCCGTAGGGGCAATGCGCGATATAGCGGAGAAGATACGCTTCATACAGGAAATAGCACGGCAGACGAACCTGCTTGCGCTTAATGCCGCCATTGAAGCGGCCCGTGCGGGTGAACACGGTGCCGGTTTTGCCGTGGTCGCCAGCGAAGTGCGCAAGCTGGCCGAGCGCAGCAACCATGTGGCCGAAGAGATAAGCGAGCTTTCCATCAGCAGTGTGGACATTGCCGACAAGGCAGGGAGAATGCTTGCCGAACTGCTGCCGGACATTGAAGCCACATCCAGCCTTGTTCAGGAAATTTCTGCCGCCTGTGCGGAGCAGCATCAGGGAGCGGAACAGGTGAACAAGGGCATTCAGGCGCTGGACAGCGTGGTGCATCAGAACGCTGCCGCCTCTGAAGAGATTGCCGGAACCTCGGCATCTCTTTCCCGCCAGTCGAAGGAACTGGATTCGTCCATGGCGTATTTCACGGCTCGGCAGCGCATGGCATTGCCTGAGTAACGTAACGGATACAAAACCGCCAAGGGCGGCCTGCCGGAATGGCGGGCCGCCCTTTTGTTGCGCAGAACAAAAATCCCGCCTTCGGGTAAGACGGGATTTTCGGGTGGCAGGCGGTTTCGGGGCCGCCTGCCGTATATGGTCGATCATTCTGTTGTCAGTATTAGCGCTTCATACCTATGACATCGTTCAGCATCGTATCCGTGGTGGTAATGACCTTGGAGTTTGCCTGGAAGCCACGCTGAGTGGTGATCATCTGAACAAATTCCTTGGCGAGGTCCACGTTGGATTGCTCAAGCGAGTTCGAATACACCGCGCCGAGTCCGTTGTTGTTGGCCGGTCCGGGGAGTGCTTCGCCCGAATCGCGAGTTGCGGAGAAGAGGTTGCCGCCTTCTCTGCGCAGGTTGTGTTCGCTCTGGAAGTCGAAGAGCGTGATCTGGTACAGGTCCAGAATGATACCGTTGGAGTAGCGGCCGCGCATGATGCCGTCGCGGTCAACGGTGACGTTCTGGAGGAAGCCGAAGGTGTAACCGTCCTGACTCTGAAGCAGAGTGGAGGATGCACCCGCAAAACTGGTGGTTGCCGAAGACTGGCGTTCAACATTGCTGCCGAGCGACATGAGGTTGCCGGCGTTGCTGCCGATTGTTGCCGCAGTCTGTCCGACCCCGCCGTTGACGAGGTTCGCCGAGGTGCTCGTGTATTTGAGCCCGAGGTTCAGTTCCATGAGCGAGCCGGTAACGTTGGTCGACAGACCGGGGGTTACGAAGCTGGCGTTGGAAAGTCCTGAGAAGTTCGCGGTGAACAGCGGGTACCCGTTTGTCGAATACGTGGTGGGTGCCCAGTTCGAAAGCTGTTTCAGGTCCGTACCTGCGTTGCTCTTGATGGTGTATGCGGACTGGTCCACAAGCTGCCCTGAGCTGTCGAAGGTAAGGGTACCGGTCATGAGCACGCCTGCGGAAGAGGTGGTATTCACCTTGGTGCCGTTGAATACGCGGCCATCTTCGCCGGGTTCCACGGTTACCATGTATTCCCAGTAGCGCTTGCCGCTGGCAGCACCGGAAACGGTGTCGGCTGCAACCTGGTCGAAGTAGACCGTCAGGTTGTGCGCGGTGCCGCCTTCGTCGTACACGCGCAGCGTGGACTGGTAGGCAAAACTGTTCTGGCCGATGGGCGGCGAATCCAGTCCGTTCCACTGCGAGAACATTGCGAAGAACGGGTCGGCATCGTTGCTGGCCTTGTCTCCACCGTCACGGGCATCAAGGTTGGTGATCATGGTGACGTTGGAAGTATGCTTGGGTTCGCAGGTGAACCCTTCCAGTCTGATGTCGGTGGGTACGCCTGAACCCTTGATGGACGAAGACGTGCTTGTCACCTGCGTGGAAGATGTAGCCAGCGAAGGACGAGGCGTCTGAATCTGCCAGCCCTGCAGTACATAGCCGTGCGGGTCGACAAGATAGCCGTCCTTGTCGAAACGGAAGTTGCCTGCGCGGGTGTAGTAGACGCTTTCTTCGTCTTTCACCTTTACCTGAAAGAATCCCTTGCCCCCGATGGCAAGGTCGGTTGCTTCAGTGGTGGTTTCAAACGCACCCTGACTGAAGTCGCCGTAAATGGCGCCGATGGCAACACCGCGTCCCACCTGCGTAACACCGGCGGCGCTGTTGACATCCTGGTTAATGAAGTCCTCGAAATCCATGCGACTGCCCTTGAACCCAACGGTGTTGACGTTCGCAATGTTGTTGCCGAGAACGTTCATTTTCTCGCCATGTGCCAGCAGGCCCGAAATACCTGTCCACATGGATGCGGTAAGACTCATGATCGACCTCCTTACAAGGCACTGAGTGCCACATTGTGCGGAACTATTCCGCACATCATTGTCAAGCTGCGTGCAGGCGGCTTAAGCCAGCTTTGCACAAGGTTATGTTTTGTAAATCCGTTTGCTATTCGCCGGACGAAGGTGTTTCATCCGTGGTAGGGGTGGAAGAGTTATCCACAACTTCCTGAACGTCCGTAAATTTAACAATTCGGCCATCGGCAAGGCGCAGATACTGGTCTGTTCCGTCTCTCTGCACGCCCGCCACCTTGCCGCTCACTTCCGTAGAGATGAGAACCGGGTTGCCATCAAGCCCTTCGGCATACATAGCCACGGAGTAAACGCCGTCTGCCATGTCGGTACCCTTGTAGTCCTTGCCATCCCACTGATATTCGTAGTTACCGGTCTGCTTGGTGCCGATGCTTTCGGTGCGCACAAGGTTCATGTTCGGGTCGTAGATGTTGATGAAACCGTTGGCCACCGGCTCGGTGATGGTAAAGTACAGTGAACTGGTGCTGTCACCGTCCTTGGAGAGACCGTAACCCTTGGCTCGCACATCCTTGCCTATGAAGCTGACCGCACTGATCATCTCCTGTCGGGCGGTGGAGTCGTTCATCTCCTCGATGCCGCCGGAGATGTTGGTGAGCTGTTCAAGGCTGGAGAATTCAGAGAGCTGGGAAACAAATTCCTTGTCGTCCATGGGGTTCATGGGGTCCTGATGGGAGAGCTGAGCAACCAGAAGGGTAAGGAAGTCTTCCTTGCCCAAATCGGACTTGCCGCGAATCTGCAGCTGCCCGAATTCCTGTTCGGCTTTGCCAAGTATGCTGCCATCTACTGCCGTTGCCATGGGAAACCTCTCTTATGCGATAAGATCCACACCCTGACGGGTGGAATGTTTTGCCGTTTCCCCGGTATTTTGCATTTCCTGGGCCAAAGCCGTATTTTCTGCTCTAAGACTATGTAACCGTCTCTGATTCAAAAACTTTTGTCTCAGCTCCTGCTGTGCGTTATGCTCTGCGGAGCCCTGCCAGGAAGACATGTCCTGCTGGTTCTGCAGCCCGGTCTGCACCTCGATGTTGTCCACCTTCAGGCCCTGATTTTCCAGAGATGCCTTGAGCTGGTGCAACTGGTCGTTGATCGCCTTGGCGGCTTCCGCGCTTTCGGGTCTGATGAGCGCGTTCACTTCATGGTTCTTGACGGAAAGAATGACCGTAACCTTGCCGAGATCTTCCGGAGTGAGTTGCAGGGTCAGCTGCTTCGCGCCGTTCTGCATGGTGCGGAGCATGCCGTTTTCTACCTGCTCAAAGACCTGCCTGTCTGCCGTCCTGTTCGCTGCTGCGCGCAGTCCGTTTGCGGCTGCTGCGTTCTGGTCGATGGTGGTCTGGCTGTTGGTGGCAGGAGCGGTCTGAATTTCAAGGCGTTCAAGCAGGGACTTCAGGGCATCCTTCTGCTTATCTTTGCCCTTGTCCTGCATGCTGTCGTCTGAGAGCGTTTCGTTGAAACGGCCAAACTGACGTGCCTCGGCATTCTGGTGCTTGTCGGTCGCGGAATGAACGGCATTCTTGTTGTCCGTTTGCGACTCATGTGACTTGATGGACTCGGCACCCTTTTCCTGCATGGCGGCATTGCGTGCTTCGCGGGTCACTTCCTTGTTCCCCGCAGAACCTGCCGTTACGGTGGTAAAACCGTTGGCTTCGGCTGTCGCGCTATCCTTGATAAGAACCGACGATGCCGTGGTTTCTCTGGAAGCACGCATATCGGCAGCATTGAATCTGCCGGAACGCTCCCATGCCTCTTCCATGGCGGGAGCAAGCGTATCGTGCAAGCTGGTTACGCGGTCTTCGGCCGCGCTGCGCTTGGCGGTAACGCTATTGGAAATTTCTGACAGCAGAGCCTTAAGTCCCTTTGCATCAACGGTAAGACCGTCCTGTCCTGCAAAGAGCTGCTTCATGCGGCTTATGCCGGATTCGTCCAGCTGAAGCGCCTTGCCGATGTTGGCAAGTTCATCCTGACTGATGTCGAGGGTAGAACCTTCGGGCATGGATGATATCTTGTTGAGGACACTGTTCCACGCCTTGGAAAGATTGCCGCTTTGCGCTGTATCCAGCAGGTTGCCGGATTCTTCGGGCGTAAAGCCCAGCTTCTGCAGAAAGACGGATGCGCCGTTGCGGGTGGCATCATCAAGCTTGAATGCAGCCGTTTCCTGCCCGGTGAAGGCACCGTTGTCTGCAAGCGTGTGCAGCAGGCTGCTCCACGTAAGCGACCCTTCGGAGGCGGAGGTTTCAAGCTCTTCAAGAGTCTTGTCATCCACGCCGAGGTTGGAAAGCTTGGTCTTGAGGCCGTGGTAGGTGTGCACGTCGATCTTGCCGTCGCGCAGACCGTTTACGCCATCTTCCTTGCCGCTGCCGC
>JBKEAK010000056.1:0-1773 GCA_047972125.1 Halodesulfovibrio sp.
CTCGCCACAGGCGAATCCCGCGGATTTGACTGCCGGATCGTGCGCCCGGACGACTCCATCCGGCACATCCACGCAGCCAACGCCCGCCTTAACAGGGAGGGCGGGCAGGCCATCGCCTTTGGCACCATTCTGGACATCACGGCCCGAAAAGCCATGGAAGACGCCCTTGTTGCAGAACAGCGCAAGTTCATGGCCATGGCGGATGCATCGTACGACGCCTTCATCATGATAGACAGCAACGATACCATTCTCTTCTGGAGTGCAGCAGCGGAACGGCTCTTCCGCTGGACCGCAGAAGAAGCCCTTGGCCAGAAGATGCACAAGCTCATCGTGCCGCCCCAATATCATGATGACGCCATGAAGGGGCTTGATAAATTCAGGCACACCGGCACAGGCATGGTGATGAACTCCGTCATGGAATTCCGTGCCCTGCGCAGGGATGGCACAAGCTTCCCGGTGGAACGTTCCGTCAGTGCCTTCAAGATGGGAGACGAGTATTATGCCGTAGGGCACCTGCGTGATATTACCGAGCGCAAGCTTGCCGAACTGAAGCTCGAACGCATGGCAACCACAGACAGCCTCACCGGATTGACCAACAGGGCCAGATTCCTTGAGATTGCCGCACGGGAGGTGGAGAGGGGTAAACGCTACAACCGTACGTTTGCGCTGATCATGCTGGATGCGGACAAGTTCAAGAACGTCAACGATACCTACGGTCACGATGCCGGAGACGCCGTGCTGGTGAACATAGCAGAGACTGCAGCCAACTCCCTGCGCGAAACCGACACCCTTGCCCGCATCGGTGGCGAAGAATTCGTCGTTCTCATGCCGGAAACGGAAGAAGATATGGCCATGCTGGTTGCGGAACGCCTGAGAGCTGCCATAGAGAAGCAGGAGGTAGTATCCTCTGACGGCAGGATCATACGATATACCGTCAGCGCAGGTGTTGCAGGAATGCGCGCAGACGACACCGCTATCGGCTCCATTCTCAAGCGTGCGG
Source organism: Halodesulfovibrio sp. (assembly GCA_047972125.1). Lineage (GTDB taxonomy): Bacteria > Desulfobacterota > Desulfovibrionia > Desulfovibrionales > Desulfovibrionaceae > Halodesulfovibrio. The sequence goes on from JBKEAK010000056.1 coordinate 1,001, forward strand.
ACAATGCCCTCTATACCGCGAAGAATGAAGGACGCAACCGCGTCTGCAAGGCCTGATAATACTGGGCGGGCGCAGCTAGCGCAGCAAGGTGAAGTAAACTATGCCGCTGCTGATAAGCAGCAGGCAGGGCACCACCAGCTTGCGCCATGTTCCGCCGATATCCACCTTGAAATACTGGCAGGAAAGCACAAAGCAAATGTGCATGGGCGATGACATGATGCCCGTGAAGCCTGAAAAGATGGAGAGCATGACATAGGCTGCCGTCTGATCCTGCAGGCCCGCCTGCGCCAGAAGCCCCGTCAGCAGAGGGAAGGTGGCTCCCACATAGGCAAGGGTGATGCCGGAAACCAGCCCCACCAGATACGGCAGCAGAGTGGCAGCAACAACAAGCGCCGTGGTGCCCCCCGCCAGCTCCGACAATTCGCGGATAACGCCCGCAGCCTGCATGGTGTCCTTGAAGATGAAAATGGACGCCACCACACCCAGCATGACCCACAGGTGCTTGTTCGTCACCGAGCGGACAACAATAGACATGCTGCCGGGGTTCTGCCCCACCGCAACCAGAATAGATGCGGAAAGCGCGAGCATCACGCCATATTCAAAGGGAACGGAAGGCATGAACAGGCTTATGCCCACCTCCATGCCCACGGCGCCGAGAATGGCCACAAGCAACGGCAGGCCGAAACGCAGCACCTTGCAGTGATCGCGCTCGTGCACCTCGCCTGAGGCCTCGGCGTCCAGTTCAAGCACACCGGGACGCAGCATGAAGAACC
>JBKEAK010000057.1:0-7340 GCA_047972125.1 Halodesulfovibrio sp.
ACTGTATGGCCTTGTCGGAAAGGGATTCGTTCACGTCCTTCACGGTGCAGAAAAAGCACTCGTGCTCGGGGGAATACATGAGGTTCCAGGAAAGACGCTTATATTCCCCGTTCTTGCACAGAAAGCGGAACACCACGGAGGTAGTGGTCACATCGGCGGTAATAAGGCTCTGCCAGTCGGCAAGAGCGCGTTCCCGGTCATCAAAATGCATGAACTCCACAAGGTAGCTGCCCAGAAGTTCGCATTCGTCATGCCCGGTTACGGCTTCCCACTGCGTATTCACATCGTCGAAGCGTCCGTCGATGGATACAACAGTCCCCATGTCATGCGTCAGAGAAAGCCATGCGTAGCGTTCCATCTGCAGCATGCGCTCTATGTGTTCCCAGTCGGGATCATATGCGGAAAGAGGATTCACCACCTGAAGCCCCCAAGCTGTCCCGTGAGGGACGATCATTCCCAGATAATAGTAACATGTCTGATTAACAGATCAGCACGTAAAAGACAAAGAGTATCTAAACAAAAATGTAATGCTGCAAATTTTCAACAAAAACGGGGGGAAAGGGGCTGGGTTAACCTGTCATGCCCAGCTGCGGGCCAGCTCCGCTTCTTCGGGGGTGAGCAGCTCGAACCAGCGCTCGCGAAACCAGTTGAAGTGGTTGATGCGCAGTTCCCGCCACAATTCCGAATGTATTTCCCATGGCTTGGGACCGTGGAAGTGAATGAGGCAGCCGGTGTCGCGAGAGTCTTTGCGGTAGGGGGGGCAGTTGTAGGGAGGAGGGAGCTTGGTGATGCGTTTTCCGAAAAAATAATTCAGCAGCGACTGATCAAGGTTGCCTATGTGATGCACGTTCTGCAGGCAGAAGGCCAAAAAATTGTGAATATGGTCGTGCCTGCGCAGACGGGTGAGGTTGAAGTTCACCACCCCCGAAGAATAGGTCCATATGGGGAACGGCAGAGGAACTGTGTAGTTCCTCTCGCGCCATGTATACTGCATCTGCTGCACTTCATGCCAGAAGGGAGAAGAGGCCTCGCGGGCCATGGCCATATAAGGCGGCTTCATGGCGAGCAGGTCATCGAACCGGGCATGAAAATAGATGTCGCTGTCGCAATAAAGAACATGCTCCTCGCCAGCCAGTTCCGGCACAAGGGCAAGCTCGAGCTTGAGAAAGGCACCTATGGCGCGATGAAAGGTGGCAGGCACCGTGGCATGGTTGAGCACCGGCGAATACAGGGCAAGCGGAATACGCTCGGCCTCAACGGCTTCCACGACTTCCGGGCGGTTGCCGCCGTACACGCAGAGTACCGGCACATCTTCGCCATAGAGCCTGCGCAGACTGCGGGCAGCCACACGGGCAAGCATGAGATAGCGGGGATTATCGTCAATGCAGAATACTATCTTCATGGCGGGAGTAAATCACAGAACTGTCGGGCACACAACCGGGATAACTAGCCGTCACCATTCAACGGGCAGGCACGCCCTTCCGCCACCGGCAGCATTTCGCCTTCTTCCCTGAACAGGGCCTGCTCTTCCGAATGGCCGAGCATTTTCACCCATACATGGCCTGTGGTGGTATCGAACACGAGTTTTCGCCCGTGCTCACCGCCCACGCTTTCGCGGGTAACCCTGAGCTTCAGTTCAGACAGCACCTGCCGCGCAACCTCCACATTGCGTCCGCCCACATTCACCACATTGCGTACATGCTCCGGCGCACCGTTGCCCATACTAAAGGCACCGCCAAACAGTTTCAGTTCAATGTCCCTGTCGGCGATGCCCTTCTTGCGAAATTGCTCCAGAATGCAGTGAATTGCCGAATCAACAAACTTGCACGGTGCCTTGTCAGCATCTCGTGCGCCTACGCTTGTGGGCAACATGGCGTGAAACAACCCGGCCACGCCTCTGGCAGCACAATAAAAGCTGACCGCGACGCAGGACCCCAGCACCGTGGAAATCAGGACATTACGCCCGGTGACGATTCCCTCGCCGATCTTCAGATGCACGCATGGGTACCCGATTTCGCGAAGCGATTCGGGAACCGAGGCACTGCTGATACGGTTGCGGGAGCGGGGCATATGGTTCTCCTACCTTGACGGGGCATCATACTCCCGCCGCACGCTGCAGGCAAGACAACCAGCCCGGCAGGGCTAATCGTTCACCAGTTCCTTGAGTTCCTTGCCGGCTCTGAAAACAGGCAGCTTCTTGGAGGACACTTCAACGCTTTCTCCCGTCTTGGGATTGCGCCCCTTGTAGCCACTATAATCCTTCACCTTGAACGAGCCGAAACCACGAATCTCCACACGATCACCTTCAAGCAGCGCATCACGAACGCTATCGAAGAAGGAGTTAACCACAATTACAGCCTCATCGTTGGAAAGATTATGCTGTTCGGCAAGCATTTTCACGAGTTCGCTCTTGTTCATAAACGGCCTCCAGAGATTCAGACTCCATCAACGGAACATTTGTCTACTATATTACAGTAATACATATCCGCCTTTGCTATGGCAAGGGGAAGTACAATTTTGTCGGCTTGTTCCCGCACTTTTTTTCAGGGAACGGGGCAAAAAACAGCAGCAGCGCTCTCTCTAGGCATGGTTGCGCAGCTTGAGCTCCAGCGGATGAGGCCGCAGATACCACTGCCCCAGCAGGTACGGCTCACGATATTTGCGCACATAGTGGTTGAGCAGGGTTACAGGCACCACAAGGGGCACAAGCGCATCGTGATAGGCCGTTAGCACCTCCACAAGTTCCTGCTTTTCGTCAGGCGAAAGGGCCTTTTTGAAATAGCCCATGACGTGCTGCAGCACGTTCGTATGCTTCTTCACCGTGGCAAGGCGTGACAGGGCCGTGAGAAAAAGCGCCTGATAGTCCTGCTCAAGCGTGAACGGCTCCATGCCCGCGCATCCTGCAACCAGCCGCCCCATCTCCCTGTAGTGCTCCACACTGTGCGACATGATGAGCAGCTTGTGGCGGGAATGGAACTCCACCAGCCTGCCCGGAGTAAGACCACCTGCAAGCAGGGTGCGCCAGCGCTGCATGGCAAAGATGCGTTCAATGAAATTTTCACGCAGGGCGGGATCGTTAAGCCTGCCCTCTTCCTCCACCGGGAGCAGGGGAAAACGGCGCATGAACTCATCAGCAAAGATGCCCACCCCGTTCAGGGCGGGCGGACCGGCTTTGGCCGCCTGATCTTCCGGCACATCGCGGTATACCTTCACCCTCTCCATACCGCTGGAAGGAGAAGCCCGCTTGAAGATGAAGCCGCACAGCCCCTCTTGCGCCAGCTGTGCATTACGTCCCTGTGCCCATTCCCGCATGCGTGCGGTCAGGTCCTCGCCTGTCTTCTGCATGACAAGTCGCGGGTTTTGCGGGTCACCCACAAGGCGCAATGAATTGCGGGGCACGGGCAGGCCTATCTCCACCTCCGGGCAGACAGGGACAAAATCCGCGTAGCGGCCCAGCGTATCCACTATCCAGGCATCACGCTTGTGCCCGCCATCGTAACGCACTTTATTTCCGAGAAGGCAGGAAGAGATTCCCAGTCGTATCCGATCAGATTGCTCAGACATATTGCCATTTCCCCCTTTAGCGGTACAATGTAGTCATAATGCCTCGTTCCGCCCCGCGCGCTACGCGCCCGCACAATACATATGGGATACACCGACAAAGTGCGTCTGCGGAACAGATGACACACACCATACTATAAAAGGATGACGCATATGGCGATAGCCAACCATAATATACAGGTTGTTTTTTTCGATTTCAGCGGGGTGCTTGCCGAAGAAGGCTTCGTGCAGGGCCTCAAGGAAATAGGCAGGCAACATGGCAGGGAACCGGCCGCCTTTCTGCGGCAGGTGACGGAGATTTGCTATAACAACGGTTACGCGGACGGGCGCGCCGACGAGCATGCCTTCTGGCAGGATGTGCGCGACACCATGGACATACACACGAGTGATGACGTGCTGCGCCGCGAGATTCTGTCGCGCTTCGTCATACGACCGTGGATGCTGCAGGCCGTTTCCCGCGTACGGTCGGATGCCACCCGCACCGCCCTGCTCAGCGACCATACCAACTGGCTGGAAGAGCTGGATGCGGCCCACGGCATCTACCGCCACTTCGACAGGGTGTTCAATTCCTACAGGGAAGGCATGACCAAGCGTTCGCCGGACTTCTTCCTGCATGCATGCAACACCATGCAGGTTACGCCGGAACAGGCCCTGTTCATAGACGATAATCCGGCCAACACCGACCGAGCACAGGGCGTGGGCATGCATGCCATACTGTATACGGCCTACCCGAATCTGGTCACGGATCTCAAACGCTTTCTTCCGTCAACGGTGCTGCCGCCCGAAGGGGCTGTCTGCTGACGGACTCTGCGGAATTGCACGAACTGATGAAGTAACCGGAAGGACTGAGAGACAACAGGCTGTGCAGGAGAATGCCGCCTGAATGCGGGAAGAATGAAACCGTATCAGGTAATATCTTATCAGGCAGCCTTTTCCAGCACGGCCACGGGATCAATGCCCACTTCGGCAGGGTCAAGCGTGGATTCTATGCGCAGCTTGTACTGGCCGGAAAGGTCCAGCCTGCGGGGGACGATGGGGCCTGCCTTGTCTGCCACCAGCATGACAAGGGGCTGAAGCGGCTCACGCGGGTTGGATGCGGCCACCACAGCCACATGCCCCGTATTAAGGCGGACAGTGCTGCCCACGGGGTAGATGCCGAGACACTTGATGAACCGCTCCACATAACCGGGATAAAATTCCTTGCCGCGCATGGAATACATGAGTCCCAGTGCCTTGTGAGGATGCATGGGGGCCTTGTAGACGCGCCTGCTCGACAGGGCGTCATACACATCTGCAACAGCGATTATGCGCCCTATCTCGCTTATCCTGTCACCGGCAAGACCACGCGGATATCCGGTACCGTTGAATTTCTCGTGGTGTTCAAGCATGCCGAGCAAAACGGCCTGCTCCATGGTTCTGCCCGCGTCCTGCCCGTAGAGATGCTTGCAGCCGAGAAGCGGATGCTGCTTCATCACCGCAAATTCTTCCGGGGTAAGCTTGTCCGGCTTGTTCAGAACGGCAGCAGGCACAAGCTGCTTGCCCACATCATGGAACAGCCCAGCAAGGCCGAGCAGCCTGAGATCTTCTTCACCCTTGCCGAGAAAACGGCCGAACACCACGCAGAGCACGGAAACGTTAACGCAATGCGAAAAGGTGTATTCATCAAAGGAACGCAGCTTGGAAAGCCCGGTCAGGGCATCGCAGTTGCGGGTAACGCTGCCGATAATGTCTTCGACCAGCGTGGTGGAGGCGGCAAGGTCCACGGCTCCGCCCATGCGCACCCCTTCCATCAGGCTGCGCGCATAGCGGACAGAATCGGAATACACCGACTTGGCCTTATCCAGCTCTTCGGAAACGGTGACAATGGGGGGCGGGGGAAAAAAGTCGGGCAGGGTATACAGATCACGCGAAAGCGCCTCTTCGCCGGATTCTTCCCCGTTAGGCAGGCCAATGCTGAGTTCGGTGTCTATCACGGCCTCGGTATAACCCTCTGCCACAATAGCTTCCACCGCCGGCTGAGAAGAAATCATTCCCTCTTTCATGTACAAATAGGGATACTCCAGCCATGATAGGCCGGAGTCTACCACATACATTCCGGGGCGCATGTCCTCTATGGCGATTTTCTTCAGCACAGGCTGCCCAATAGCAGACTTGCGAACGGAAGTATACGCCTTCGGAAACAATGGCATTACACGCCCCGGACGCATTGCCCTGTGTGCATGCAGCAGTTACTATATCTATATTGGATGAATGATCCTTGCACCCATTCAGGCAGGTTACCCGATGTCTCACACGCAACAGAATAAGCAGACCTCCGACCACCCGCAACAGGACTCAAAGCTGGCCCCGGAGTTGAATCAGGAACAGGCACCTGACCAGAAGGCAGAGCGCAGGGCGGAACCCATTTTCGTGGCACGCCAGCCCATTTTCACCGCCGACAGGTCCATCTGGGGATATGAACTCCTGTTCCGCCACAGCAGCACCGCCGCCACCGCACAAGTTGCCGATCAGGACGTGGCCACCGCCCGCGTCATAGCAGACGGCTACATGCTGGCCCAGTCGCAGATAGCCCCGGACAAGAGGATGCTCATCAACTTTCCGCGCAACCTCATCCTTTCCGGCGCGGCCTTTGCCCTGCCCAGCCACCAGTGCGTGCCCGAAATACTGGAACATGTGGAACCCACGCAGGACATCATGGATGCCTGCCGCCGCATGAAGGATGCAGGCTATACCCTTGCACTGGACGACTATGTGGGGCAGCCGGGCTACGAAGAGCTCATGCACCTTACCGATATCATCAAGGTTGAAGTGCTGAACATGTCCCGCATCGAAGTAATGCGCATCGTGAACCAGCTTAAGCCTTTCGGCGTGACCCTGCTCGCCGAAAAGGTAGAAAACGCCGCCATGTTCGACCTGTGCGCGCGCCTCGGCTTTGCGCTCTTTCAGGGATATCATTTCAGCAAGCCGGAGATCGTTCCCGGCACAAAGGTATCCTCCGCGCAGATGGTCAAAACCCAGCTGCTGGCCACCCTGAACAAGGACTACGACCCCAAGGAGCTTTCCAACGTCATCTCGCACGATGCATCGCTCACCTTCCGCCTGCTCCGATATATCAACTCGGCCGTGTTCGGGCTGCGGACCAAGGTGGAATCCGTACATCAGGCCATTACCCTGCTCGGGCAAAATCCCATACGCCAGTGGCTCATGGTCGTGCTGGTGGCAGACATGGACCCCAGCCCCGCCGCGCAGGAAATAACCTTCCTTTCCGTGCTCAGGGGCCGCTTTCTTGAAGAAATAGCCGAGGAGGCACACAACCCGCTGGGCATGCCGAAGGATTCCATGTTTCTTATCGGCCTGCTTTCGCGGCTGGATGCGCTGCTCGGCGTGCCCATGGAAGAACTCATGGAGCACATACCGCTTGAATCATCCATACGGGATGCGTTTCTCGGCAAGCCCAATGCGGTGCGCAGTTGGTTGGACTGTCTCAACGCGCTGGAAGAAGGCAATTTCGACGAGGCCCAGACCACGCTCGATACCCACGGCATAGACCTGCAGGCCGCTGCAGGCGTGCGGCTCAAGGCCACACAGTGGACGCAGCATATCCTCGGGCTGGAACACGCCGGGGATGAGGCATAAAAAAGCCCCCTTTCGGGGGGATTTCAGACTGCAGACAAAGCCATTTTTTAGTTTTTTCGCCTCCGGCGGGCAGGAACCTAACGTTCCTGCACCTCGTATAAGCGATAAAAATCCGTTTTTTGGCTTCAGCCACGGCTTAATGA
>JBKEAK010000058.1:0-11757 GCA_047972125.1 Halodesulfovibrio sp.
CGCCGCCCACGCGCTCTATCTTGCGCTCCTGCAGCACGCGCAGCAGTTTGACCTGCATGTCGTGCGAAAGCTCGCCTATTTCATCAAGGAACAGGGTGCCACCGTGCGCCAGTTCAAAACGCCCGCGCTTCAGTGCCACGGCACCGGTGAAGGAGCCTTTTTCATGGCCGAAGAGTTCGCTTTCCAGCACACCGGGGTTCAGCGCCATGCAGTTCACGCTGATGAAGGGGCCGTCTTTGCGCGGCGAAGAGAAGTGGATGGCACGCGCCACCAGTTCCTTGCCGGTGCCGGATTCACCGGTGATAAGCACCGTGGACTTGCTGGGTGCAGCGCGGTCCACCATGGCGAGTGTATCTTTGATGGCCCTGCTCCGCCCGATGATCTGCTTCAGGCCGTAACGTTCTTCAAGGTTTTCGGCGAGCAGGCGGTATTTGCGGTGCGCACGGGAAAGTTCTGCGGCGTTCTGCACGGCCAGCAGCAACTCATCGTTGGCAAAGGGCTTGGTGATGTAATCAAAGGCCCCGGTACGCATGACTTCCACCGCGCTTTCAATGGAGCCGAACGCGGTCATGATGAGCACCGGCATCTGGGGATAGTTCTTTTTCACATGCGCCAGCACATCCGCGCCGGTCAGCTTGGGCATCTTCATGTCGGTGACAATGACGTCCACCTCGGACTCTTCCAGAAAGGCAAGGCCCGTTTCGGGATCGCTCAGGGCGGTCACCTTGTAGCCTGCGTCTGTCAGCAGCGCTTCCAGCACCAGCAGGTAGTTCTTCTCGTCGTCGAGAACAAGCAGATGGGTCTGTTCACTCATGAAAGCAACAATTCCTTATGGCTGAACGCATCCCCGGCCTCAGCCGGAGCAGACACGCGAAGCGTCCGCTCATGGAGATGCGATACTATGTCAAACGTTTGGCAGAAGCCGCTAAACAGCCGGAAAACGCAGCTGCACGATTGCCCCGCCGCCTTCGGCGTTGGAGAGTTGCAGGCTGCCGCCGTGGCTGGTCACAATGCTGTTCACAATGGCCAGACCGAGGCCGGTGCCGTCGTCCTTGGTGGTGAAGAAGGGATCAAGCATCTTGTCCAGATTGGCGGCATCGAATCCGCACCCGGAATCCTGGAAGGTGACGATTATCTCGCCATCCTTGCGCAGTCCGGCAATGGAGATGTGTCCTTCACCGCAAATGGCCTGCAGCCCGTTGGCTATGATGTTGTAGAACGCACGGTACAGTAAATCCTTGTCCCCCGCCATGACAAGCCCCGACTCGTACAGGCGGTCCACCCGCACCTGACGCTGCGAAAGCTCATGCTCGAGAAATCCGAGCGCCTGATCAAGCAGCATGGAGGCATCCACCTGCTCCTTGCAGGGGGCCTTGGGGCGGGCATAGTCGAGGAAATCATGCACGGTCTTGGAAAGCCGCTTTGCCTCGTCGTATATGGCCGTGAGAATCTTCTGGGTCAGCGCATCCGTGTTCGGCCGTTTCAGCAGCAGCTCCGCGCTGGATGAAATGATGCCGAGCGGATTGCGTATTTCGTGGGCGATGGACGACACAACGCGCCCCATGCTCGCCAGCTTTTCACTTTGGTGCAGATCGCGCTCAAGCCGCTCCTTTTCCGCCATACGGGCGGCAAGGGCCTTTTCCGACCGGCGGATGAAGGTCACGAGAATGAGGAACAGCAGAAACGATGAAGCCATGGTGGTGAGCACGATAAGCCACTGCAGGCTGATAACGGAGGAATAGTCCGCCGTGATGTCCTGTGTGATTTCCAGCACACCCATGACCGGCTGGTCGTCTTCGTCGAACACGTCCCTGCCGAGGCGCTGTTCCACGCGCAGGGGATATGTGGTGCGCAGCGTGAAGGAACCGGCCGGCAGGTCGAAGTGGAACATGGCCACCCATGGTGACATGGTCGATTCTATCTCGAAGCTGTGCTTGCCCTCATTCAGGGCCTTGGTCACGGCCATGCCAGCCATGTTGGTTTCGCCGAGATCCTTTCTGTCCGAGGCGTAGGCCACGATCTTGGCGTAATCGTAAATGCGCAGGCTCTTTACGTGCAGCCCGTGGATGGTGCTTTCCACCACCTGGTCAAGCCGTTCGTACTGCTGCTCGTTACGCAGGGCAATGCGCCCGTAACCGATGATGGTGGGCAGGGTGAACCTGCGGTAGATCTGGTGGTTCAGGTTCTCGGCCAGCAATGTGGCGAACTCCTGCTGCTTGCGCAGCAGGGAAGTTCGCGCAGAATTGCTGATCACAACGGACAGGATCATACTGGAGACCAGAATCAGGACCAGAGAGGTCCATGAAAGGAACTTGGCAAACCCTAATTGTGTCTGGTCCGTCAACGGTCTCGGGGTCAATTAGAACTCCTGTTGTTCCGGTGCACGGCCGAGAAACGCCTCAAGATCGGCAGATTCCTCCGCATATCCCTGTGCGCCGAGCCGTGCATTGGCGAGTCGTTTACCAAGCTCCACGGCAGGCTGATCGAGCGGATTGATATCCAGCAGCCAGCCGGTGAGCACGGTGGTGATTTCAAGCAGCGCCATCAGGCGACCGGCTTCTTCTTCGCCGGTTCTGCCCATGCGCAGTTCAATGAGCGGGGTGCCGGTCTTGGTCAGCGCCATCTGGGTGCCCAGCCCTTCGGCCTGCAGCAGGTCGCCGAAATGCGCGCCGCGCAGATAGGCCCATTCCTCGGGCAGATCGTTGCCGAACTGCTTGCCCCGCGAAAGGCTGGGGGAAGAAAGCAGCAGGCAGGCCTTGTCGCGCGGGCCGTCAAGGAACATCTGCTGCGTGGAATGCTGGTCCGTCACGCCCACGGCAGGCAGCGGCATGGAGCCTTTGCCTTCCTTGCCGAGGCTCTCGGCCCACAGCTGGGTAAACCACAGGCCGAACTGGGCCCAGAGCGGCACATACGAGAAAAAGATGATCTGCGAATAGCCCTTGGCCATCAGGGCACTGTTCCACACGGCAAGCTTCCATGAAGGATGCCTGTGCAGTTCGGAAGCGCCTGCACCCATGTTCAGAAGCGGAGCCCCCACGGCAAGCGCGCCGCGAACGAGGGCCTTCCAGTCCATGCCGAGGAATGCGGCAGGCACGAGCCCGACTGCGGAAAGCACGGAATAGCGACCGCCCAGATAGTCGGGCACCGGCATGGATGCAAGGCCGAGGGCGTTTGCCTCCTGCCGCAGATAGCCCTTGGCCTCGTCGGTGATGAGCATGACATGGCGTTTCCAGTCATCTCCCAGCGACTTTTGCAGCCACAGGCGGGCAAGAAAATATTGCGAGAGCGTCTCAATGGTCCCGCCGGACTTGGAAATGACGACCACGACGGTCTTTTCCGGCGGAAGAAGCTCAAACCAGGCATCAAGGGTGGCCGCGTCCACATTGTCCGCAATCCAGAGGCTGCGGCCGTTATGGCAGGGCCTGTCCTGCTGGGGATAAAAGGCTTTCTGCAGAGCACGGGCACCGAGGGCGGAACCGCCTATGCCCAGCAGCAGCATGTGCTCGAAGGACTGCAGCCACGGGGTCTGGGCCTCCAGTTCCTTTTCAAGCGCATCCCGGTAGGGAAGATTGATGAACGGCAGGCGATTGGCCCGGATTTCAGTGGCAAGGCGCAGGGCAAGGTCGCCGCAACGGATGTCGAAGGGAGCCGCATCGGCTTTAGAGACTCGGCCGTTCCAGGCGCTGGTCCAGTCAAGCGTATTGATGGTCATGGGTCCGCTCCTTGGTATCGGATATGCCGCCCGGCATCATTGCCGGGCGGCCATGCATTTCCAGTTATGGTAGCAGTATGGGCGGAACCCTACATTATTTTCCGGTGCATTGCACCTACTTGAACAGAACCTTTGCAATCTTGTCCAAAGCCGTGGTCAGGGTCGTTTCATCCACGGCGTAAGAAATGCGGATGCAGTTGTCATCGCCGAAGGCGGCACCGGGCACCAGCGCCACGCCTGCCTCTTCAAGCAGACGGGTACACAGGGTGGCGGAGTCGGGAATTTCCTTGGAGTAGTGGCGGTGTACGTCGGGGAAGATGTAGAACGCACCTTCCGGCACGGGGCACACCACTTCAGGCCAGCTGCCCACGATCTGCATGGCAAGATCGCGGCGGGCGCGGAAGGCACCGCGCATTTCATCCACAACGGCAAAGCCGCCCTTCAGCGCTGCCACTGCGCCCTTCTGGGCGAAGGTACAGACGTTGGACGTGGACTGCCCCTGAATCTTGGTCATGGCCTTGATCAGGTCGGCATGTGCAAGCACGTAGCCTATGCGCCAGCCGGTCATGGCAAAGCTTTTGGCAAGGCCGTTTACCACGCAGACCTGCTCGGGATAGCGGGTCCACCAGCTGCACAGGGAGGCATGCTCGGCAGGCGCGTAAACGAGCTGGTCATAAATTTCGTCAGAGATGATGAACAGGCCCTTGCTGATGGCCCACTGGGCAATGGCGTCTATCTGCGCCTTGTCGTAGGCTGCGCCCGTGGGGTTGGAAGGCGAGTTCAGCAGCAGCACGCGGGTCTTGTCGGTACAGGCGGCCTCAAGCTGCTCCACCGTTACCTTGAAAGCCGCGTCGGCGGATGCGGGCACCACCACCGGCACGCCCTCTGCCAGTTGCACCATGGGCGGGTAGCTCACCCAGTAGGGACCGGGAATGAGAACTTCGTCTCCGGGGTTGAGCAATGCCTGAAAAAGGTTATACAGTGCCTGCTTGCCGCCGTTGGTCACCATGGTATGCTCCGGTGCGGCAAGAGCACCGTAGAAGGTGTTGAAATAAGCGGCTACGGCCTCGCGCAGGTCGGGCAGGCCGGGAACGGCGGCGTAACGGGTAAAGCCTTCGTCGATGGCCTTCTTGCATGCTTCGCGCACGTACTCCGGAGTGGGAAAGTCGGGCTCGCCGACGGCAAGGCTGACAATTTCCTTGCCCTGAGCCTTCAGTTCCAATGCCTTGGCATTCACGGCAAGGGTTGCCGACGGCTTCAGCTGCTTCAATCTGTCAGAAATGTTCATTGCAGGGGTCCCCTTTCTCAGTTGGATTGACCGACGTTGGCTTCACGCGAATTATCAATTTGGTCAACGTCTGTAAACACCTGAAAGCCTGCATAAAGATTACCCAAACTGGTCGCCGTTCCAATAGCGCGAATACACAGGATATACCGTGAACGAACTCCCTCTTATTCCCTTTCCGTCAGGCTGCATCACAGGCTCTTTTGTACGTCGCGTAAAGCGCTTCAGCGTTGAAATCGTGCACAACGATGCATCAGTGTGGGTGCACTCAAACAATTCTGGCTCCATGCTCGGCCTGCTGCGCCCCGGCATGCAGGTTCTGGCTTCCCCTGCCGCCAATCCGGACCGCAAACTCAAGTGGACGCACGAGGCTGTGCGCATGCCGGACTTTGCAGGCGACTTCTGGGTGGGGGTGAACACCATGACGCCCAACCGCCTGCTCGAAGCGGCCTTTCACGCCGGCAAGCTGCCATGGGCAGATGGCTACACTGCACTCCGGCGCGAGGCAAAGTACGGCGACAGTCGTCTGGACGCACGGCTGGACAGCGATAACGCAGACCGCCCCTCCATGTGGATTGAATGCAAAAACGTGACGATGGTGGAAGATGACGTGGCATGCTTTCCCGATGCGGCCACCGAGCGCGGCCAGAAACACCTGCGGGAAATGATGGGGCTGGTGGAAAAGGGATTCCGCGCAGCGTTCTTCTATCTGGTGCAGCGTGCGGACGGTAACTGCTTCGGTCCTGCGGATTTCATAGACCCGGCCTATGCCGAACTCTTCTGGCAGGCCCTTGATGCAGGAGTGGAGGTCTATCCCCACCGTGCACTGGTTACAGAGCAAGGCATCTATCTTGGTGAATTACTGCCCCTGCGTTGCCGCTGAGCACAGAGAAGGGAAGCGGGACGGGGAGCAACCGCCGAACCTGACAGAGTGCATATGCGATACACGTCCTGTGAAAGCGGCGTCTGCCGATGCAGAATGAGAGGGGAGCCCGCCTAGCGATCCTAACGGTCGCAGTGACCTTGGCTACCTCAGTGAACTTGGCTACCTCAGTGAACTTAGCGATCTCGTGAACTTAGCGATCTGGCTGGACAAACTCGGTGTTCTTCAAGTTCTCGAATCCCGCATCCTTCAGCTTTTCCAGAAACACGGTGTGCCTGTTGTCCCGGTTGCCGATGTAGAGCGTGTTGACGGCAAGGTCGCCCCAATCCTTGGAATCCGTATACACGTCCTTGCGCGGAACACAGAGTGCGCGGAACGGATTGAGGGTGAACAGATGCACGGTTCCGGCTTCCACCAGCATGAAATGCCAGAACCCGGAAAGATAGAGAATGCCTAAGAACAACGCCAACATGCAGCACATAAAAAACGTGGGACTGCCCAACAGCTCAAGATTTCCGCCAAGTATCTCCTGCACGCCACCCGCTGGAGCCCGATAGTAATAGAGAAAGAGCACCAGGCAGGCATATTGCTTCCAGCGCCGTACGGTGTACAGATCCTTAGGTGTGGCAACATTCACCCCGCGCCGCGCCATGCGCCAGTAGAAAAAGTGCACGCGCAGATCATGTCCCAATACGAGCAGCGCGAGATCAAGCACGCCCAGCAGCACACAGAGCTGCGCCGGAGCCCATGCGATCAATCCTATACTTTCAGTAGTAAGGCCAGCCGTTATCGGGGTCATCGGGGTTCCTTATTGCCGTGCACAGCCTCGGCCACGGATTCCACCACATGCGCCACGACCACCTGACCGAAATGCACGGCAGCCAGCGGAGCCGCCTTGGGTGCCACCAGCCGGACAGCCGTACCAAGTCCGGGAAGCATGGAAGAATAACGCCGCTCTTCATCCCGGTACACGTTGTACAGCCGAAAGATATCCCGCCGCCTGCCGGAAGGGCTCTCCCCTCCGTCAACCGTTATCTCCGCAACAGGGGCAACAACGGTCTGCCATGGCGCAATGCCCGCAAAATACAACCTGTCTCCGGCCAGCACGGCCCCGTGCCAGTAAGAGGCAAAGGCCAGCAGAACAAACAGCAGTGCAAAGAACACCAGCCCCACGGCAATAACAGGCCATTCCGCCTGCTCCGCCGTTGCGCGAGGTTTGCTGCCATACCATTCAGCCAGACACAGCGTCACTGCGGCAAGCCCGCAGCACACATAGCGCAACAGCCAATGAGCCGTGAAATACTGTGCATGCTGCTGTGCTGCCGCATCGGGGAACCGCCTGCGGAGCAGCCCTGCGGCAAACGGATGACGTAGCGCCGCACCGGCAGTGTCGATCAGGCACATGATGCCGCAAGCCACGGCAACGTGCTGTATGTATTGCAGGTAATGCATCAGCCTTCCCCCATTTCGGACATGCGTGTGATGCCTTTAGGTACATTGCGGACCGCATGTGTGCAACAGGCAATACAGGCCAGATTATTTTTCATAGAACAACACGAAAAAGGCGGAAGGTTTCCCTTCCGCCTCAAGATTCTCTCAGGCCAGTCGCCCTACTTCACCACATACGTGGTTTCAGCCTTGCCCTGCACCATGCGCTCTGCCCATTCCACGCCCTGCATGACGGAGTGGTCCATATTGGCAGCCTCATACTGCCAGCCGCCGAAACGACCACGGGAGTATATCTGGCAGGACTCCAGCCACGGCTGCAGCACACGCAGCGCGGGGTCGCGCTCAAGGGTCGGCACGGGATAGCCGTAGTCGAGGGGATATGACCATGTGGAAAGAATATTCCTGCGGTCATTCTCGTCCATGAGCGCGGTGTTCACCAGCCCCTGCACGGTGGTTTCCATAAGGGTGGAAAGGTCTTCGTGCTTGTGCTCGGAATAGGAAACCTCGCACATCAGCGCACGCGATGCTCCGGGCTTGCCCGCGTTGTTGGGCGAATAATTGTGGAAGTTGGTCACGCGGTAGAACGGCGAATTGTTCTCGGGGAAATACATCCAGCAGGTGGGATCATCACGCATGCCGTCCACGCCCACCCCCGCAACATACACGGAGTTGTGCGCAAGGTTTGCAGCGGCTGCACGCAGCGTCTCGTTGGGCGTATTTATGCTGTTCAGCACAAACAGGTCCAGCGGCCCCGTGTTCAGCAGGTTGTCGTAGGTGATGGTTTCGCCGTCTGCCGTGCGCACCGACTTGGCGACAGGGTCAACGGCCACAACTTCGGTATTCCGCCGCACAAAGTCGTTAAGCCTGTCCCCCATACGGTTGAAAATCTCGCCCGTTCCGCCGAACAGAGGGAAGCGGAACACGTTGTTCGGCCCCCAGCTCTTGTTATCCAGCTCAAGAACAAGGTTCTTCAGCACCATTTCCAGATCAACAACGGAAACCCGCTCGCCAATCCAGTTATAGGCCATTTTTTCGGCAGGGGTTGCCCACACCTTGAAGTTGTAGGGCACCATGAAATATTTGGCTATGCCAGCGCCGAACACCACCTCTATCCATTCGCGGAAGTTGGTGGGGTGCGCCTCGGGCCTGCGCCCGGGCAGCATGGCTTCCACAATCTCCCACTGCACTTCCTTGGGCAGATAGCGCAGATTGTTCTGGAAGGGATAGGGAACCCAGCGCTCGAACATACGCACGGCAGCTATACGCTGATGCTCAAGATACTGATCGCCGAGCAGGTCTTCTATGAGCCTGTCGAAATAGCCGTAGTGCGAGAACACCACGTGCCCCCCAAGGTCCCACGTAAAACCTGCGGAATCCTTGAAGCTGGTGGCAAGACCGCCCGTATAGGCGTTGCGCTCCAGCAGCAGAATGCTGGTTTCGCCCAGTTCTCTCAGCCTGTGTCCGGCACCAAGACCGGTAGGTCCGGCACCGATGATCAGATATTTTACGTGCATGCGTGCTCCTTTCCTTTCCCTGCCCGGCAAATCCATCGCGCTGTAATACGATGAAAATACGGAAGAATATGCTCTATGGCGGAATTGTCCGCTGTAATCAGTCCTGTATTGGCCCGCTGTCTGCCCGTCGTCTGACCGTCGTCTGGCCGTCGTCAGGCTGTTATCTGGCCATTATGCGGCAAAAGTGTCCAGCAATGCGGCTTTACGAAGCAAATCCTGTTCCAGCAGGTGCGTCTCGAAATCCATGAGGCGTTCTATTTCTTCGCGCGGATACATGGCGTGCAGCTTGAACTTGTTGCCCAGCCCGTTGCCGAACTGCGCGGCTGACATGCGCACGGCCTTGCCTGTGCGCTTCATATGCCCCACCGGCAAAAAGCCCGTATACGCGCAGTGCATGCCCTTGGAAGCCATGCGCAGGTCGTGTTCAAGATCATCGTACTGGGAGGGGGACAGAGACAGCGAAAAATCACCGCAGGCCATGAGGTCCGCCCTGCGGAACAGGTGGCAGCAGCCGGTAACGGAAATACACGGGCGGATGTAGTCAAACCCGCCGCAGTCCGCCACCTGTGCATGAATATCGGTGACATTGAAGGGAACAGCATGCGCACGTGTGGGCCGGAACTCGGCATTGATCTCATCGTCACTGCCACCGGCCATGACCAGATGCAGGTCTGCGGACTGAATGATGTGCGGGGCTGCATGGTCGATGATCTTGCCGCCCCAGACAGATGCTTCGGGGCACACATCCACAGCACGCGCCATGTGCGCGAGCCAGTCAGGCGGCAGAATGGCGTCGTCGTCGAGATAGGCGACGTATTCGGCACCTTCAAGTTCCGGCATATTCTTCAGCCAGTTGCGCGCGGCAGGGGCACCTATGTTCACGGGCAGATGCACGGCCTGCATGCGCCCCCCAAGACGGTCAGCCCATGCATCAATAACCGCGCCGGTTCCGTCCGTACTGCCGTTGTTCAGGGCCAGTATCGTGCAAAGCCCGTCTGCGGATGGGGCAAGACTCTGCAGCGCGTTATCCAGATCATCGGCCTTGTTCCATGAATAGAGCAGTGCAGCGGTGCGGCCATGCAATTTATGCTGCCCATCTGAATCTGACACCCTGTCGTATCCCTTGAGGGAATCATGCAGTCGGCACAGCAGGTTCACGTGCCACGGGCGGACCGACAGAATCTCGCCCCACAGCCCCTGCGCCTCAGCGGTACGCCCACTCATGCACAGACTGTGCGCCCTGCGTTCAGCCGCGAGCAGCAGGCGCCCAGCGGCAACTGCGTCATGCCCTGCCGAACAGTCCAGTGCCTCTTCATGGCGCCCCATAACGGCAAGAAGATGCACCTCTGCGGCAACGGCGAGCAGATTGCCCTGTGCCAGCGGCGCGGGCCAGTGGCGGCGCACATGCTCAAGTGCCCATGCGGGCTCCCCGGCCAGTTCGCCAACGGCCAGCACCTGTTGCAGCCAGTATGCATTCTCCGGTGCCTTGACGCGCTCGCCATCGAGATAGGACATGATCTTGGCGTACTCGCCCTGCTGTGCAAGCCGCTGGAAGTATCGCAGATTGTCGGGCCGCGCAAAGGCAGCAGCCAGTTCCAGCAGAGCTGTGCGGGTGGCCGGGTCAAGCCACGGGGCCTGCCTGTCCACACCCAGCACCTGCCGCGCAAGGTCGCCGTTCAGGGGGTCATCTTCCAGCGCAGCCAGAAGCAACTCGCGCCCCGCTGCCAGCATGACGGGATTGATACCCTGCCTGCCTGCCGCACCGGATTCAGGCGAAGCCGTGGAAGGAACAGCCTCGGCAAGTGCAAGGGAGGCAAGCCGCATGCGCTGGAATGATCCTGCGCTGCCGTGCAGCAAACGGCTTCTGAAAACAGAGGGCAAGCCTTGCCAATACTGTTGCAACATGCGTCTCTCCTGAAGTATGCAACATGCTGATAGCGCTCAGCCATCGTGCGGATGCTCATGATGCGGGTTCTCCGGTCTGTGTACAGGAAAACGCACCGGACGCAAACCGCCCGATTCGCGGCAACACGCTCCAAACCACCAGCAAGGAATTGTCATGACCAGCATGGAATGGCCCCGCCTTCTTTCCACCACCCGTCCGGGGCAGGAAAATCAGCAGCCCAAGGAAGGCCGTACCAATTTCAATACCGACCACGACCGCATCATCTTTTCTTCCGCCTTCCGCCGCCTGCAGGACAAGACGCAGGTGTTTCCGCTGGCAGAAACGGATTACGTGCGCACGCGGCTAACCCATAGTCTGGAAGCGTCCAACATCGGCCGCACGCTCGGCAACCTTGCCGGACGCCGCATCCTTGCCGCCCATCCGGAACTTGCGGGCGAGTGCGGCGACGACAGTCCCCAATCCTTCTCTGAAGACGATTTCGGGGCCATTGTCGCCACGGCTGCCCTTGCGCACGACATTGGCAATCCCCCGTTCGGGCACAGCGGCGAAGACGCCATTCGTCAGTGGTTTGCAAGCACCCCGGAAGGACAGAAAGCTATCGGTGCCTTAACGGAAAACGAAGCTGCGGACTTTTTGCACTTTGAAGGCAATGCACAGGGATTTCGCATACTAAGCCGCTTGCAGTACCCTGACAGGGCCTTTGGCATGCGCCTTACCTGCGCCACGCAGGGAGCCTTCATGAAATACCCGTGCGAAGCCGCCAGCATGACCGGCACAGACCGTATTTACAAAAAGTTCGGCCTGTTTGTTGCGGAGCGGGACATGTTCGCACAGGTTGCCGGTCCGCTGGGGCTGGTGCCGCACGCCCACCTGCCTTTTGCATCGTGGGCGCGCCATCCGCTTGCGTATCTTGTGGAGGCGGCAGACGACATAAGCTATTCCATTGCCGACCTTGAAGACGGCTTCCGGCGCAAACGCGTTTCTTACGACGATGTGCATGACCTCTTC
>JBKEAK010000059.1:0-13475 GCA_047972125.1 Halodesulfovibrio sp.
CGCCATGGGATAATGGCAAACTTCGATTTTTCGGAAAACAGACGTCATTAAGCCGGGAATGAAGCCAATAAAATAAATTATCTCGATTAGATCGGGTGCAGGGGGATTATCCCCCTGCCCGCCGGAGGCGAAGAAAACTCACAAAGGCTTCTTCAGCATTCCTGCTATGGGGGGCGTGAAAACGGTTATGCGATTCTGCGGACAGAGGCCCGCTCAACAAGCCCCGGCTCAATGAGTATGGCCTCGCCCTGCTCACGCTTGCTGCCGAGCCGGTCGATGAGCGTATCAACGGCCATGGCGGCAATGGTGCCCTTGGGCTGATGGATGGTTGAGAGCGGGGGCGTCATGTAGCGGGCTATGTAAATGTCGTCGTAGCCGATGACGGAAAGATCGTCGGGAACGCGCACCCCGAGGCGGGCGGCTTCTGCAAACACGCCCAGCGCCATCATGTCGTTGCAGACGAAAAGGGCATCCGGCCTGTGCGGCAGGGCATGCAGCCGGGCCATGGCCGCAACGCCGCCTGCGCAGTCGTAGTCGCCTTCGATGATCCATTCCGGGGGAACGGGCAATCCTGCTTCATCCATGGCCTTATGGAAACCTTGGACCCGCTCGCGGGCGGAGCGGCGCTCCATGGGACCGGTAACGCAGCCTATGCGCGTGTGTCCCATATCGATGAGGTGCTTGGTGGCCAGATAGCCGCCATAGAGTGAGTTGTCGTAGATGCGGTCCACATGCTTGGAATCCGACCCCCAGTCGAAGATGACCACAGGGGTGCTGCGTTCTTCTTCAAGCAGGCGGAGCACTTCGTTGGAGGCCTCGCTGCACAGCAGCAACAGGCCGTCCACGCGCTTTTCTTCCAGCGCATCAAGGCTTGCGCGCATGCGGTTGGCGTCGCCGTCGGTGTTGCACAGAAAAAGGGTATAGCCGCGCTCGTAGCAGCGGCGCTCAACGTTGTGCACCACCTCTGCAAAGAAGGGGTTCTTGCTGGTGGAAACCAGCATGCCCAGCGTGTTCGTGCGATTTACTTTCAGGCTGCGGGCGATGGATGAGGGGCGGTAGTTCAGCGTAATCACCGCATTGCGCACCCGTTCCGAAATCTGCTCGCTCACGAAGCGGGTTTCGTTCAGTACATGGGAAACCGTAGAGGTGGAAACACCGGCAAGCTTTGCAACGTCTTTGATGGTGGCCATGCAACCCTAGCTTTTGGACTGTAGAAAGGTGTCTATCTCCGCACGGTACGGAATGGATGTCTGTGCGCCAAGCCGTGTGACGGATATGGCGGCGGCTGCGTGGGCCATGCGTATGGCGGCATCCACGTCCAGACCTTCCTGCAGGGCGGCGGCAAATGCGCCGTTGAAGGTGTCTCCGGCTGCAGTGGTGTCCGTCGCCTGCACACGGAAACCGGGAATGAGGCGTTCTCCTTCCGGTCCGCTGTAATAGGCCCCTTGCGCGCCGAGGGTTATTAGTACTGATTGCACGCCTTTGTCACGCAGCTTGTGTGCTGCGGTGCGGGCACTTGCCGCATCGGTTACCTTGATGCCGGTCAGCATTTCGGCTTCGGTTTCATTGGGCGTGATCATGGTCAGCGCGGCCAGCAGCGCATCGGAGAGCGGGCGCGCGGGAGCAGGATTGAGGATGACGGCAACACCGGCCTTGCGAGCTTCAAACGCGGCAAGCTCCACGGTTTCCATGGGGCTTTCCAGCTGCATGAGCAGGGTCTGCGCCTGCCGCAGATAGTCCAGATGCGGTTCCAGCATGGCAGGCGTGAGACAGGCATTGGCCTCGGCGGAGATGACAATGGAGTTTTCGCCGTTTGCGGCTATCTGTATGAAGGCAATGCCCGTGGGCATATCCGGCACGGCCATGACCGCGCGTGTGTCCATGCCGTCTTCGCGGAATGCCTGTTTTATGCGGGTGCCGAAGTCATCGGAGCCAAGACAGGCGATGAAGCCGATATCCGCACCGAAGCGGGCAGCGGCCACGGCCTGATTGGCCCCCTTGCCACCGGGGAGAACCTGATAGCCGTGCCCCGTGATGGTCTCGCCCGGACGGGGAAACGAATTTACCTGTACAACGTGGTCGGCATTGACGCTGCCAAGGACAATGAGCTTGTTTGCAGGCATCCGGTGCTCCTGTGCGTGCATGAACTATGTGTGTAATCTGCCGAACGTGCCGTAATACAATGTGAAATTTCGGAAAATTATCGATTGCTTTACGGAAAATGTCCGGTGGGTGTTTTTATGTTGCAGGCTTGTGGGCCCAGCCTGTTGTAGTTGAAGCGGTGCGCCGGAATGCTCCGGCGCACCGCGTACCTGCAATACTTAACTGACCACCGCCATTACTTGACGACCATCATTACTTAACTACCATCAGGGGCACGGGAATGTACTTCTCCACGGCCTGACCCTTCAGCACCTTGTCGGCAGCTTCCACGCCAAGCGCGCCGATAAGGGCGGGCTGCTGAGCAATGGTGCCGGCCATGTCGCCGCGCTTCACAGCGGCCACACCGTCGTCGGTGCCGTCAAAGCCGACCAGCACAACCTTCTTGCCTGCGGCCTGCAGGGCGCGCAGGGCGCCAAGCGCCATTTCATCGTTCTGGGCGAAAACGCCCTGAACATCGGCATTGCCTGCGAGCAAGTTTTCCATGACGTTCAGGCCCTTGGTGCGGTCAAAATCGGCGGGCTGGCTGGCCAGCACCTTGAAGCCGTTTGCCTTTACGGCGGCGGCAAAGCCTTCGCCACGGTCACGGGCTGCGGAGGTGCCTGCGAGGCCTTCCAGCTGAATGACCTTGGCGTTCTTGCCAAGCTTTTCGGCCATGAAGTCGCCAGCCATCTTGCCACCGGCCACGTTGTCGGAAGCGATGTGGCTGGTCACGGTGCCGTGCGATGCGCCACGGTCAAGCGTGAGCACGGGAATGCCTGCCTTGTTGATGAGGCGGATGGCGTTGGAAACGGCATCGGAATCGGTGGGGTTGATCAGAATGGCTTTTACGCCGCGCACGGTAAGGTCTTCCACATTGGCAAGTTCCTTGGCGGGGTCGTTCTGGGAATCAAGCACGATGAGCTCATAGCCCATTTCCTGCGCCTTTTTCACGGCACCATCCTTCAGCGTGACGAAGAAGGGGTTGTCCAGGGTGGAGACAACCAGCGCAAGGGTGTCCTTGGCCTGAGCGGACACGGTGAGCCCAAAAGACAGCAACATTGCCACAACGAGAGTCGTAATCCTTTTCATACCATACTCCTTTGGATGTCCTTCTACTTGCTCTTCGTATCAACAAGCACAGCCAGCAGAATGACCAACGCCTTGGCGATCATCTGATAATATGACGATACATCGAGCAAATTCAGAGCGTTATTGAGGAAGCCGATAATCAGGGCACCGAGCAGCGTGCCCATGATGGTGCCCTTGCCCCCCATGAGGCTGGTGCCGCCGAGCACAACGGCCGCAATGGCGTCCAGCTCATAGCCTGCGCCTGCCGTGGGTTGTGCCGAAGAAAGGCGCGAGGTGACCACAAGCCCCGCCAACGCGGAAAGAAAGCCCGCAATGGCGTAGACGGTGATTTTTATGCGGTCCACATTGATGCCGGAAAGGCGGGTGGCGGCCTCGTTGCCGCCGAGTGCGTATACATAGCGGCCAAGGCGCGTGTGCTTGAGCACATACCATGCGGCGGCAAACACCACGGCCATGATCCAGATGGGAACGGGAATGCCGAGCAGGTAGCCGGTGCCGATGTAGGAGAAGGCATCCGCCGTGTCGGTAAAGCCGGTGCTGATGGGGCGGCCGTCCGTGTAGACAAGTGTGAGCCCGCGTACCATGGTCATGCTGACCAGTGTGGCAATGAATGCCTGCACCTTGCCCTTGGCGATGATGACGCCGCTTGCCCCGCCGAGCAGAATGCCCGCGCCGAGCGCTGCGCCCACTGCCACCACTATGGGCAGTTCCGCCGCGATGAGGCTGGCACCTATGGCACCGCACAACGCCAGCACGGAACCGACGGAAAGGTCTATGCCCGCTGTGAGAATGACAAAGGTCATGCCAACGGCAATGATGGCGTTAACCGCTGTCTGGCGCAGGATGTTGAGCAGGTTTCCCGTGGTGAAGAAATTGGGGTTGAGCAGGGAAACGACAATGATCATTACCACGAGCGCAATCAGGGTTTTCTGCTGAATGAGGCGCTGCTTGAGCGACACGCCTTCTCCCGTATGCGATGCGGATTTCGTAAAGCTCATGCCTGAGCCTCCTTCCGTGTTCTGCCGATGGCGCACGCCATGAGTTTTTCCTGATCAGCCTCAGCCGCAGAGAATTCGCCGCTTATGCGTCCCTGATGCATCACGAGGATGCGGTCGCTCATGCCCAGCACTTCCGGCATTTCGGACGAGACGAGAATGATGCTCATGCCTTCCTGCTTGAACTGGTTGATCAGATGATAGATTTCTTTTTTTGCCCCCACGTCCACGCCGCGGGTGGGCTCATCCAGAATGAGCACCTTGGGCTGGGCCATGAGCCCCTTGGCAATGGCCACCTTCTGCTGGTTGCCGCCGGAAAGATTGCCCACGGACTGTTCCCGCGAGGGGGTGCGGATGTTGAAGGCGTCTATGAACCCGTCCACGGCGGTGTGCTCGTCCGGGGTGCGAATGTGTCCGGCGGCGTTGGAAATGCGCTTGAGCGCAGAGAGGGTCATGTTCTCCTTCACCGACAGGCCCAGAATGAGGCCGTCCGCCTTTCTGTCTTCGCTGATGTAGGCAATGCCCGCCTGCAGGGCTTCCCCCGGCGAGGAGATTCTGAGCGGTTCGCCGAACATGGCCACCCCGCCGCTGCGGATGCCCTGACCACAGAATATGGCCTTCATCAGTTCGGTGCGTCCTGCCCCCATGAGGCCGGATATGCCGAGAATCTCACCCTCGCGCACGGTCAGCGAAACGCCGTTCAGCCCCGGTGCCACAAGGTCGTGCACCTCAAGGCTGATCCTGCCCGCGCCCACATGCACGCGGGGGTATTGTTCCTCAAGCTTGCGGCCAACCATCATTTCGATGAGCGTGTCTTCGTCAATGTCGGCCACACGGCGCTCGCCTATGAACTTGCCGTCGCGCAGCACGGTAACGTCGTCGCAGATTTCGAAGATTTCCTTCAGGCGGTGGGAGATGTAGACGATGCCGTGTCCGGCGTTGCGCAGCTCGTCTATAACGGCGAACAGGGCGCGGGTTTCAGTGTCGGTGAGGGTGTCTGTGGGTTCATCCATGATGATGACGCGCGATTCGAAGGAAAGCGCCTTGGCGATTTCCACCATCTGCTGCTCGCCAATGCCGAGCTCGCCGAGGCGGGTGCGCGCGGGGCGGTTCACGCCCAGTTTGCGCAACAGGGCATCGGCCTTTTCGTACAGCTCGCTCCAGAGGATTCTGCCGAACGTGCCCACAGGTTCGCGCCCGAGAAAGATGTTTTCCGCTATGGAAAGTTCGGGCAGCAGGTTCAGTTCCTGATGAATGATGCTTATGCCAGCCCGCTGCGATTCCCTTGGTCCTTTGAAGGTGCCCGGCTTGTCCAGAAAGACGATGGAGCCTGCATCCGCCTTGTAGATGCCCGTGAGCACCTTCATGAGCGTGGATTTGCCCGCACCGTTTTCGCCCACAAGGGCCATGACACGGCCAGACTCCACACGCAGGGAAACGCCGTCCAGCGCCTTTACGCCCGGAAAGCTCTTCTCAATGCCTTCCAGCGTGAGCAGTGTGCGTTTGGCGCCGTCCACTAGAAGACCACGCCGGACTTCAAGGTTATGTTGGCGTAAGGCGTGAATTCGCCCGTGCGGATGACGGCCACGCTTCGGCGCGTGTTCAGCTTGAACTGTTCGTGCCGCACATGGGAAACCGGAATGGGCTTGCCGCGTTCCTTTGCCACGCCTTCCAGAAAGGAGAGCAGCTCCTTGTGCAGGGCGGGGCTGACCGTTTCAAACTCTTCTGCCAGTTCCACGCCTTCCAGCTCCATTTCGGAGACCACGGCCCGCACCGTATCCATGAAGGAAGGAATGCCCTTTGATACTGCCAGATCGACCCGCTGCACCCCGGCCGGAACGGGCAGACCGGCATCGCACACGGTAAGGGCGTCAAAATGCCCCATCTTGGCAATGAGATAGGATATCTCGGAATTGATCAGTGCTGTTCGTTTCATCAGTTTCCACCCCGTAAAACTGTGCATTGCGCAATTGATATGCGGATTCTACACGCATCGAAACGTTTGCGCAAACGTTTCGATGCGAGAGAACCACAAAAAAATGCAGTGCCGCAAGCCGACAGGAAAAGCGGGAGAGCCATGGGAAACATGGGAACCTTGTGAGCCCTGGAAACCCAGAGAATCCAGAGCGCCGGGATGCCGGGTGAGATCCCTGATTCCCAGCCGCCCAAGCTCCAGCCACATGGCGAGCCAGCAATGCCGGGGAAGACGGAGAAGACCAGCAGAGAATGAGCAGAGAAGCGGAACTATCTGGCTACAGGCGCGAAGGTGGCTCCGGTAAGGGCGGCAAGATCAGCGGGAGAAAGCTCTATTTCAAGGCCTCTGCGGCCCGCGCTCACGAACATGGTTTCAAAGTTCTGCGCAGAGGCGTCTATGACCGTGCGCAGACGTTTCTTTTGTCCCAGCGGGCTTACGCCGCCCACCACATAGCCGGTGGTGCGTTCCACCAGTTTTACGTCCGCCATGGCCATTTTCTTTGCGCCCACGGCTTTGGCCAGCAGCTTGAGGTCAAGCTGATGCTCCACAGGCACAACGGCCACGGTCAGGTCCTTGCCGCCATCGCTCACCACAAGGGTCTTGAACACCCGGGCGGGGTCAGTATTGAGTTTTTCCGCCGCTTCCAGCCCGTACGATTCTGCGTCCGGGTCATGGTGGTATTCGTGAACAACATAGGAAATCTTGGCCTTTTTTGCGGTATCAATGGCAGGGGTCATGTCTCGTATCCGGTTGAATGTTGCGGGAAGGGTCGGGGCGCGTTATCGCCTCCCGTTCTTTTTTCCGCAGATGCGGCCGCAGGTCAACGGGCAAAGCCGCACCGGCAGGGGCAGGCGCGCTGATGCCTTATCGTATTTGCCCCAGCCAGTCTTCAAGTTCGCCGAATTCCACCGGTTTGGATATGTAGCCTGTCATGCCTGCGGCAAGGAACGATTCCCTGTCGCCGGACATGGTGTATGCCGTCATGGCGATGATGGGTATGTCCTTCACGTCCGTGCCCGCCGCGCCGCTGCGGATGTTTCTGGTGGCCTCCACCCCGTCCATCACGGGCATCTGCACATCCATGAAGACAAGATCGAAGGATTCTTCCGCCAGCAGGTTCAGGGCCATTTTTCCGTTCTCGGCACAGCGGACCATATGGCCCATCTTTTCAAGCATGCGGATGATGGTAAGCTGGCTGACCTTGTCGTCTTCTGCCAGAAGAATGCGTCGTGTGGCGGAAGGGGCTTCCTGCGCCGCTGCGGGCGCGGCAAGCATGTCGGGCGAGGCCACGCTGCAGGGAATGGAGACATGAAACTCCGTTCCCTTGTTCGGGCGGCTTTCCACATAGACCGTGCCGTGCATGAGGTTGACCAGCTCGCGGGTGATGGCCAGCCCCAGCCCGGCTCCCTGAAACTGTCTGGTATGGTCCCCCTCTGCCTGCGTGAAGGATTCGAACAGTTTGTCCAAAATGGATTCCGGAATGCCTATGCCCGTATCGGAAACAGAGAACAGCAGCCTCGGCGTGGTGCCGTGGGTGGCCGGAATGAAACAGGTTTCAAGCAGCACATGGCCTGAATTGGTGAACTTGATGGCATTGCCGACAAGGTTGTTCAGTATCTGCTGTATGCGCAGCATGTCGCCGATGACGACGGGCGGCATATCCCCTTCCAGCGTAACCTTGAAGAGCAGCCCCTTCTGGCTGGCAACAGGTTCGAAAAGCTGGGAGATGGATGTGGTCATGTCGGTAAACCGGAAGGGTATGCTGGCAAGTTCCAGCCTTCCTGCTTCCACCCGCGACAGGTCAAGGATGTCGGAAAGCAGCTGGGTCAGACGCCGTGTGGATTGCAGGGCAGCGGTAATGTATTCTGTCTGCTCCGTATCAAGGGCGGTTTTCTGCATCAGCTGCAGCATGCCGGTTATGCCGTTAATCGGGGTGCGTATTTCATGGCTCATGTTTGCAAGGAACATGGACTTTGCCCGGCTTGCGGTATCGGCATCGTTCTTGGCTTTTTGCAGGGAGAGTTCGAACTGTTTGCGTTCCGTGATGTCCTGAAACGCCCCGTGCAGGCAGACAACCCTGCCGTTGCGTGATTCCGGCTGGCAGGTGGTGCGCACCCACAGTTCGTTGCCTTTGGCGGTGGTGAGGCGCAGCTCAAGGTCAAAGGGCGTGCCGTGTTCCCGCGATGCATCTATGGCGGCGACAAGAACGGGAATGTCGTCCGGATGGTAGAATTGAATGCCCGTTGCCGCAGAAGGCACGTAGTCCGGGGCAACTTCATGAATATCGTAGACCTGCTCGCTCCACTCCAGCTGGCCGGAATCGGTATACAGCTTCCAGCCGCCCACTCTGGCCATTCTGCCTGTGGCGTTCAGCAAGGCAAGGCTTTCACGGTATTTGCCTTCCAGAATTTTGCGCTGGGCAACCTCTTCTCTCAGGCGTGCCATGGCCTGCGCCAGTTCGTGCGCCTGCTGTTCCGCATCCCGGCGTTTCGAGTGCTCCTCCTGATGTATTTCGCGGGAGCGCAGAAGTTCCAGCCGTTTTGTCAGCAGTGAATCGCGGATATCCTTGACCCGCTGGGCCTGCCTGCTGTCGTTCGCCACAGGAAAAGCCTTGAGTATCCTGTCCTGAAAGCGTTTTTCCATCAGGGAGGTCTTGTTGTAGGCATTCCAGCTGTCAAAACAGGTGTACGCCTGCTGCCAGTAGATGACGGCGTTCATGCTCAGTCCGAGTTCTTCCCAGAAGCGGGCCGCCCGTTCGTTTGCAACGCCCTGCCACTGGATAAAGCCGCCTTTCTGTGCCTCTTCTATGGCATGCTCGTAGTGCACGGTGGCGTCGCCGTGGCGATTGGCAAGGCGCGCCATTTCTGCCTCTGCCAGACTGAGCTTGAATGCGTAGTTCTCAGGGCAGTGTTGCGCCCAGATCCGCAGGCGCTCCAGAATGACTTCCATTTCGGGCAGCCGTACGTGCCTGTCTCTGGCTTTGACGCTGCCTTGCAGCGCGGCAAGGATCATGAACCGGATGAGCAGATGTTCGGGCCACGGGAGCAGCCCCTGCACCCCGACAGAAGGGATGATGCTGTCTGCCATGTCAGAATAGTGCAGGGCCTTCTGGTGGTCGCCGGAAAGGAAGAGCATGAAGGAGCGCAGCACATTGTAAATGCAGGCAACCTGAATGTTGTCGTGGCTGTCCACACCGTGCAGGTAGTTCCTCTCCCAGTTCCGGCTGCCTGTCGTGATTTCGCCTGTCAGCTCGTCTATGATGCGGCAGCCGCCTTCCAGCAGATCAATGGCCCACTGGTTGCGGCGGGTGCGGCTGAAATTGAGGGAATGCTCTGTTTCCTTGCGCAGCCTGAGCAGCGGCGTGCCCTGAAAGAAGCGGCAATACATGTCGTGCCCGAAGGCATAGGCTGCGTATTGCAGGTTGCCGAACCGCGAGCCTATTTCATAGGCGTCGGCATAGTCCACACTGGAGCGGCTCATATGGTGGAACCAGTGGCGGGCTGAGCTGCCTATCATGAGATGAAAAACGCTACTGTCGGACGGTGATTCGAATGTGCGTGTCATGAGGCTGGAGGCAAGGTCGGTAAACTCCCGCGCAAGAGTAAAATCGTTCTCAACCCATATGAGCAGTCCGGCAAGGGCCGTGTGACTGTAGCCCACCTCCGGCATGTTGCCGTATTCGAGCACAAGGTTCACCACTTTGGGTACCAGCACGGACCACAGAGGCTGGTGCGAGCGATAGCATGGCGGTCCCATGGTGATGAGCAGCTGGGTTGCCTTGCGCATTTCGGGATGTGTCATCACCGGCATGTCGAAGAACGAGGCAACGGAACGGTTGCCGATTTGCGCCCGTACCCGCCGTATTTCCCTGTCGCGCATGGTTTCGTAATTGTTGTGGGGCAGGAAGATGCCAAGGGCTTCCAGCCCGTTGCGACCGGCGGCAATGGCCTCGGGGTATCGCGCCTGCAGGGTATACTGCACAATGAGCACCCGCTGGGCTTCGGCCCGTTCCAGCGATGTGGTGGCGTGGTCCATGGCAGTATTGATATGCTCAACCGATCGGGCCTGGTCGCCTTCGAGAAATTCCGTTTCCGCCCATTCCAGAAAGAAGGCCATGGTTCCTTCATGGTGGTCCTGCCATGCCCTGTCTGCCGTGGCCGGGTCGTTCAGCAGTTCACCGGCTTCCCTGTGAAATCCGAGCGCGGCATTGAAGGCGGAGGCCCCTTTGGCCTTGCGGGCTGCACGCACGTTGAGTTGCAGAAGCAGAATACGCTCTGCGGGATCAACCATCAGGTGCATGCCCGCATTCATATGCCTTGTAATTTCGAACAGGTGGTCGGCAAGGCCCGTTTGGCTCAGGGTATTGAACAGCATTCTGCCAATGGCGAGCTTTTCCTCTGGGCGCTCAGCCTCGGGCACAAGGCTGTATGCCGCCTGCTGCACGCGGTCATGGACGAAGCGAATGTATGTGGGCAGCTCTGTGGAGCTTTGCACAGGCAGTTCGGCGCTGAGCGGGATAAGCAGCCCCTTGCGCACTTCGGAGTGCAGAAGATCAAGGCAGCCCTGCCGGTCATGTCCGCTCACCATGCACAAATGCTCAAGCTCAAACACGTTGCCAAGGCTTGCCGCCTGAAACAGCAGCCTCTGCTTGCCGGGGGCCTGCTGGCGGAACCTTTTTGCGAACAGTGATACAACGTCTTCCGGAAAAGCCTCTGTATCCTTTTTGTTGCCGCTCCACCGCCATGCGCGTTTTGCGGTATCATATTGCAGCAACCCGGAGTCGTGAATGAATTCAAGAAAGGCATGCATGAAAAAGGGGTTGCCGTGTGTGCGGTCGTGAATGATGCGGGCCAGCCCTTCGAACTTGATAACCGAGGGCTGCAGGGTGTCCCGGACAAATTGGCCCACGTAGTCAAAATGCAGGGGCTTAACCTCCAGCGTTAGGGCTGGAATACCCAGTATCTTCAGTTCATTGAGTACGGAGAGAAAAGGGTGCGAGGCGTGAATCTCGTTGTCGCGGTAGGCGGCAACAACAAGGATGTAGTTGAGATCACTGCCTATGCCGAGGTTCTTGAGCAGTTCAAGCGATGCCTGATCTGCCCACTGCCAGTCGTCTATGAACAGCACAAGGGGATGATCTGGCTTGCAGAACACCTTGATGATGTCCCTGAAAAGGCCGGTGAAGCGGTGGCGCGCTTCCATGGGATTTATGTTGGCAATCTGCGGCTGCGGGCCGATGAGGGCTTCGAACTTCGGTGAAAGGTCAATAAGCAGCTGGCCGAGATTACCCACGGCTTCAAGCAGTTTATCCCGCCATTCGTTGCGGCGGGCTTCTTCGTCGCGGAGCAGCTGATACAGCAGGTCTGTCAGCGCCTGCTGAATGGCGAAATAGGGCACCCCCTGCTGAAACTGGTTGAACTTGCCCTGACAGAAAAAGCCGTTGCGCCGGAAGGCGGGTGTTTTGAGCTGCTGCACGAGCGCTGTCTTGCCCACGCCGGAATAACCCGGCACGAGCATGAGCATGCCATCGCCTTGGCACACGCCTTCAAAGGAGCGCACCATCTCGTCTATGACGGTGTCGCGTCCATAGAGTTTGGTGGGAATATTCAACCGGTTTTCCCGGTTGCCCGCCGCCTCTTTTGCAACTGCGGGTTGTCTTGTCAAAAGGCAGTCCTCCTTGAAAGCGGCTGCAGCGCACCAGCTCCGGGCCTGATTCCAATTCTACCTTGTACCGTATGACGTTTTGGAACCAATTATAACATATTCGATAGAAGGTACTGATGGAAGTAAAGCAGGATTTGTTCCTGATTTGGCTGAGGAATTTTTCTTGGCAGGTGGCTGTTTGGGGAAAGGGAAGGCCGGCTAGGCAAGGTTCGGCGTGGCTTTGTTTGTTACGGGGGGCGAGCAGGCTTTGCGAAGGACCACAGGGCTTGATGCGGTCAGTTACGTTTCAGAAGAAGTATGTAATATAGGCATTTTTTCCAACACGTTGCATGGCTTCATGAGTGCAGACAGCGAATGCCGCGTGTTTGCCTTTTCCCGGGGCTGCTGCTAGACGGGCCATATGCTTGCCTCTCTCATGCAACGGCTGGAGTGGGTTCCGGCCTCTTCGCAATCAGCCGCAGGGTTGCCAGTCAACGCCTACACCACCGTCCATGCCGTGCAGTGGCACAGGCTGCACTCTGTCATGTTTTCCGGTGCCTGTGCTGTTCTGGTGTTGCAGGGAGAAAAGGTGCTTTCCACCGGGCAGGCAAGCACGGTCTTTCCCGCAGGGAGCATGTTCATGCTGCCGCCCCGCATTCCGTTCAGCGTGGAAAACCATCCCGACAGCGTTTCAGGCCGGTACATGGCCCTGTGTCTTGCATTCGATGAAGAGCAGCTCGCACGGGCTGCCGGTCTGGCATGCGCATCCCCCGGTCCGGAGACCGGAACGGTGACGGATGGCCTGCGGGTGCGGGTCGATGCGCCGCTCATCGGCTCCATTGCGCACTTTCTGGATATGGCGCACCAGTGCCCGGACGAGCAGGCCGTGCTTTCGCTCTGTCTTGAAACGGTGCTTGCGCTCATTGCCGCCCGCAGCACCTGCCTGCCTTCCATCTGGGACAAGGCCGCAACATGGAGCGCACGCTGCGCCTTCATGGTGGGCATGGACCCCGCCCGCAAGTGGGATGTGGCAGGCATTGCACGGCATCTGGCCGTGAGCGACCGCACCCTGCGCAGACGCCTTGAGGCGGAAGGCACCAGCCTGCGGACCGTGCTGCGAGATGTGCGCCTGAACTCGGCGCTTTCCATGCTGCAGACCAGCGCGGGCAGTGTGGGTGAGGTGGCAGCACGGTGCGGCTACGATTCTCCCTCCCGCTTTGCCGTGCTGTTCAGGGAACGGTTCGGGCTGGCTCCTGCCGAGGTGCTCCGGCTCAATGCGGCAAACGGAGCGCATTTGTCCGTTACGGGACAGCAAATGGCCGTTTCGTGAGCGCATTCTCCTGCAGAAGGGAGCATGATACCCGCATGCAACCTCTTCAAAAGGAGAATACCCATGCGTATCACAGTGCTTTCTACCTGTCTGGCCCTGCTGCTTTCGGCATCGGCGGCCCTTGCCTCTGATTTCACCCTTTCCAGCCCCGACATGACCGAAGGCGGCATGCTCTCCGCCGCACAGGTGTACAAGGGCTTCGGCTGCGACGGTGACAACCGTTCGCCCGCACTCAACTGGACAACCCCGCCCGCCGGTACCCGCAGTTTTGCCCTTACCGTCTACGACCCCGATGCTCCCA
>JBKEAK010000060.1:0-12280 GCA_047972125.1 Halodesulfovibrio sp.
CATAGATCTTGCCGTGTACGATGCCGAACAGCGCCCCATGCTCATTCTGCTGTTCTGCCCCGGACAGGTGAATACCTACAGAAGGGAAAGCCTTGCGGCGGCGCGGCTGTTTCCCGGCGGTCCGGTGCCTCTGGTGCTCATAACCGACACCAAGGAGGCCATGCTTGTGGCGGTGCAGAAGAACGAGGTGCTCGGGGAGGGAATGCACGCCATTCCCGTGTGGGACTGGCTTGAGCGGCTGGTGCAGGAACACCCGGTTCTGCCGCTGAGCAGTGATAGGATTGCCGGTGAACGGCGCATTCTCCATACCTATAGTGAATTCATCAAAACCTGCTGCGATGAATCGCTTTGCATGCTCTGATCCCCGGGTTGTTTGAGGGATTCCGCAGGCAGACCGGACGCGCGTAGTGATTTCGACGCAAACCCTTGGGGCTTGGGCGTTTCCTTGCGTTTTACAATATTGTTTTCGCTGGCAGCTCAAGGCATGGCTGAACGCGTTTTTTGTACATAATAATGAATATTTTTAGGATATTATGGCGTGTTTGGGAACTATTTTGCGTTTCCGCCAATTCTGTGTATAGTCCCTTTCTTTCACCGTGGAGTGGTACCGAATGTCCCGACGCTGGATCGAAGCCAATAAAAATGAGTTTGCGCGAGATGTGATGCGCGATTTCTGCATGACCGCGAAAGAGCTGGAAGACCAGTTCGCCCGGTTCGACGAGAACGGGGCTGTTTCGTTCGCTGCCATGCGCGACCTGCTGGGCAACATGATGAACAAGGGATTGTTGTGGCGTCTTAAGGACACCGCGCACCACCTGTTCCGCACCAACCCGGACGATCATGTGGTTGCCCGCATGCTCGACTGGGCCATCGGTTACATATTCCACGAATGCATCAAGCTGAAGGAAGATGCGTATCAGCAGCAGCACTATGCGCCCATGTTCCGTGCCCTCAAGCGGCAGGACCAATATGAGGACGTGCAGGAGCTGGGCGATTCGCTCGGCGCGGTGCTGTTTCAGACCCGCGAGAGCATAGAGCGCGAAGTGCGCCGTGTTACCTTCATCGTTGAGCAGAGCCGGGAACTGATCTGCAGATATTACGCGCGTCAGGGCGAAAACCGCCTGCTGGCGCGATTGCTGTTCGACAAGAACGACCTTGTCCGCAGCGTGTTCAAGGAACAATACGATGCCCTGATATCGAGCATATATCAGGATGTGCCTGAACGGATGTACATTCAGGCGGCAGAGGGCCTAATTGAATGCGGCCGCCCCGAAGAGGCATGCAGGGCCGCCCATGAGGGTGTCCGGCTTAATCCGGCATGCAAGCGCGCCAAGGCGGTGCTTGCCGAAGCCGAGGCACTGCTACAGTCTAATTCCCCAAGGAGGGTAATGGTCTCATGAGTCTTTTGCATTTGAACAGGCCCACGACCAAGCTCAATCTCGACAACCCCGACAGGGCCGAGCTGTACCGCGAGCTGTTCCCCTACACCAAGATCAGCCGAATTGCGTTTGACGATATTTTTCTCATGCCCCGACCCGCGGACCCCATGTTCATCACGGACACCACGTTCCGCGACGGGCAGCAGGCGCGCCCTCCCTATACTGTCAGACAGATCGAATCCATTTTCGAACTGATGCACAAGCTGGGCGGCATGAGCGGCCTTATCCGTGCTTCGGAATTCTTCATGTATTCCGACAAGGACCGCCGCGCCATCGAAGCCTGCCGTGCAAAGGGCTACAAGTTCCCGGAAATCACCGGCTGGATTCGTGCGAACAAGGATGACCTGAAGCTTGCCAAGGACATGGAATTCCGCGAAGTGGGCATGCTCACCTCGGTTTCGGACTACCACCTGTACCTGAAGCTCGGCCTTGACCGCGAAAAGGCCATGCGCAACTACCTCGACGTGATCGAGCAGGCCCTTGAATGGGGCATTTCTCCCCGCTGCCATTTCGAGGACATTACCCGTGCAGACATCCACGGCTTCTGTCTGCCCTTTGCCGAAAAGCTTATGGAGCTTTCCAAGGAAAGCGGCCTGCCCGTGAAGATTCGCCTGTGCGATACCATGGGCTACGGTGTGCCGTATCCCGGCGCAACCCTGCCGCGCTCCGTGCCCCGCATCGTGCGCGCCTTTACTGATGAAGCGGGCGTGCCCGGCAAGTGGCTGGAATGGCATGGTCACAACGACTTCCACAAAACGCTGGTTAACGGGGTTACCGCCTGGCTTTACGGCTGCGGCGGTGTAAACGGCACGCTGCTCGGCTTTGGCGAGCGCACCGGCAACACGCCCATTGAAGCGCTGATCATCGAATACATTTCGCTGACCGGCGAAGACGACATGGCCAACACCCAGATGATTTCGCATATCGCGGAATACTTCGAAACCGAGCTGGCCTACAGCATTCCCGACAACTATCCCTTTGTCGGCAAGGACTTCAACGCCACCAGCGCAGGCATTCACGTGGATGGTCTGGCCAAGAACGAAGAGATCTACAACATCTTCGACACCAAGAAGATTCTCAACCGTGCCGTGCCCATCATCATTACCGACAAGTCGGGCCGCGCCGGTGTTGCCTACTGGATCAACCACTACCTCAAGGTGCCTGCGGACAAGGCTGTTTCCAAGAAGCACCCCGCTGTGGGCAAGATCTACGACCGCATCATGATGGCATACGAACAGGGCCGTAACACCTCCTTCTCCAACAAGGAAATGATCAAGCTGGTGAAGCGTTACCTGCCCGAACTGTTCGCATCCGATTTCGACCACCTGAAGAGCGTGGCCAACGACCTTGCGGCACACCTTATTGTGCGCCTTGCCGAGGATTGCGAAATTCATCTGGGCAAGGACAATCAGGTTTGCCTCAAGGAGTTTGCAGAAGAGTATCCCTTCATCCAGTACCTTTACCTCACGGATGCCAAGGGCAAGCTCATTGCTGCGGAAATCACGGACGAAGCCAACAAGCACAAGTATGCGGAACTGGCTCCCGGATACGATTTCTCCAACCGTTCGTGGTTCATTCAGCCCATGGCAACCGGCCAGCTGCATATCACGGACCTGTATTCCTCCGTCTTCACGAGCAAGCTGATTCTTACGGTTTCCGCTGCCGTGACGGACGAGAACGACAACATCACCGGCGTTATCGGTGCAGACATCCAGCTCGAACAGCTGCTCAAGCGGCAGGGTGAACTGGACGACGACCTGCATCCCGGCGAGTTGTACTAGCAGTCCTTCAAACGGAATCCTGCGGCCTTCCGCTCTGCATGCCTTGCGGCATGCGGAACGGGGGGCCGTTTTTCACATGTGGAGTCCGGGGGCATGGTCAACCGGCACTACGCGCTGCCCAAGGGCATTGGACAAAGCGTTTTGCAGATACTATGGCCCCTCTTTGGAACATGAACCATTAACCGACAAGGAAAACGGGAGAACCGAACCATGAACAGAAGATGGTTGTCAGTACTTGTAATCTTTTGCATGACCTTAGGCGCGTTTGCGCTCATGCATGACACGGCGGACGCCCGAAAGATGGGCGGCGGCAAGTCGTTTGGCAGCAAGCCCAGCTACCAGCGCAGCGCGCAGACTCCGGCACAGGCCCCTACCACGCCTTCGCGGACGCAGACCGGCGAGCAGGCCAAGCAGGGCCAGCAGGCTAATCAGGGTGCTGCAGGGCAGCCCATGGGAGCCAGGAGCGGCATTGGCGGCATGATGGGCGGACTGCTCATGGGCGGGTTGATAGGGTCCATGCTGTTTGGTGGTGGCGCTGGCGGCGGCGGCCCGGGCCTGCTGGATATGCTGCTCATAGGCGGTGGCCTGTTCATGCTGTTCCGCTTCCTGCGTGCACGGCGCATGGCTGCCGAGGGTGTTGGCCCGCAGCCGGGCGGCGCGCAGATGCACGAGCGTTCTGCCAATGCCTGGGGTAACCTTGGCGGGGGTGCTGCTCAGGCTTCCGGTCCTGACCTGCCCGCCGGGTTCGATCCTGATGAATTCCTGCAGGGTGCCAAGGCCATGTACGTGCGCCTGCAGTCCTCGTGGGACAAGCGGGACCTCAAGGATATCCGCCAGTTCACTTCCGATGAAGTGTATGAAGAAATTGCGCGGCAGGCTGAGGAAGATCCCGCCCCCGGCAGGACCGAACTGCTGCTCGTTGCCCCGCAGCTCATAGAGGCGCGCGAGGTGGGCCACCAGATCATCGCCTCCGTGCTGTATGATGTCATGCTGCGCGAAGACGACGATGCGCATTCCAGACAGGATCGCGAACTGTGGCACTTCAGCCGTGACCGTAACCGTCCCGAAGACTTCTGGCAGCTGGAAGGCATTCAGCAGATAGAACGATAATATGACAGGTCGGGCTCCATGACCGGAGCCCGATGCTATAAGCATTTTCGCGGCGGGCGCGGGAGACGCGGCTCTCCCGTGCCTGCATGCGAAGCTTGCGACATTGGATTCTAGAGTATATATAGAGACGGTATCACCCTATGCTGACACCTTACGGAGGAACCATGCGACAGAAGTCTCTGCCGTTGATATTTGTTTGCATCATGCTGGCAGCACTGGCATTGTCCGCCGGTTGTGCCAAGAAGACCGTCTCTCCCCCGGATTCCTACAAGCCCGCGCCGCAGGCCGAATCTTCCGGCCCCGCGCCGCTGCAGCCGCCATCCAAATGGCAGAAGCCCAGAACCTACACCATTAATGGTCGTTCCTACACGACCATGTCTTCTGCTGCCGGATTTGTGGAAGAAGGCTACGCCTCCTGGTATGGCAAAGATTTTCACGGTCGCAAGACCGCCAACGGTGAAGTGTATGACATGTACGGCATGACTGCGGCGCACAAGCTGCTGCCCTTCAACACCCCCGTGCGTGTCACCAACCTTGAGACGGGCAAGTCCACGGTGCTGCGCGTCAACGACCGTGGTCCCTTCTTCAAGGATCGCATTCTCTACCTGACCTACACGGCCGCGCAGGAAATCGGCATGGCCGAAACAGGCACTGCCCGGGTCCGCGTGGAAGCGCTGCAGACCCCCAACGATACGGCCATTGCGGAAGCCACCCTGCAGGATGAGCCGCAGTCCAGCTCATTCTCCCTTGTTTCCAAGGCCGTGGCTGCCAAGCCTAATCCCGAAGTCTATCTGCCTGAGGGACGCTATTTCGTGCAGATAGGTGCCTTTGGCAAGCAGAGTAACGCAGAAGGCCTGAAAGACCGCATGGTAACGCAGGGCAAGCCCTGCCGCGTGGTATTTGATGATACGCGCAACCTGTGGCGCGTGCAGGTTGGCCCCTACTCCAAGGTGGAAGGCGCCGAGCAGGCCAAGGACGAACTGGCCTCCATCAATGACAGAAGCTTCGTGTTTGCTGACTAGCAAACCTGAGACAATCGGAAAATGAAGAAGCCGGAGGCACATGCCTCCGGCTTTTTTTGTCAGCGAATCGAGTCGTTTTTTGCCAAAGAGTCTGTTTCCGGTTGTCGCGGTGCAGCTGAAGAAAAGTTACCTGACCGCTTCTATGAATTCCGGCCTGATGGCCTTGTTCATGTCCGGCACCTGTTTGATGATGCCTTGCTCCTGCAGGAACAGGGCAATAGTTTCAAGGCTGCGCCGTATCTGGTCATCCAGCTTCAGGTTGTAGCTGTGCAGCGACATGGCCTTGCGGGCAGTGGGTTCTGTGAGGCCCGTCTGGGCTGCCATGATGGCTGCGGTTTCGGCAGGGTGGGCTGCAGTGTATTCTTCGGCCTTTTTCAGCGCCTGCATGAGGCGGACGACCTCGTCGCGGTGCTTGGTGGCGTAGTTGTCATTCGCTACCATGAGAATGGGGTATTCGTTGCCCTGTCCGCCCAGCGTGGCAAGCTGCTGTGCGCCTTTTTGTTCGGCAGCGGAAGGCGTCGGTTCACTGGCGGCAAAGGCATCCACGGAACCGGCCAGCAGCGCTTCGGTCATGGCAGGCGGGGTCAGGTCGATTATCTGCACATCCGCCGTGCTCATGCCTGCGGCCTTCAGTGCTCCGAGCAGCCCCCCGTATGTGGAGGTACCCTTTTTTACGGCAATTTTCTTTCCCTTAAGGTCCTTGAGCGAGGTGAAAGGCGCACCCTTGCGCATCATGATGCGGTGGCGGTGTTCACCTGCGGCGTGGCTGGCCACGATGGAGAATTTGCTGCTGCGGGAAACGGCTATGATTGCGGCCGTATCACCCATGCCCGCCATATCGGCGGCTCCGGTATACAGCGCTTCGGCGCAGGCAGGACCGCTGCTGAACCGGAGCACTTCCACGTCCACTCCCGCTTCTTTGAAGTAGCCCATGGTGTCGGCGACGATGGGGATGACACTGCCTATTCTGTCCTGAAAGGCAAATCGCAGGGGAGCAGGCGACTCCGCATACAGGCCGGAGGCCGGAAGCAGCGAAGCGCATATGAGAAGAAACAGCAGCGTTGCGGGTACAAGTATGGAACGGTGTTTCATGATAACGACTCCGGTTGAAGAGGGATGCAGCAAGGGAGTTTGCCAAGTTCTACCCGCAGGTTTTCCTGAATGCTTCTGTAGTTGTCGTCGGTTCTGGAACGCACGCGGCGGGCTCCGCAATGAACTTCGGCATAGCGTCCGCAGGGCGGATCTTCCATCAGGAACACCCTGTCGGCAAGATAGGCTGCCTCGTCCACACTGTGCGTTACGTAAACCACGGTCATGCGGTATTCCTGCCACAGGCGCAGCACCTCGTCCTGCAGGCGTTCGCGGGAGTTCGCGTCCAGCGCGCTGAACGGCTC
Organism: Halodesulfovibrio sp.; assembly: GCA_047972125.1. Lineage (GTDB taxonomy): Bacteria > Desulfobacterota > Desulfovibrionia > Desulfovibrionales > Desulfovibrionaceae > Halodesulfovibrio. The sequence continues at coordinate 6,747 of JBKEAK010000060.1, forward strand.
GTCCATGAGCAGCACTCGTGGTTTCAGGGCAAGAACGCGGGCAATGGCCACGCGCTGGCGCATGCCGCCGGAAAGAGCGTGGGGGTGCTTGTCCGCATGGGAAGAGAGCCCCATGGCATGCAGCAGGTCTTCTGCCGTGGCATGTATTTGTGCTGCGGGCAGGCCTTGCATGCGCAGGCCGAATGCCACGTTTTTGCGGACAGTCAGCCACGGGAACAGGGCCGCGTCTTGAAATACCACTCCCCGGTCAGGGGCGGGACCGGCCACTGCGGTACCGTTGCAGAGCACTCTGCCCCGTGTGGGGAGCGCAAACCCTGCTATCAGGTGTAGCAGGGTGGTCTTGCCGCATCCGCTGGGTCCGAGGATGCACACAAATTCACCGTGGCCTATGGTGAGATTGAGATCGGCAAGTACCGGAGGCGCGGCTGCGCCGTAGTCGAAGCGGACATCTTCAAGCACGATCACGGGCGGCCTCCGGAAGGCTGCCAGCGCGCGATAGTGCGTTTTTCTAATTGGCGCAGCAGAATGTGCTCAAAGAAAAGGCCAAGTGCCACAATGGTGACGATGCAGGCAAAGGATGAGGTGTAATCCAGTGTCCAGCGAGCCTGAATGATGGAGTGCCCGAGTCCGGTGCCGGTGCCTACAACCATTTCTGCCGCCACAAGCACGCGCCATGCCGTGCCGAGCCCGATGCGCAGTCCGCTGAGCATGGCGGGCATGGCGGCGGGGATGAGTACCCTGAAAAATAATGTGTGTCTTCCTGCACCGAGCATGCGGGCAGCCATGATGAGCTTGGGGTCGATGTTGCGCACGCCGGAAAGCACGTTGATGGCAATGGGGGCAAAGGCGGCCATGGCTATCATGAAAATGGTGGAATGCTCGCCGATGCCGAAAAGCAGAATGGCAACGGGAACCCACGCAAGGCCGGGGACGAGCAGCAATGTCTGCGGTATGCCTTCGGTCAGCCTGCCGATGCGGCGGGATTGTCCCGCGACGAGGCCGAAGGTCATACCGGCGGCAGCGGCAAAGCCGAATCCTGCAGCCCACCGCCTGAGGCTGGCTTCTATATGTACATATATGGAGCTGCCGGAAAGGGGATCGCCTGCGGCAAGCTGCACCAGCCGCAACAGGGTGCTCCACGGGGTGGGAAATTCCACGTCGCGCAGCAGCATGACCGCCTCGGCTGCCACCTGCCAGAGCAGCAGCATAATCAGTGCGGGGGGAGCAAGCCGTTTCAGTAGTTCGCCTATGGTTCGCATGCCGTGGGTCTCAGTGTGCGGAGATCTGGTTGTAATGCAGTGCCGTTGGTTGCGGTGGAGTGTATCTGCGCAGGCAGGCGGAGTACAGAAAAAACCTGAAATGTACGCATGTTGACTCCGCCTTCGGGCAGGGGCGCAACGCAGGCGTGGCCGGTGGCGTATAGGGGCGCACACAAGCGAGGCACACGTTTGATGGCGTATGCCCTGACGATACGTCCCCCCTGTAACGATATCATGCCGGCTGCCCTTCAGCGGCGGTTTTCCGCCTGTGAAGCCCGCGATTACTACCCGTGCGGCTTGGCCATCTTCAGCGGCTGCACGATCTCCTCAAAGCGCTCAGCAGTCAGGTAACCGAGTTTCAGGCAGGTATCCTTGAGCGTGCCGCCTTCCACATGCGCTCTGTGGGCCACTTCGGCGGCCTTGTCGTAGCCGATTTCCGGCGCAAGGGCCGTGACCAGCATGAGCGATGCTGCCACATGGCGGGCAATGGAAGCTTCGTTGGCGAGCAGTCCCTTCACGGCATGGTCGGTGAACGAACGGCAGGTGTCGGAAAGCAGGCGCATGCCCGTGAGCAGGTTGAAGATCATTACGGGCTTGAACACGTTCAGTTCAAAGTTGCCCTGCGAACCGGCAAAGCCGATGGCCGCATCCAGCCCCATGACCTGCACGGCGACCATGGTCATGGCCTCGCTCTGAGTGGGGTTCACCTTGCCCGGCATGATGGACGAGCCCGGTTCATTGGCGGGCAGCTCCAGCTCGCCTATGCCGCTGCGGGGACCGGAGGCAAGCCAGCGGATGTCGTTGGCGATTTTCATGAGCGAGCAGGCCAGCGTTTTGAGTGCTCCGCTGGTCATGACCACGGCATCGTGCGCAGAAAGGGCCGCGAAAAAGTTGGCGGCAGGCACAAAGGGCAGGCCGGTTTCTTCCGCAATATTGGCTACGGCGGTCTTGGCGAACAGCGGGTGGGTGTTCAGCCCCGTGCCCACGGCCGTGCCGCCCAGTGCGAGTTTAAAGAGATGCGGCAGCATTGCTTCCAGCCGTTCCAGATTTTCATCCAGCAGGGCCACGTAGCCGGAAAATTCCTGTCCCAGTGTCATGGGCACGGCATCCTGCAGGTGGGTGCGGCCTATCTTGACGATATGGTCCCATCGCGCGGCCTTGTCCTGCAGGGCCACACGCAGGTAGCGCACGGCGGGAATGAGATCATGCGAGAGCATGAGAGCTGCGGCAATGTGCATGGCAGCGGGAAAGGTGTCGTTGGATGACTGCGACATGTTCACGTGGTCGTTGGGGTGTATGGGCTGCTTGCTGCCCGCCACGCCGCCAGCCATTTCTATGGCACGGTTGGCAATGACCTCGTTGGCGTTCATGTTGGTCTGCGTGCCGCTGCCTGTCTGCCATACGTGCAGCGGAAAGTGACCGGAAAGTTTGCCGTCCTGCACTTCCTGCGCAGCGGCGATTATGAGATCGGCCTTGTCCTGGGCCAGCTTGCCAAGCTCCCTGTTGGCCTGTGCAGCCGCTTTTTTGAGCAGGCCGAAGGCCCGGATGATCTCCCCGGGCATGATGTCGTGCCCGATGGCGAAATATTTGAGCGAGCGTTGTGTCTGCGCCCCCCAGTACCTGTCGGCTGGCACCTTTATGGGGCCCATGCTGTCGGTTTCTGTGCGGGTTGCGGATTCGGCCGATGTATGTTCATAAGCAGTCATGGTAACCTCCCCGTCGGGATACGCTGTATGCAGGTCTGATTACTTCAGTATCTACAGGCTGGGGCGGCCCATGTCCAGCCGTGGTCAATCAAAACGCCCGAGTCTGGTCTGATCTGGTCGAAACTGATCTGATCCGATCTGATCCGATCTGATCCGGTCGAAACCGGTCGAAACCGGTCAAATCTGGACTTGCCCGGCGAAAAGGACACATCCGGACGAATTTTCTAGTTGGTGAACACACCGATGCGGCCTGCAGCGGCAATGCTAGCGGGCCTGCTGTCGCAAACGGAGCACGCCTTGTCCGCAGCCCACGCGCTCAGACCCGATGTAACGCTGGTCACCTACACCTGTGACGATGCCGCCCACACGCATGCCTTGCTGGAATCCGTGAGCATGTGGTCCGTGCTGCCACGCAGGGTCATCGTGGTGGATGACGGGTCTGCAGCGCCCTTTGTCAGCGGGTGGAGCCTGCTGCCGCTCTCCATCATCCGCCATGAGGCGAACAGGGGGCGCACCGAGGCCAAACGTACCGGTCTGAGCGCGGCAACGTCGCGGTTCATCCTTTCCATGGATAACGATGTACGCCTGTCTCCCGACTGGCTGCGCACCTGCCTGCCACTGGCAGCAACGCCGGATGTGGGCATAGCTGCCACGCCGCTTCTGCATGCCTCGGGTGACAGCCCCGCTGCCCGTTACACTGCCCATGCCTATAGTTTGCAGATGGGCGTTTCCGGTGATGTTTCCTTTGTTTCCGGTGGGGTGTGGCTGCTGCGTGGCGAGGTGTGGCGCAAAGCGGGCGGATTTGGCGAGTATCAGGAACAATACGGGGAAGACGCCCGCTTCTGCGAACGCTTGCTTGCCGGCGGCTACCGCCTTGTGCTGACAACGGATGCGCTCGCAAGCGAGGTTCGCCTGCTGCCGCGCCATGTGATCGTGAAGCGCGGCTGGCGCTGGCATGGCTATCATCTGAAAGCTGCGCTTGATGCGGGGCGGCCCCTTGATGAAGCCTGTAATGTTCTGCTGCACACCCTGCGCGAGCGCATGGAGGCATCGGGCAGGGCGGACACGCTTTTTCTGTATTTCGACCTGCTCTATCTGGTCTATGCCATGACCGATCTTTTCCGCCATGCGGCTGCTGCGCGCCCCGAAGCGGCAGGATATATTGCCGCGCCCTATACGGCTGCACTGTGCCTGCTGGCGGATTTTCCCGCACTGCGCGGGCTGCTGTGCGAGGATCTGGAGCGGTTGTCCGTGGTGCAGGCAGAAAGCGCAACGGAAAAGCCGCTGCTGGATTTTGCCCAGCTGCTGCAGCCGGTGCTCACTCCTTCCCATTGCCGTGTCCTTGAAGAGGCCGTTCCTCAGCTGCGTGCGGAGTGATCTGCAGAGCAGATTCAACCAGCCGTTCCCGGCAGGGTTCCCCGGTTCAGTCCCATGGTTCCGGTCTTCTCCCCACTTCTGGCCTACGTCTTCCGGTTTATACGCTGCCACAGAAGGCGGGGGTGGCGCTTCTTACTCGTGCAGTTCGTTCGCATATGGACTGATTACGCAATCCATCTTTACAAACGGCCTGAAAGGGTAGAATGGGTGTGGGTACTTGCTGTAACCGCCGAGGTAATTCCATGTCCGCCTTTGTATCCTTCATGCCGCTCTTCAAGCTTGCCGCTGTTTTCATCATCATGCTCACCGCCATCCGCTGCAGGCTGGGGCTTATGCTCTCCATCTGCCTTGGCAGCATGACCATGGCCCTGCTGTTCAAGTTGCCTGCCTCTCTATGGCCGGTAACCGTGGGCGAGGCGCTCGCACATCCGCAGACGGTCTTTCTGGCGGTCATCGTGGCGCTTATTCTGCTGCTGAGCGATGTGCTGGATAAGACGGGGCAGGCAGGGCGGCTCATGGACAGCCTTTCGGGCTATCTGCGGCATCCGCGTCTGCGACTGGTATTTTTTCCCGTGCTGATAGGGTTGTTGCCCATGCCGGGTGGCGCGGTGTTTTCTGCCCCCATGCTGGGCAGTGTTTCGGAAAAGCTGCGCGTGCCCGCCCGCGACCGGGTGCTGCTGAACTACTGGTTCCGGCACGTGTGGGAAACATGGTGGCCCCTGTATCCGGGCATTATCCTTGCCGCATCCATTACCGGCCTTTCCATAGGGCATATAGCCCTGTACGGATTACCGGGCATGGCCGTGATGCTTGCACTCGGCTGGTTCTTCATGCTGCGTCCCGGTGTGCTTGAACTGGACGCCGAGGCCTCAGGCGAGGTGCACGAGCGCGATCACTGCAAGGTGCTGCGTTTCGGCCTGCCGCTGCTTGTGGCCATTCTTGGCGCCGTGGGCATGGAGGTGGGCATAAGCCTGTTCATGCCTTCCGTTCCCTTTGAATATGGCGTGATTCTCGCGCTTTCCGCATCTATTCTGGTTGCGGTGGGGCAGAACCCCGGCAGCATGTCCATTGTTGTCCGCTCGGTGACGAACAAACACCTGTGGGTCATGCTGGGTGTGGTGGCGTCCATCTTCATTTTCAAGGACACCATGCAGGCTGCGGGCGTTATCCGCGAATTGTCGGAATTGGCGGG
>JBKEAK010000061.1:0-4328 GCA_047972125.1 Halodesulfovibrio sp.
CCTGTTCCTCTCCACTCAGGGCGGGTATCAGAGCAGTTATTACTGCATGTCGGTCATGCTGGGCGACGGGCTTGCGCAAAAGCGCCCGCAACTCATGCAGCGCCTTGGCGAAATGGGAGTAGGAACCAGCGTCTATTACCCCGCGCCCGTTCCGCATATGACATATTACAGAGAAAAATACGGCTATGATTGTTCCTGCTGTCCGGTGGCTGCGTCCATCAGTTACGGCTCGGTGGCGCTTCCCGTGGGGCCTCATCTTACACCTGACGACATGCGGTACATTGTTGACTCTCTCAAGAAAGCCATTTCGGAGGAAAAATGAACCAGATCAAGGGCAGACGAATCCTTCTCATCGGCGGCTGCGGATTCATCGGGCACAACATGGCGCTGCGCCTCAAGGAGCTTGGGGCGGAAGTGAGCGTCATTGACGGTTTGTCCATCAACAACGTGCTCGCCTTTTCGTCCATGGAGCACGATGTGGTCAACCGCGAGCTCTATCTGCACTTCCTCAACCAGCGGCAGGAGATGCTGCGCAGGGCAGGCATCCAGGTGCTCATCCAGGATGCCCGCGATTATCACGCGCTCTCACGCCTTGTGGCGCTGGTCAATCCGCAGGTTGTGGTGCATCTCGCGGCGGTTTCGCATGCCAACAAATCGAACAAGGACCCGTATTCCACCTTCGACCATTCCTTCCGCACGTTGGAAAACGCCCTTGATGCCAGCCGCAAGACGGTTGAGCATTTCATCTATTTCTCTTCTTCGCTCGTGTACGGGCATTTCGAGGGCGGCATGGTTTCCGAGGACTCCCACTGCGAGCCCCTCGGCATCTACGGTGCCCTCAAGTTCGGCGGCGAGAAGCTCGTCATTGCCTACAATCAGGCATTCGGCATGGACTACACCATCATCCGCCCCTCGGCTCTGTACGGCCCCCGCTGCGTGAGCCGCCGCGTGGGACAGGTATTCATCGAAAACGCCCTGCGCGGGACGGAGATATCCATTCAGGGCGACGGTTCCGACAAGCTGGACTTCACCTGCATCGACGATCTGGTGGCCGGCATGACGCGGGTTATCGAATCACCCAACGCCCGTAACGAGGTCTTCAATATGACCTACGGTGCCGCCTGCAGCCTGAAGACCATGGCCGACCTCATCGAAGAGCACTTCCCCGGCGTGCAGGCGAAATACGTGCCCAAGGATAAGCTCATGCCTGACCGCGGCACCCTGTGCATGGACAAGGCGAAGAAGCTGCTCGACTTCACCCCCTCGTGGCCCCTTGAGCGCGGCTTTCCCGAGTATATCAAGTGGTACAAGTCGCTGCCTGCGGAACTCTTCAGCACCGGCAGCAAGTCGGTCATGTACGGGTAGCGGCCATGCAGGATGTTGCCGGTTCCGGAGTGAGCGTCGCGCACGATGCGTGGATGTCCGGCATGCTGGGCGTTCCCTCGTACTGCGTGAAGCTGCCCACTGAAGACGGGAGGGCCTGTTCCCTGTGCGCGCAGGATGTTCAGGCCGCTCTGCGCCCTCATATGGCGGGCGGCATGTTCGCCTATGTGAAGGTGGCACCGCAGGCGGTGGGGAACATCCACGCCCTTGAAGGCGCGGGCTTCCGGCTTGTGGATACCAACGTGGCGTTCACAAGACCGGCCGGTGCCATGCTGCCGCCATCGGGCAGCGACCTCACCGGCATGCGGTTTGCCCGTCCGGCATCTTTGGATGATGCAGAGGCCGTGGCGCATGTGGCGAAGACAAGTTTCAAGTATTCGCGCTTTCATCTTGATCCGGCCATTCCGCAGGCAGTGGCCAGTGAACTGAAAGCCGTCTGGGCCGGTAACTATTTCTGCGGCAAACGCGGCGACGCCATGGTGGTGTGCGAAGATGCAGACGGCATAGCCGGTTTTCTGCAATTGCTGGTCACGCCCGGGGCTCTGGTCATTGACCTGATTGCCGTGGCCGAACGCGCCCGTCGCAGCGGACGCGCCTCTGCCATGATTGCGTTTGCACTGCACAATATGGAACCCCGCGCTGAGATGCACGTGGGCACGCAGGTGGTCAACACGGCATCCATGCGCCTGTATGAAAGCCTCGGGTTCCGGATCAGCGGTGCGCAGTACGTCATGCATTACCATGCGGAGAAAGAATGATGAAAATCGGTGACCACGCCCTTTCTGAACGGGTGCTCATAATTGCCGAGATAGGCAACAACCACGAAGGAGACTACGGTCGCGCAGTGGAAATGGTGCATGCTGCGGCGGATGCCGGAGCGGATGCGGTGAAGTTTCAGACGTTCCGGACGGAGCACTACGTGCAGCCTTCCATGAAGGAACGATTTGCAATGCTCAGGAGTTTCGAGCTTTCCGAAGATGAGCTGCATCAGTTGCAACGGCTTGCACATGAATCGGGCATGCTGTTCATCTCCACGCCGTTCGATCTGTTCAGTGTGGATACGCTTGCGCCACTTGTCGACGCCTTTAAGATATCCTCTGGCGATAATACCTTTTATCCGTTGATTGAAAAGGTTGCCCGGCAGGGCAGGCCTGTTATTCTTTCCTGCGGCCTTGCCCAGGTCGCCCAGCTTGCGTTTGCCAAGGCGCTGATCGAGCGGACCTGCCGTGATATGGGAATCAGGGCCGACATGGCATTCCTGCATTGCGTGACAAGTTATCCCGTTCCACCGGAGGCGGCGAATATCGCGCGGATCAGGCTGCTTGCAAGGGAGCTCGGTGGAATTGTCGGCTATTCGGACCACACTCTGGGCAATGAGGCAGCGGTCTGCGCAGTGGCATGCGGGGCAAGAATTATCGAAAAGCATTTCACACTGGATAACAACTTATCGGCATTCCGCGACCATCAATTGTCGGCAACGCCGGACCAACTGCGGGATTTGGTGAAACGTATCCGGGAAACGGAACTGTTGCTGGGGGCAGGCGGGGAAGTGCTCCACCCGAGCGAAGGTGCCAACGAGACCGCGGTGCGGCGTTCCATTGTGGCGGCGCGCGATCTGGCAGCGGGGGATATTGTCGGATTGAAGGACATAACATGGGTTCGCCCCGCCGGTGGGCTGGCTCCCGGAAGGGAAAACGTACTGCTTGGCAGGAGGTTGATTGCCGGAGTTTGTGGCGGAGAGTGGATAACCCCCGACAAGCTTGAACCGGAGGCCTGATGAAACTGGCACTGCTGACAACAGATACGCTCCACCATGCCTTTTATTTGAGGGAATTGAAGAAAATTTACCCTGTCGATCTCGTGCTGGCGGAGACCGTATCGGCTTCTCCGCCGTTCAGGGTGGATCATCCTTTCGAGAGGGAGCGTGACGCGTTTGAGCGGAATCTGTTCTTCAGCGGAGAGCAGGGGCGGCTTGCCGATTTTGGAGACGTGCACCAGGTCGATTCCGTTAATTCGCCGCAGGCTTCGGGTATGCTGAAGGAATACGGACCCGATGTAGTTCTGGTTTTTGGAACGGGGCGTTTGCGGAAAGAAATTCTGTCCGTCTGCCCGGGACGGTGCATTAATCTTCACGGAGGAGATCCGGAACGCTACAGAGGGCTTGATTCTCATTTGTGGTCTATCTACCACAATGATTTTTCCGGACTTGTGACAACGATACACCACGTGAATCAAAAACTGGATGACGGGGATATTATTCTGAAGGAATCCTTGAAAATTACTCCGGAGCTGAAATTACATGAGCTGAGATCTGTCAATACGAAGTCTTGTATTGATATCTCGGTTTCCGCGCTTGACATGTTTGTCAGACGCGGGCGTTTCATACACTGCAAGCAGCGTGGATGTGGGCGGTATTATTCATTCATGCCTATGGAAATGAAAGAACTGTGCGTATCTAAATTTAATAAATACGTGAAAGAGATGTCACAATGCTAAGTAAGTTTCTTAACAATGACAGTTTGACAATGTTTCTGTTTCACGGTGTTGTTGAGAAATGTGAATATCGGGTGCGAAATTATAATAGAAAGCACATAGAGCTGCAGTATTTCGAGCAATTGATGCATGGTGTCTCAAACCGCGGCGCGGCATTGAGTCTTGAAGAAGTGGTTGATCACCACGTGCGGGGCAAACGATTTCCCGCCAAATCGTTTGCCGTTACTTTTGATGACGGGTTCGAGAACAATTATTCCGTCGCTGCTCCGGTATTGGAAAAGTTACATGTTCCTGCTGCATTTTACGTAACAAGTGCCTTTATTGAGCATAACGGAATGTCGTGGATAGACAGGATTGAGTGCTGCATGGAGCGTGCGGAACCGAAATCCCTTTTATTGCCTTGGGAGAGCGTACCGCGTGTGTTTGGCAACATGACTGATGAAGTGGCAGCC